>JAVSMU010000001.1:1110645-1387578 GCA_032027045.1 Truepera sp. | reverse complement strand
GTTCTCGGCCCGTGACCGCGGCGGGGCGCTGGCCGCGGCGCAACACGCGGCCGACGCCCTCCTGACGGGGGGTGCCGGTGCCGAGGAGGTGCTCGGCCCGGCCAGCGCCCCGGTGGAACGGCTGAAGGGCCGGTTCTTGTTCCAACTGCTGTTGCGCGCGCCCGACGAGGTGCGGCTCGAGAACCTCCTCGCCCTCGTGCCTCAGCGATACCCGGGCGCGAAGCTGGCCGTGGACGTCGACCCCCGCGACGTCGGCGCGTTGCTCGAGTGAACTGCGCTCTCACGCGGGGCGGATAAGATGGCGCCCGGTAATCACCATGCTACGTAACAGACGCGCAACCCACGACTACGAACTGCTCGAGACCTTCGAGGCCGGCCTGGAACTGACGGGCAGCGAGGTCAAGTCGTTGCGTCAGGGCGGGGGGTCCATCGCCGAGGCCTACGCGAAGGTGATGAACGGGCAGGTCTTCGTGGAGGGCATGACGATCCCCGTCTACCAGGAGGCCAGCTACAACAACCACGAGCCCACGCGAACCCGGCGGCTCCTGTTGAACGCGCGCGAGATCGACGAGATCGCCAAGGGCTTGGAGCGACGCGGACTGACGCTCGTGCCGCTCAAGCTCTACTTCAAGGGCGGCTGGGCCAAGCTCGAGGTGGCCCTGGCGCGCGGCAAGAAGCTCCACGACAAGCGCAGCGACGCGGCCAAGAAGGACGCCCAGCGCGAGATGGAACGCGAACTCGCCCGCGGGGGCCGCAAATGAGGCCCGCCCGCACCCTGCTCCTGGTCCTTCTCGCCCTCCTGGCCGCCGTGGCCGGCGCCGAGCCGCGCCTGCTGGTGAATGGCCGCGAGATCGCCGGGAACACCACCTCACTTGTGTCAGGCACGAGCTACGCCCCCGGCAGCGCCCTTGCGCGGGCCTTAGGGGCGGACCTGACCGGCGACGCCGGTAGGGGCCTCGTCACCCTCCAGGCCGGCGGGCGGGTGCTTCAGCTGACCTTGGTCGAAGAGGCCGGCGCCGCGCCGACGCCGGCAGTGTGGCTCGACGGCCGCGACGTGCCCGGCGGACCGGCCGTGAGCGTCGGGGGCGAGATCTTCCTGCCCGTCAAGCCGGTGGCCGAGGCGCTGGGCGCCAGCGTCACCTACTTGAGTTCCGAGGACACCGTGATGGTGGTGCAACCGCGCGGGCGCCTGTCGGCGATGCGGTTACAAGACAGCGGCACGGAGCGGATCGAGCTTAGCCTCAGCGCCCCCGTGCGCTACACCACCTTCTACAACGAACCCCTGTCCACGCTCTTCGTCTACTTGGACCGCACCGACGTCGAGGCACGCCTGGACCCGCTGGAGGGCAAGGCGTTCAAGCTCGCCACCGCCACCTCGCAGAACGGCGCCACCGAGGTGCGCGTGCAGCTGGAACCCGGCACCAACTACCTCGTGTACGCGGTGCCGGACGGTCGAGGCTTCCGCCTGAACCTGTCCTTCGACGAGGCCGGTGAGGCCCCGGCGACGAGACGGGTCTCGGTCGTCCTGGACCCGGGGCATGGCGGCGACGACCTGGGGGTGGTCAGCGCCGGCCTCGGCAGCGAATCGACCCTCACGCTCGCCTTCGCGAAACGACTCGCGGCCGCCCTCGAGGGGCGTGGCATGCAAGTGCAGCTCACGCGCCAGGCCGACGCCCCGGTCGACGTACCGGAGCGCTCTCGCGCCGGGATCGGCGCCGATCTGTTCATCAGCATCCATTCCGCCGCGCTCGACCTGGGCGAGTTCCGGGTTTACTACCTGGGCGACGCCAACAACGTCACGTCGTTGGAGATGGCCGTGCGCGAGAACGCCGCGCAGGCCGCCCGACAGGACGAGACGGACGCCATCAGGCGGAAGATCCTCCTCGGCCTGGTGCCCGACCTCGACATCGGCAGGCGCGTGGCCGAGGCCATCTCCGAGCGCCTCTTCGCCGTGGGTGGTTACAGGGCGGAGAGCATCACCAGCGCGCCCCTGCAGGTCTTGGGCGGCGCGGCCGGTCGTGGCGTGCTCTTCGAGTTCGCCGCCGCCGACCTCGCCTCCGAAGGGCTGCCGGAGCGCTTCGCGGACGCCTTGGAGCAACTCGTTCGAGACGGCAGCATCGGCCTTCCGAGGTGACCTCACCGAGCAACGAGAAGCCGGAGCCGGCGCCCTGGACCCGGCTTCTGAGGGCTGCCGCCACCCCCCAGGTGCTGGTGGCTGCCCTGCTGTTGATCGCCGCCACAGGACTCGTGGGCCCTCGGCAACGGCGGTCCTCCACGCCGCCGCCCAATATCGACGTCACGCGCGCGCAGGAGCAGTTGACGCCTCAGGAAGTGAGGCTGGTGCTGGTCGACGCCGCGGGCCTCGAGCGGACGAGTAACGTGCGCCTGCAGCTACCGGCGGGAGCCTCGCAGCGCCTAGCCGCGGTCATGGCCGCGTTGCGCGACTCGCTCGTCCAACTGGGCGTGTGGCCGGCCGAACTGCCGGCGCCCCGAGTGTTCGTCGAGACGTTCGACCGGCGGAAGGTGGCCGTGGTCGACATGGAGGTGGTGACGCCGATCGGCGTGAGCGTGGCCCAGGAACTCGCCATCTTGCGCTCGCTGACCGCTACGGCAGAGGCCAACGGGGTGGCGGCCGTGAGGTTCTTGCGCAACGGACTCCCCGCCAGCACGCTGCTAGAACACGTGGCCGTGCCCTCCAGCCTGTAGGCCCGACCGACCGTGTTGGCGGCAACGCCGATCGGCAGCCGTGCCTTCCTGCCTGTAGGCCCGACCCTCAGGGGTACATGCGGGTGAGCATCCGCGGGAAGGGGATGACCTCACGCAGGTGGTGGGCCCCGGTCAACCACGCAAGGAACCTCTCCAGGCCCATGCCGTAGCCCGAGTGCGGCACGCTGCCGAAGCGCCGCAGGTCGAGGTACCACGCGAACGCCTCGGTGGGGAGACCGTGCTCCGCGATGCGCCGCTCGAGCAGCCCGAGGTCGTGGATGCGCTGCGAGCCGCCGATGAGCTCCCCGTAGCCCTCGGGGCAGATCAGGTCGGCAGCGAGCACGCGGGTGGGGTCGCCCGGCACGGGCTCCATGTAGAAGGCCTTGGCGGCGGTCGGCCACAGCTCGACGAAGACCGGACGGTCGTAGTGTTCGCCTAGGAGCGTCTCGTGGGCCGCACCCAGGTCGTCGCCGAACTCCAGGTTCTCCCCCTTGGTGGCGAGGAATGCGAGGGCTTCGTCGTAGCTGATGCGGGGGAACCCGCCCTGGGCGCTCGCTTCCAGCAGGCTGACGTCGCGGCCCAGCAGCTCGAGCTCGGGGCGGCGCTTCTCGATCACGCGGCCCACGAGGTAAGCCACCATGTCCTCCTGGAGCTGCATGTTCCCCTCGTGATCCAAGAACGCCACTTCCGGCTCGATCATCCAGAACTCGAGGAGGTGCCGGCGCGTCTTGCTCTTCTCGGCCCGGAACGTTGGCCCGAAGGTGTAGACCTTGCCCAGCGCCATGGCGCCGGCCTCGGCGTAGAGCTGACCCGACTGCGAGAGGTAGGCGCTGTCCTCGTCGAACAGCGAGATCTCGAAGAGGCTCGTGGTCCCCTCGACGGCGGTGGGCATGAAGAACGGTGCGTCGAAGCGTGTGAAGCCGCGTTGGCTGAAGAAGTCGTGGACAGCCCGCTCGACCTCGTCGCGGATCCGAAGGATGGCCCAGGGGACCTTGTGGCGCAAGTAGAGGTGACGGTGCTCCGACAGGAAGTCGACGCCGTGTTCCTTCGGCGTGATGGGGTAGTCGCCGCTGGCGCCGATGAGCCTGACCTCGGAGAGCCCGAGTTCCACGCCGCCCTGCGCCCGCGCGTCGGCGCGCACCTCGCCCACGACGGAGACCGAGGACTCCTGCGCCAGCGAGCGCGCGAGCTCGAACGTCTGCTCGTCTACGTCGTTCTTGGCCAGTACGCCCTGCACGAAACCGCTGCCGTCACGCAACTGCAAGAAGGCAATCTTGCCGCTCGACCGGATGCCGGTCAGCCAACCGTGGAGCTGCACGTGTTCGCCGATGTGCTGCGGCAACGAATCGATGGTGACGATCTTCATGCGAGGGAGTGTAACAAGCCCCCGCGAGCACCGCTGGCCTCTTCGAGCGCCTCCACCACGCCGCACTCCTCGACGTCACCTACCGAAGGGAACCGCTCCAGGAGTTCGGGCGAGGCGTTGGCGACGACTCGGGGGTGGCCGACGACCTCGAGCATAGGAAGGTCGCCGTGGCTGTCGCCCACGGCCATGACGTTCGCGAGCGGGAGCCGCAACTGTTCGGCGAGCTGCTTGACGGCGCTGGCCTTGGACACTCCGGCGCCGGTTATCGAGATGAAGGAGATGCCGGGGAGCGCCGGGCTGCCCGCGTGCGAGAGGTTGACGCCCGCTGGTGCAAGCTCGGCGATCGCCTCGGACGCTCCCTTCGGCAGCACCCACTGCGCGCGCACGACGGGCTCGGTGGCCGCCACCTCCTCGAGGTCGCTCACGATGGCGGTCACGCCGATCATGTTGGCGTGCTGCTCGCTCAAGTCGGTGCTGCGTTCGACGTACAGGCAATTCGGGGTGTAGAGCTCGAGGATGGCGCCGCGCTGCCGCGACAGCTCGATTATGCGGCTGAGGTCGCCGCCCTTGAGCGCCACGGCCTTGATGGTGCGGCCGTCCGGGTAACCGAGGTAGGCGCCGCTTTGGAACACGTGCGGGTTGTCGGGCCCCAGGCGCTGGGCCACCCGCAGCGCCACCCCGAACCCCGGGCGGCCCGTGCACACCGCGATCTTCACGCCCGCTTCCCGGGCTCGTTCAGCGGCTTCCCAGATGCACTCCTGCACGAGGCCGCTGGAGCCGATGATGGTGCCGTCGAGGTCGAGGACGACGAGCGGTATCATTCCGCGCTCGTCTCTAGGGCGCGTAGCCCCAGCTCGCTCAGCTGGCGAGCGTCGATGGGGGCGGGGGCCCCGGTCAGGGGATCCGCGCCCCGCTGGTTCTTCGGGAAGGCGATGGTGTCGCGGATGCTGTCGACGCGCGCCAGCAGCATCACGAGGCGGTCGAGGCCCCACGCGATCCCCCCGTGGGGCGGTGCGCCGTGAGCGAGGGCCTCCAGGAAGAAGCCGAAGCGCCGCTGGGCGTCCTCGCTGGAGAATCCGAGGGCCTTGAACATCCGCTGCTGCACGTCGAGGCGGTGGATGCGCAGGCTGCCACCACCCACCTCTGAGCCGTTCAGCACGAGGTCGTAGGCGTGGGCCTTCACGCTGCCCGGGTCGGACTCGAGGCGCTCCAGGTCGGCTTCCTGCGGCCTGGTGAACGGGTGGTGCATGTAAGTCCACTCGCCCGTCTCCGCCTCGCGTTCGAGAAGCGGGAAGTCGACCACCCAGAGGAAGGCGAACCCCTCATCCACGTCCAAGTCGAGCGTTTTGGGTAGGCGCTGGCGCACGGCTCCGAGGGCGGTGCAGCTCAGCTTCCACTCGCCCGACACGAGAAGCAGCGTGTCGCCCTCGGTGGCGGCGATGGCGCCAAGGCCCTCTACCTCCGCTGCCGAGAGGAACTTGGCCACCGGCCCCGAGAAGCCGTCCGTGCCGCGCTTGAGCCAGGCCAGGCCCTTGGCCCCGAAGCGTTTGGCGTGCTCCTCGAGTTCGGCGAGCACCTTGCGCGTGAGGGGCGCCGCGTGCCTGGCAGGAACGAGTAGCGCCTTTATCGCGCCTCCAGGCTGGGCGCCCGCCGCGAAGCCGCGGAAGGAACTGCCGGCGAGGACCTGCGTGACGTCGGCCAGCTCGAGGCCGAAGCGCACGTCGGGCTTGTCGGAGCCGTAGCGGTCCATGGCGTCTTGGTAAGTGAGGCGCGGGAAGGGTGTGACGATCTCGGCGCCCGTCGCGGCCCGCACCACGTGGGCCATGAGCTCCTCGTTGAGCTCCAGCACGTCGTCCTCATCCACGAACGACATCTCCAGGTCGAGCTGGGTGAAGTCTGGTTGCCTGTCAGCGCGCAGGTCCTCGTCGCGGAAGCAGCGCGCCACCTGGAAGTAGCGGTCCACCCCTGCCATCATGAGCATCTGCTTGAACAGTTGCGGTGACTGGGGTAGCGCGTAGAAGGAACCGGGCCTCTGCCGGGCGGGCACCACGAAGTCGCGGGCGCCCTCGGGGGTGGAGAGGGTGAGTAGCGGAGTCTCGACCTGCACGAAACCGCGCCGGTCGAGGAACTCCCAGATGGCCTTGGTGACGCGGTGGCGCAGGAGCAGGGGCGCCAGGGCCGCAGGGCGGCGCAAGTCGAGGTAGCGGTATTTGAGCCGCAACTCCTCGTTGACCTCGCCACCGGCGCCGTCGATGACGAAGGGCGGCGTGAGGGCGGGGGAGAGCACGACCAGGCTCTTCGCCACCACTTCCACGTCGCCGGTGCTAACCCGAGCGTTGCGCTGCGAGTCGGGGCGCGGGCGGACGACGCCCGTCACCTCGACCACGAACTCGCTCCGCACGTCCTGCACGGCGGCGAACGCGGCGGCGTCCTCCGGTTCGAAGGCTATCTGGGTGATGCCGTAACGATCGCGAAGATCGATGAACACGAGGCCACCGAGGTCGCGGCGGCGGTTCACCCATCCCTGGAGGGTCACGTCGCTGCCGGCATCGGTGGCGCGGAGGTCACCGCAGGTGTGGCTTCTCTTCATGCTCGGGTGCCTTTCAGAGGTTCTCGAGGCGTTCGGTCAGGGCGGCGCGCAGCGCCTCGTCGGCGACTTCCGACTGCTCGCCGCTGGCCAGGTCCTTGAGTTGCCAAGTGCCGCGGGTGCGTTCTTCGGCGCCGCGCAGGGCGGCGAACCGGGCCCCGCTGCGGTCGGCGTCACGCAGGCCCTTGCCCGGGTTGCGCCGTTGGTAGGCGAACTCGACCCGGAGCGCCTCGCGCCGCAGGCGGGTCGCCAGGTCGGCTCCCTCGCCGACGGCCTCGTCGTCGAGGGGGATCACGAACAGCGCGGGCCGCTCAGGAGTTTCCGCCTGCGCCGCTTCTTCCTGCGCGAGCGCGTCGAGCACGCGTTCCACCCCGAACGCCCAGCCCGTGGCGGGTATCGGCGGGCCGCCCAGCAGTTCTATCAGGCCGTCGTAGCGGCCGCCGCCTCCCAGCGCGGATTGCGCCCCGATGCCCTCGTAATGCACTTCGAAGGCGGTGCGGCGGTAGTAGTCGAGGCCGCGGACGATGGCCGGGTCGAGGTCGAACGGTACGTCCCAGCTGCGCAAGTAGTGCTCCACCTCCGCCAGGTGCCCACGCGCGGCGGGGCCAAGGCGCTCGAGCGGTCGCTGGAGGTCAGCGATCAGCGCCTGGTCGCCCTGGTCCTTGCTGTCGAGGACACGTAGCGGGTTGAGGCGCAGCCGTTCTTGGCTGACGGGCGAGAGTCGCTCGGCGTGGGGCGCCAGCTCCTCGCGAAGGTAGGCGTTGTAGGCGGCGCGGTCGTCCGGGTCACCCACGGAGCCGAGGCGGATCCGGTGGCGCGTGAGGCCGCACGCCTGCAGGGTCCGGTAGAGGAGTTCGATGGCCTCGGCGTCGGCGAGCGCTGAGTCGCTGCCCACCAACTCGTAGTCCACCTGATGGAACTGCCTGTAGCGGCCGCGCTGCACGTTCTCGGCGCGGAACAGGGGACCCTCGGCCCAGAGCTTCACGGGCTGGGGGAGCGTGTGCATGCCGTGTTCGATGAAAGAACGCATGAGTCCGGCGGTGAACTCGGGCCTCAGCGTCAGGCTGCGCCCGCCACGGTCCTCGAAGGTGTACATCTCCTTCTGGACCATGAGGTCCGCCGACTCACCGACGGACTTCTCGAACACCTCGGTGAACTCGAATATCGGTGGGGTGATCTTGCCGGCGCCGGCGCCGCCCAGGACCTGCTCGGCGGCGGCGGTGATGGCGTGCCAGGCGGCCTGGTCGCGCGGGAGGATGTCTTGCGTGCCTTTCACGGCTTGGAGCTTCATCGCCCAGGAGTCTACACCTGGGCCCGCTAACGGCAGAAACGTGCCGGGCCGCCTAGGTGGGCGGCCCGGCTGCGTCATCGCGGGTGACAAAAGATCTGCTGCGAGAGCGTGCCTGGTTCAGGGCAGGTTCGTATCGTGGTTCAGGGCACGTGCGTGCAGCGCTTCAGGGCAGGTTGGTCGGAAGGCCGTTGCTCTTCACCCCACCGGCGAACACGAACACCCAACCGTTGCCGCCCGTTTCCGGCGCAACGAACTCGATGCGGGTGGGGGTCCAGCTGAGGACCTTGGCCTTCTGGCCTCCACTGCCCTCGGCGTTGGCGCCGACGATCACGTAGTTGACGGCCTCGCCACCTGTGCGACCGTCCCCGAAGTAGCGGCCCTGCAGGACGACGGTGTCGCCCTTGGTGGCCGGCACCGACACGGAGATGAGGGTCACGGGCACGTTGGTGGCCACGGATGGCGCGGGCGCACAGGCGGCCAGTAAGACCGCGATAAGACCAATGGCAATGAAAGCGAGACGCTTCACTTATGTCCTCCTACTGATTGAGCCTAATGATGCCCGGCCCCGTCGTCAATGGATTGTTTCATACGGATACGATGGCGAGCGTGACTAGTCATTTCTTCGCCTACCTCGCCAGACTCAAGTTCATCCACCGTTGGGGCCTCATGCGCAACACGCGCGCGGAGAACACGCAGGAGCACTCGTTGCAGGTCGCCATGATCGCGCACGCGCTGGCGCTCATCCATAACCGGTTCTTCGGTGGTGCCTTCGATCCAGATCGCACGGCGTTGCTGGCGGTGTTCCACGACGCGGAGGAGGTCATCACGGGAGACGTGCCGACGCCCATCAAGTACTTCAGTCCCAGCATCAAGGAGGCACTCGGCGGCATCGAGACCGTGGCGCGCCAGCGCCTGGTGGGTATGCTGCCGCCCGAGCTTCGGGCCGACTACACGCCGCTGTTCTTCCCGGCCACCGAAGACGCGGCAAGCTGGCGGCTCGTTAAGCACGCCGACAAGATCTCCGCGTACCTCAAGTGCCTCGAGGAAGCCAAGGCCGGGAACGAGGAGTTCGAGCGGGCGGAGCAGGCCATCCACCGCGAGCTCCAGGGACTGGAGGATCCGGCCGTGCGGTACTTCCTGGATGAGTTCGTGCCGTCGTTCAGCCTCACCCTGGACGAACTGAACTGATGGCCCCGCTCTCTCCCAGTTAGCTTGTGGTTTGCCGCACTAGCAATTCGCTAGTGCGATTGTGAAGCCAGGTACGCGACCACCTCACCTTTAGGACGAGACCATGTCTGAGACCGATACCCGCCAAGAACTGCTAGCCGAGCTCACGGAACTGGTCCACGGACGGCACTTCGACGCGCTTCACAACCGGCTCAGGCCGTTCGAGCCGCCCGACCTTGCCGAGGTGTTGGAGAGCCTGCCTTACGAGGTGGAGGCCATCGTGTTCAGGCTGCTCGACAAGGAGCGGGCGCTGGACACCTTCGAGTACCTGGGCCTCGCCTCGCAAGAGCGCCTGATAAGGAACCTTGGCGACCGCGAAGTGGCGGGGATCCTCAACGAGATGTCGGCCGACGACCGCACGGCGCTGCTCGAGGAACTCCCGGGCGAGGTGACCCGCCGGCTCATGAACCTGCTCACGCCCGAAGAGCGCGACGTGGCCACGAGACTCCTCAACTACCCGGAGGACTCCATCGGGCGCCTCATGACGCCCGATTACGTGGCGGTCAAGCGGCACTGGACGGTGGCCGAGGCCCTCGAGCACGTGCGCGTGTACGGGAGCGACTCGGAGACGTTGAACGTGGTCTACGTGACTGGTCCTGGAGGGGTGCTGATCGACGACCTGCGCATGCGTGAGATGCTGCTGGTGGACCCCGGCACGCGCATCGCCGACATGATCGACGAGACGTTCGTCGCCCTGCACGCCTCCGACGACCAGGAGACCGCCGTGGCCGTGTTCCGCAAGCACGACCGCTCGGCGTTGCCCGTAGTCGACTCCAAGGGGGTGATCGTCGGCATCGTGACCGTCGACGACGTCTTCGACGTGGCCGAGGAGGAGGCAACGGAGGACATCCAGATGCTCGGTGGGGTGGAGGCCCTCGACGAGCCGTACCTGAGCATCTCGCTGGGCAAGGTCATCCGCAAGCGGGCCTTCTGGCTCGTGCTGCTGTTCCTCGGCCAGACCCTTACCGCGACGGCCATGGGTTTCTTCGAGGCCGAGATCGCCAGCGCCGTGGTGCTGGCGCTGTTCCTGCCGCTCATCATCTCCAGTGGCGGCAACTCCGGGTCGCAGGCGGCCGCACTCGTGACGCGCGCCATGGCCCTCGGCGAGGTGGGCGTGCGCGACTGGTGGCAGATCATGCGCCGCGAACTCGGCGCCGGCCTCGTGCTGGGGCTGATGCTCGGCGCCCTCGGGTTCATCCGCGTCGCAATCTGGGGCCTGGTCTTCGACGCCTACGGCGGCAACTGGTTGCTCATCGGCCTGACCATCTTCATGTCGCTCGTCGGTGTCGTGCTGTGGGGCTCTCTCACTGGTTCGCTGCTGCCCATCGCGCTCAAGCGACTCGGCGCCGACCCGGCGGCCTCGTCCACGCCGTTCGTGGCCACCATCGTCGACGTGACCGGCATCGTCATCTTCTTCGCGCTGGCCAAGCTGGTGCTAACGGGAACGTTACTGTAGACCGCCTTCGAATCGAAAGCCGTGGCGGACATACTGCCCGCATCCCCTCGTATCCTCAACCCACAACTTACGATGTCCGCGGCTGCTGATCGCAATGCTTTAGAATCGTCACTGGAGCCCATCGGCATCGTATATCCGTGTGGTTGACAGGCTCCCGCGGGGCGAACTAGACTGCCCCTCGTTCGTCAGTGCCGCCGCCGGCTTCGGAAGTCGTCACACCTTCGAAACGAAAGCGCGGAACGCCTGGGTTGCTTGTCCGGGCTCCGGCCACTGAGTGAACAAGCCAACGCCAGCAGCAGCGCTAGCTGGATCACGGCCGATGGAGGAGACCATGCAACTCATCGACACGCCCCAGGGACGCCTGACCGTAGACCCTTCCAGCCTCATGCTCGGCGAGATCCTCGTGACCGACGAGGGCGCGGAGTTGGAGGTCGTCGGACTCGATCCCTTGAGGCTCGAGCCGGCGCCCGAGGAAGCCGAGGACTGGGGCGAGTGACCGACAACGTGGCGGTCGTCTACGACCGCCTGCGGGAGGAGGAACGCCTGCTGTTCGAGGCGTTCGAGCGCTTGGGCGTGCCGCACACCCCCGTGTATGCCTCGTCGCTCGCCGTCGAACTCGGAGCTCCTTCGCCCGCCCTCGTGCTCGAACGGTGCGTCTCGCAGTGGCGGGGCCTCAGCCTGGCACGGGCCTTCCAGGCCGCCGGCAGCACCGTCTTCAACCGCCCCGAGGTCATCGAGACGTGCGGCGACAAGCTCGCGACCAGTGCCGCCCTCGTGCGAGCGGGCGTGCCCACGCCGCGCACGAGCGTCGCGGTGGACCGCCAGGCGGCCCTCGACGAGGCCGACCGGCTTGGTTACCCCGTCGTGATTAAGCCGCTGGTGGGAAGCTGGGGCAGGTTGGTTGCCCGCCTCGAGTCGCGAGCGGCGGCCGAAGCGCTCCTCGAGTACAAGGAAGTGCTTGGCGGCCCGGAGCACAAGGTCCACTACCTGCAGGAGTACGTCGACAAGCCGGGCCGCGACATCCGCGCGTTCGTCGTAGGAGACGAGGTCATCGCGGCCATCTACCGCACCTCCGACAGCTGGATCACGAACACGGCCAGGGGCGCCGTGGCAAGCAACTGCCCGTTGACGAGCGAGCTGGTCGCCACCACGCTGGCGGCCGCGCAGGCCGTGGGCGGCGGCATCCTCGCCGTCGACCTGGTCGAGTCGAGCCGCGGCCTGCTGGTCGTCGAGGTCAACCACACCATGGAGTTCCGCAACTCCATCACGACTACGGGAGTAGATATCCCGGGCCTGATCGTGAAGCACGTGGCGTCACGGTTGGAGCTGGTGGCGTGACCTCCGCCCCGGTGGGGCTGAGCATCCTGGGGGCATCGGGGTACGCCGGCGGCGAGTTCTTGCGCCTGGCGCTCGGGCATCCGGGGTTGAGGGTAGACCAGGTGACGAGCCGGGAGCACGCTGGGCATCCCGTCCACCTCGTCCACCCGAACCTACGGGGCGTCACCGACCTGCGCTTCACCAAACCTTCCGACCTGGAAGCTACCGACGTGCTCGTCGCCGCGTTACCTCACGGCAAGCTGGCGCTCCAGATAGACGAGCTTGCGCCGGTGGCGCCGTACCTCGTGGACCTTTCCGAGGACTTCCGGCTCAAGCAGCCGGAGGCGTACGAGGCCTTTCACGACGCCCCGCATCCGCGGCCCGACCTGCTCGGCACCTTCGTCTATGCCAACCCCGAACTCAACCGCGAGCAACTGCGCGGCGCCACGCGGCTCGCCGGGGCCGGTTGCATCGCCACGGCCTCCGTTCTGGCCTTGCACCCGGTGCTGAGCTTGCTCGACCCGGGGCGTGACGTCATCGTCGACGCCAAGATCGGCAGCAGCGCCGCGGGAAGCGCGGCCTCCACTGCAACGCACCACCCGGAGCGCTCCGGCGCGCTTCGCACCTACGCGGCCACGCGGCACCGCCACCAGGCCGAGATCGCCGAGGCGCTCCCCGGGGCGCCGACAATCCACCTCACGGCCACGGCGGTGGAGCGCGTGCGGGGGGTCCTCGTCACGGCCCATACCTTCGTGAGAGAGGGCGTGGTCGAGGCGGACGTGTTGGCCGCGTTCCGCGCCGCTTACGACGCCGAGCCGTTCGTGAGGCTGGTGCGCGCCCGCCGCGGCATCCACCGCGTGCCGGACCCGAAGATCCTCGACGGCAGCAACTACTGCGACGTGGGCTTCGAGCTCGACGAGGGGGCGCGGCGCCTGGTGGTGCTGGCGGCCCTCGACAACCTGGTCAAGGGCACGGCCGGTCACGCGCTGCAGTCCCTCAACCTCGCACTGGGCTTTCCGGAGGCCGCCGGCCTTTCGTTCACCGGTCTGCACCCGTGAGCAAGACGGTGGTGGTCAAGGTGGGCGGTTCCGACGGGATCGACTTGGAGGCGGTCTGCGACGACGTTGCCGCCTTGTGGCGCGAGAACGTGCGCGTGTTACTGGTGCACGGCGGCAGCGCCGAAACGAACCGGGTATCGGCGCGGTTGGGCTTGCCGCCGAAGTTCGTGACGAGTCCGACCGGGCACCAGAGCCGCTTCACGGACCGGGCCACGCTCGAGGTCTTCGAGATGGTCTACTGCGGCAAGATCAACAAGGGCATAGTGGAGATGTTGCAGGTGCGGGGCGTCAACGCCGTCGGGCTCTCCGGCATCGACGGGCGGCTGTTCGAGGGCACGCTCAAGAGCACCGTCAGGTCGGTCGAGGATGGGCGCGTGCTCGTCTTGCGTGGCGACCACACCGGCACGGTCGAGCGCGTCAACGTCGCCTTGCTGCGGCTGCTGCTGGACGCCGGCTACCTGCCCGTGCTCACGCCTCCGGCCATCAGCTTCAAGGGGGTCGCCATGAACGTGGACGGCGACCGCGCCGCCGCCGCCGTGGCCGTCGCCCTGCAAGCGGAGGCGCTGCTGCTCCTCTCCAACGTGCCCGGCCTGCTGAGGGATTACCCGGACGAGTCCACGCTGGTGGAGTTCGTGCCCGCGGACGAGGGCGACGATGCCATGGCCTGCGCCGAAGGCCGCATGAAGAAGAAAGTGATGGGCGCCGTGGCCGCCGTTCAGGGCGGGGTGGGGCGCGTCGTGTTGGGGGACGCCCGGGTGCCGCGGGCCGTGCGCCGCGCGTTGGCCGGGCAGGGGACGGTGGTGGCGTGAAGGCCGCTACCGCCGCGCTGATGGAGCGCGAGGCTCGCCACGCCTCGACCCTCTACTCGCCCATGGCGGCCTTCGTGAGGGGGGAGGGCGCGTACCTCTACGACGCCGACGGCCGCGATTACCTCGACTTCATGGCCGGGATAGGGATCGCCAGCGTCGGGCATGGCAACCGGCGGCTCGCGGCCGCCATCGCCAGGCAGGCCGAGCGGCTGATCGTCTGCCCGCAGAGCCAGGCGAACGACGTGCGGGCCGAGTTCCTCGAGCGCCTCTTCCGGGTCGTCGGCGCGCCGCTCGAGCGTGCCTTCTTGTCCAACTCCGGCAGCGAGGCGAACGAGGCGGCCATCAAGTGGGCGCGCGCTGCCACCCAACGCACCCGGGTCGTCGCAGCCAAGCGCGGCTTCGCTGGGCGGACCCTCGGCTCCCTGGCCCTTACCTGGGAGGCGGGCTACCGCCGCCCCTTCGAGCCGCTCCCTGGGGAGGCAGAGTTCGTGACCTTCGGCGACTTGGAGGCGCTGGAGTCGGCCATCGACGGCTCCACGGCGGCGTTCTTCGTGGAACCGATCCAGGGGGAGGGCGGCGTCCACGTGGCACCCCCGGGCTACCTCGAGCGGGCCCGCGACCTCACGCGGACACACGGCGCGCTGCTCGTGTTCGACGAGGTGCAGTGCGGCGTGGGCCGAACCGGCACGTTCTTGGCCGCCCAAGGCATGGGGGTGGTCCCCGACCTGGTCACTCTGGCCAAGGGGCTGGCCGGCGGGGTGCCGATCGGGGCCACGCTGATGACGGACACCGTGGCTCGCGCCATGCCTCGGGGTGGGCACGGCTCCACCTTCGGCGGCAACCCGCTCGCATGCGCTGCCGCGTTGACGGTGCTGGACGAGATCGAGGAGCGCGACCTCCTGCGCAACGCGACCGCGATGGGCGAGCGGCTGATGGCGGGCCTGCTGGCGTTGAACAGCCCGAGGGTGCGAGACGTGCGCGGCCGCGGCCTCATGGTCGGCATGGAGCTGCGCGAGCGGGTAGGGCCGGTGGTGGCGGGGCTGCGGGAACGCGGACTGTTGACTGTGGCCGCCGGCGCCACCGTGGTGAGGTTCCTGCCGCCCCTCGTCGTGAGCGCCGCCGAGGTCGACCGCGCCGTCGAGTTGGTGGCAGAGGAGCTGGCCGCGTGAGCACTACCCGGTCGCGGCCAGGGGTGGCGAAAGGCGGTCACGTGTCCGCGGGCCTTGAGCCGGGCCGCGGCCTCACGGACCACGAGGCGGTGAGGCTGCTCACCGGGGTGGTGGCCAACCCCAGCCCCTCGGGCCACGAGCGGGGCGTGGCGGAGCTCCTGGTGGCGGCCGCCCGCGGCTGGGCCCGCGACGCGTTCGTCGACCCCGTCGGCAACGCGGTGGCCGTGTGGGGTAAGGGGCCTCTCAACGTGACCTTCTTGGGGCACATGGACACGGTGCCCGGCGAGATCCCGGTGCGAGTGGAGGACGGCGTGCTTCACGGCCGCGGGTCCGTGGACGCCAAGGGCAGCCTGTGCGCCGCGCTCGTGGCGGCCACGCGCCTGCCCGTGGGCGTGTGGGAGCGCTTGAGTTTCACGTTCATCGGGGCGGTCGAGGAGGAAGCACCCAGCAGCCGCGGCGCGCACTACGCCACAGCCGCCTACCAGGTGCCCGACCTCGTGATCGTGGGCGAGCCGAGCGGCTGGGAGCGATACACGCTCGGTTACAAGGGGCGGCTCGGGGTTACGTACACGGCAGTGCGCAGGGGCGCGCATTCCTCGCGGGAGGAAACCACGGCCGCCGAGGCCGCCGTGGACGCGTTCACTGGTCTGCGCGACTGGGTGAACCGCGACAACCTTGGCGTGGAGAGGCTGTTCGAGCGTCTGCAGGTGTCGCTCATAGCCATGGAGTCGGGCGGCGACGGTCTCGAGGAGTGGTGCCGCGCCCGCGTCAGCCTGAGGCTGCCGCCTCGCTGGAGCGGAGCAGCGTTGGCAGGCGCCATCGCCGGGCTGCCCCTGCCCAGCGGTGTCACCGTGGACCTCACGGCACCGCTCGACGCCTACCGGTCGGATAGCGGCAGCGAACTCGCCCGGGCCTTCCGAGTCGCCATCCGCAGCGTCGGCGGCAGCCCTCGGCCGAGCCTCAAGACCGGCACTTCAGACATGAACGTGGTGGCGCCCCACTGGAACGCTCCCATGGTGGCCTACGGACCGGGTGATTCGAACCTCGACCACACGCCTGAGGAGCGCCTGGTGTTGCGGGAGTACCTGCTCGCGGTAGACGTGCTGGAGCGAGTGATGCTGGAGTTGGCGGGGCAGGCAGGTCCGCCGAAAGTCGCGGCGCAGTAGGGCGAGGGGCCGGGACGTGGATTACTTGCGCCCCCGCACCCATGGTCCGAAATGATGCAGGTCATTGCGGCGCTCCCGAGGTGGGCCTACCGTGCTGCATGACAAACGAGCTTGCCGCCACCTTCCACCAACACTATTCAGAATCCGCCCACTTCCGTGCCGAGGGCTTCACCGCCACACCTTTCGGCCGGGGCGCTCACCTGCAAGGCATGGTCGTGGCCTTCGAGGCCGGCCAGTTCATCCCCGTGCACGCCCCGGGGGTCGACATCGCGCTGGTGGTGCTGGAGGGGGAGGGAGTGCTGGCCACCGAGAGCGGCGACAAGGCACTGAAACCGGGCGCCATCGCCTTCATGGCCGCCGGGCACACGCGGGGCGTCAAGGCGACTACGCGCCTGATCACCTTTCAGGTGGTGAGCCCGCCACCCACCGATGCCGACCACAAGGGGGTGCGAGAAGGGCTGGAGAGAGGCGGCTGGCGGTAACGGGCGTGAGGAACCGGTTCGTGCATCCACCGCGAGAACGGACGTAAAATCGACCCACCATGGCCGACCGAACAGCTTTAGTGACGGGCGGGGCGAGCGGCATAGGCGCTGCGTGTGCCGAGAGGCTGGTGGCGGACGGCCTGAGCGTCGTGATCGCCGACCGGAACGAGGCCGCTGCCGCGGAAGTGGCCGGCAGGCTCGGCTGCCGTCACGTCGTTGCCGACCTGGCGACGCGCGCCGGTTGCGCCGCCGCGGTTGCCGGCACGGTCGAGGCAGCCGGCGCGTTGGACGTGGCGGTGATCAACGCCGGGTATCAGCACATCGACTCCCTTGCCGACTTTCCGGAGGACCGCTGGGACGACATGCTCGCCCTCATGCTCACGGGCCCTTTCCTGCTTACCAAGTACGCCTGGGAGGCGCTCAAACGCAGCGGCAACGGCCGCCTGGTGTACATGGGCAGCGCGCACAGCCTGACGGCCAGCCCCTTCAAGGGAGCGTACGTTTCCGCCAAGCACGGCGTGGTCGGCCTTGCCCGCGTGGCGGCATTGGAGGGCGGCCAGCACGGCATAACCGCCAACGTCGTTGCGCCGGCATACGTGCGCACGCCCCTGGTGGAGGCACAGATTCTCGATCAGGCACGCACCCGCAACATCGCGCCCCAAGAGGTCGAGGCCAAGGTCTTCCTGGAGAACGTGGCGGTCAAGCGGCTGTTGGAACCCGAGGACGTTGCGGGCCTCGTGAGCTACCTGGTATCGGAAGCCGCGTGGGGTGTGACGGGGAGCGTTCATAGTATCGATCTGGGGTGGACGGCGCGGTAGATTCCTGAGAGCAGAGTGGGGCGCGACGAGAAGCTCGCGCCCCGAGGTTTGGACTGGAGTGCCGGTTGTCAACCGATAACGCCATCAGGACCAGCGCCATACCCGCCACGGTCTTCACCGTGATAGCGGCGATCAGCTTCTCGCACTTCCTGAACGACCTCATGCAGTCGTTGCTGCCTGCCATCTACCCGATGTTGAAAGACGACTTCGGGCTCAGCTTCGGGCAGATCGGCCTCCTGACGCTCACCTTCCAGTCCACCGCGTCGTTGCTCCAGCCAGTAGTCGGTATCGTCGCCGACCGCCGCGCATTGCCCTACTCCATGGCCATCGGCATGGGCTCGACCCTGACGGGCCTGCTGTTGCTCGCCGTGGCCACCAACTTCGCGCTGCTCGTCACGGCGGCGGCACTGGTGGGCCTGGGCTCCGCCGTCTTTCACCCGGAAGCCTCACGGGTCGCGAGGATGGCCGCCGGCATGCGGCCGGGCTTGGCCCAATCAGTGTTCCAGGTCGGCGGTAACTTCGGTTCCGCACTGGGCCCGCTGTTGGCGGCGTTCATCGTCCTGCCGTTCGGGCAACGCAGCATCGGCCTGTTCTCGCTGGTGGCCGTGCTGGCCATGTTCGTACTGTTCAGGGTGGGTAACTGGTACCGCGGGCACCTCGCGAACCTCCTGAACCGCAGCCGGGCGGTCCTCGCCGGCGCCAGCCGCGGCCGCATCCGGGCATCCGTCCTGATCCTAGTGATTCTGACCTTCTCCAAAGCCGTATACGGGGCCGCCCTCGGCAGCTATTACACCTTCTTCCTCATCGAGCGCTTCGACGTCACGATCCGCGACTCTCAGTTACTGCTCTTCGTCTACATGGCGGCGGTGGTCGTGGGCACCGTTATCGGCGGGCCGCTCGGTGACCGCTACGGGCGCAAGCTGGTCTTGTGGGGCAGCGTGCTCGGCGCTTTGCCGTTCACCCTGCTGCTGCCATGGGTGAACCTCCCTTGGACGATCGTTCTCAGCGTCATCATCGGCGTCATCATGGCGTCGGCTTTCCCCGCTATCGTGGTCTATGCCCAAGACTTGTTGCCGGGCGGCGTCGGCATGGTCTCGGGCCTGCTTTACGGCTTGGCCTTCGGCGCAGCCGGGATCGCAGCAGCGTTACTAGGGGGGCTTGCCGATACCCACGGCATAGAACTCGTGTACCGGGTCTGCGCCTGGTTGCCGATCCTCGGCCTGTTCGTCGTGTTCCTGCCGGATGCCAGGGTACGGGCGGGTTAGCGGAACCGGGGCGAAGTACCGGTCCGCCTCGGACGCGGTCGTCCACCGCCGGTCAAGTGCGGCCAGCGCAGAACGGTGGTCATCGAACTTCAGCCGGCTCAGCCGACGTTGTACGCGACCGCGGCCCCGACGAGCGCCTTGAACGCCTCGGCGTTCAACTCCTCACCTTGCCGGATGTCGATGGCGCGGCGCGTGCCACCGCCGAGGCTGGAGTTGAAGAGCCGTTGTGGGTCGGCCAGCGCTGCCCCGTGCGCGAACGTCAGCTTGATCTTGTCCTTGTAGACCTCGCCGGTACATACGAGGCCGTCGTGCGACCAGACCGCCACCCCCAAGGGGTTGCTCGGTTTGACCCACTTGACGTCCTCCGTGATGGCAGCGTCGGCCTCGTGGATCAGGCGCCGGACCGTGGCCAACGCATCCCCTCGCCAATCGGCCAGGGCCTGGATCCGCTCGTCGATCAGTCGGGAAGCATCCATCAATGTCACGTACCTCCGGTAGAGATGGCCGATTGTAGTTCGCTTCGGCCTGCAATGGCTCTCGGGTACGCTTGACGGCATCGAGATCTCGGACGCGGCACAGCTGATCGGGGGTGGCGTGACCGGTAGGCATGGCACGTGGGCCGACCTGGGTGCCGGTTCCGGCACGTTCACACGTGCACTGGCCCGGCTACTTGGGGCAGGCGGAGTTGTCTTCGCCGTCGACAGGGTCGCCGCCGAGCTACCGGCGGCCGTGGGTGCGTCGCCGGCGGCAGGGGCTCGGATCGTTCCCATCGTTGCCGATTTCACGCGGCCGCTGCCGTTCTCGGACCTCGACGGGGTCATCATGGCCAACTCGCTGCACTTCGTGGACTCTGGCGACCAGGAGCGAGTGGTCGGGCAGGTAGCCCGCTGGCTGCGCCCCGGTGGCTCGTTCCTGCTCGTGGAGTACGACGAAACCAAGGGCACGCCGTGGGTGCCGTTCCCGGTACCGCCGGGCCGCTTCTCGCAGATAGCGCGAAAGGCCGGCCTGGGCGAGCCGCGGGCTCTGGGGAGGCGCCCGTCCCGCTACGGCCGTAAAGACATATACGCTGCAGTTGCTTTGAAGGGCGAGTGAAAAGTGCGCACCCGAGAGGGTTCCTCGGGTGCGCACGAGCGTAGGGCCGAAACTCGACCGATGGCGGAACCGAAACTCGTACTGGTCCCGCCGATCGGACCTCCCACTAACCCTTGTAGGTGATGACCCGCCCCCACAGCTTGTCGGTACCCCAGATGCCGCGCCGCAGCGTCTCGAGCTGCACGATCTGGCTGTGGTCGACGAACAGGTTGACCTCCGGGCCGTAGTTCTGCACGTACCAGGCGAAGACCTGCGGGTCGGCGGCCTCGAACATCACCTTCTCGAGGCCCAGGCGGTTGATGACCTTGGCCACCACGTCGGTGCGCCACCGGGTGACGTTCTCGGTGATGCCCTCCGACTCGATCATGATGAGGTAGGCGCCCGCGTCGATGAAGCGCTCGGCTTGGCTGATGGCCCATTCGGGGTCCTGGAGGTTCTCCTCCATCTGTTCTTCCGGCGTGTCACCGCCGGCGCCGAACAGGACGCCCACCTCCGGCTTGGCCTTGAGCCCGGCCTTCTGTACCTTCTCGACCAGGCGCAGCCAGTCGTCGGTCGGCAGCGTTATGAAGCCGGTGGAGAGTTCGATGATGTCGAAGCCCACCTTCTTGCACGCCTTGATGTACGCGTCCACCGCGTCGTTCCCCTGGGTTAGCACGTACTCCATGAAGCCGCCTGTCGAGACCATGACGTCATGGTCATGGGCGGTCTTGACGACGTCCGCGAGGGCCTGGTCGGGGTAGAGGGTGAACGACCCGCCCGCGAACTTGAGCGAGTCGACGTAGGGGTGCATGGTCTCCAGCACGTCGGCCAGGTAGCGCTTGCCCATGGGGCTGTAGTACGCCCCGCGGATCTCGGTGAGGCCGGTGGTGCGTGGCTTGCCGGAGCGCTCGTTCATGTTGAGGAATGCGAAGTTGCTGTTCATACTGGTCTCCTCGTTCTTCCGTTCGTCCTCAGCGGGCGGCGGCAGGCTCTGCCGGCCGCTCGTTACGGTTGGTGATGGCGCCGACTCTCGCGAGAAGCTTCATCAGGTCGGGAAGCGGCACGTTCTCGAGGTCGAAGACTGCCGCCGCGATGGCGTCACGCAGCTCCTGGCCGGCGTGGGGCGCGCTCAGGTAGTCGAACTTGTTGCGCACGGTGTCCCAACTCATCGGGTTGGTGGTGAAGCCCTCGTAGTCGTGCTTGTCGACCACGAAGTGGCGCCCATCCGTGAGGTGGATCGTTACCTTACAGGCGTGTTCGGCGGGGAAGCGCTTGCTCATTTCATCAGTCGCCCGCACCTTCACGCGGTGGAGGAGCTGCTGCACGTCGTCGGCGACGATGCGTTCGGGCGCGTACTGCGGTGGCAGCACCTGATCGTCGAGCAGCGCCGCTGCCACCATGTACTGCAGGCTGTGGTCAGCCTCTTCCTTGTTGCGAACGATGGTCTTGTCGCCCTCCTCGCCGCCGCCGATGATGTTGAAGGCGACGTCGAAGATGTCGATGTCAATGCGCTCGACCTGATCGGCCGTGAAGCCGTGCTTCTCCTTGAGCTCCAGGGCGCCCTCGATGGCCGCCTGGGAGTGGATCTCGGCGTTGTACTTCTTGATGATGGTGCGCGTCACCATCTCGAGGTCTTCCTTGGACCAATCGATCTCGAACGGCCCACTGATGGAGTCCATGAAGCCCTTGTTGCCCTCGAACACCTCGGCGGGGCCGGTGATGCCGTGGGCCGCCAGGAAGGCCGCGTGAGTGGCGCCGAACGCGGTGTGCGGGTACGCCAGGCCCTTCCAGTTCGACAGCGCCCCGGTGCGCGTTACGCGCAGGGCGTTGAGGGCGGTGCCGGCTATGGCGATGGCGTTGGCCGTCCTGGCGTCGTCCAACCCGAGCGCCTTGGCCACGCCCGCTGCCGCGGCGTAGGAACCCTGGACAGTATGGTCGAAGCCCTTGTCGCGCACCGGCGCCACTTCGGACAAGCGGGTCTGCACCTGATACGCGACGGCCAGGGCCGTCAGGAACTGCTTGCTGCTCGCGCCCGCGTACTCGGCGGCCGCCAGCACCGGCGCGACGTTGTCGCTCGGGTGGCACGTTTCACCCGGCGCCAGGAAGCTGTCGTTGAAGTCGAGGTAGCGCACCAGGGCGCCGTTATAGAGCGCGGCCCGGTCGGGGGCGGTCTTGCCGCCGCCGATGAGTGTGCTGAGCGGTTTGCCACCGAACTCGTCGATCATCTCGGCGATGGCGCGCACCGGCGGTCCATCCAGTGCACCGATCGCACATGCGAGGCTATCTAGGACACGGATTTTTAGTTGTGCAACGGCTTGAGGCGAAAGCATGTGGTAATTCGCCTTACCGACGAAGGTTGCTAGCTGCTGAACTTGAGTCATATAAACCTCCTCAAGACCATCGTAGGAGCGGTCTACAGGAATTGCATGCTCAGCTTTCACGTTGGTATAGGACCCCTCGGCCTGCTCGGCCGGCAACGCGATCTCGCGCTAGTCCGCACGACCTAAGCGCGATAATGCTATCCAGCGAATGCAACCGACCCGGTCGTGGCGGGCCATCCTGTCGTCCGCTTGCCGGACTCGCTCATCACGCTGACCTACCTGGTTGGGCAGGGACTGATCGTGTTAGGGGTAAGCCGATGGCTGAAGGCCGCCGCTTGACTCGTCGCCCAAGCGCTCGACACCCGCACCGTCACGGGTCGATCTGACGGGCGGTGCCACAATGTTCCTCATGAACCCGGCATCCATGTGGGAGAGCGCCGAGGTCGTCGAGCGCTTCGCTGCACGGCCGCCCGACCGTAGACTGCTGGCCCTGTTCGCGGGCGAGGGGCCTTACGCCGACGTCCTTAGGGAGTGGGCCCCGCCGGCCTCGCCACGCGTTCTGGACATCGGTTGCGCCGGCGGCCGCAACACAGTGTGGCTAGCGCGCTGGGGCGCCGACGTCTGGGCCGTCGACGCGTCAGCGGCCATGGTGGCGAAGACGCGCGAACTCTTGAGCGAGGTGCTAGGCACGCAGGAGGCCACACGGCGCGTCCGCGTCGGCGAGATGCGTGACCTGCGCCCTGAAGCGGACGCCAGTTTCGACCTGGTCCTGGCACTAGGCGTGTTCCAGGACGCACAGGATTCCGCGGAGTGGCATGCCACGCTGGCCGAAGCGGCTCGCGTGCTCCGGGTCGGCGGCCTCTGCCTGGTAGCCAACTTCGGGCCCGGTTCCCAGCCCGCCGGCCGTCCGCTGACGCCCGTGCCGGGAGAGCGTGACGTGTGGCAGGGTTACGGCTCCGAGGACCGCCGCATGACGCTGCCCAAACCCGAAGATCTGGACGCGGACTTCGCGCGCCACGGCCTGAAGACGCTTCTCCCGACCGAACGTGTGCACGTGAAGACGGCGCGCGGCTACCACTTCACGTTGAACGCCCTTTACTTGCGCGAGTGAGCGTGAATCCTAATCGGGTCGTTAGTATCTGGCTCTTGCGAGAACAGGCGCGAGTTTCCCGTCGACGAGTAAGAAAGCGAGTTGGGCTAAGAACGGTAAAGGACAACCTCGTGGTGAGCTCACGTGGAACGAGGTGGAGACGCTGCTCAAGGGACTTGGGTACAGCGAAATCAAGCGCGGCAAGACAGGGGGCTCGAGGTGGCGATTCATGCACGAGGCCGCCGGGATGATCAGCCGTCACAAGCCACATCCTGGCAATGAGCTGAAGGCCTACCAAGTCGAACTTGTACTCGACACGCTTACGAGGGAGGGATTGATATGAGGAACATGATGGAGCACAAAGGCTATCTCGGGTCGGTGCAATACAGCGCCGAAGATCACCTGTTCTACGGGAAGATCGAACATGTGCGCAGCCTGATCACGTTTGAAGGTACGGATGTTGCGACGCTCGAGGGAGCCTTCGAGGAAGCTGTAGACGATTACCTCGCCACTTGCCGAGAACTTGGGACGATGCCCGACGAGCCCTTCAAGGGTACGTTCAACGTTCGCGTTGGCCAAGAGCATCATCGACGCGCGTCGGTCTACCCCATGACCCACGACAAGTCGCTGAACCAGGTCGTCAACGAGGCGCTCGACGAGTACCTCGAACTTTCGTGGTCAGATGCTGCCGCCAGCGTCAACTCGACGTGGGCGCGTTGTTCCTGCCCGGCTTGACCCTATCCTCGGTCTTGCGTTTCTTAAGGCAGTTCGGAACGTCCGAAGCCGCGTTTGACGATTACGCTCTAGGGAATGCCGTTGACGACGTGGCCAACGAGGCTCGAGAAGATATCGCCGCACATCTGGCAGGTGCGGTTGTCGCGGTTCACCGCCGTGCACGTGTGGCTCGTGGCTGACGCGGGCGGACTCACCCTGGTCGACAGCGGGTTCTGGTTCATGGCCCACGACCTGCTAACGGCCGTCGAGGCGGTTGAGGCGGGCCCTTTGCAGCGCGTCCTGCTGACGCACGGGCACCCGGATCATGCCGGCGGCGCACCGCTGATCGCGCGTGAGTGGCACGTGCCCGTATACGCGCACCGCCTCGAGCTGCCTTTCCTGGAAGGGGAGCGCGCCTACCCGCGCATAAGCCGCCTATTTCAGCCTTCCCACAAGGGACTCGCGCGGGCGTTGCTCGAGCGCGCGGATGGGACACTCGAACCTCTCGGCGGCCTGACGCCGTGGCTGGCGCCCGGGCACACACCCGGTCACGTCGTGTACCAGCACGAGCAGGACGGCGTGTTGCTCGCAGGAGACCTGTTCAAAGCGCGGAAGGGCGAACTTCATCACCTGGGGCACTTGTACTCCGTCGACCGTGGCCAGGCGGCGCGTAGCGAACGGATCCTGGAGCGCCTCGAACCGTCGCGCGTGGAGACGAGCCATGGCGGCAGCGCGTTGCTGGACGGGCGCTCCGAGTTTACGGTGCAAGAGTGACGTATAATGATGCGTCACATTGACGGAAGGGAGGCGGGCGACGATCATGACGAGCATCACAAGCGGGCAACGAAGCGCGGCGGCGAAGCGGGCGACCACCGTCTTCGCCGAGCGGCCGTTCGAGTTCTCGGAGAGCGTCCGCGAGCGCCTGGGCGCCACCAACGAGCAGATGGCCGAGTACATCGGCGTCAGCTTCCGCACCTACCAGCGCCGGGCCCAAAGGGGCAGGCTCGAGGACGCTGAGTCGGCCAAGGTCGAGATGCTCGACTCCCTGCTCGACCTGGGCGAACGCGTGCTCGGCAGCGAAGCCAAGGCGCGCGAGTGGCTCACCTCGCCCGTTCTCTCGCTGGGCGGCGAGCGTCCCATCGACCTGCTCGAGACCGTCAAGGGCTACGAGCGAGTCAAGAACAAGCTGCTGCAGATCGAGTACGGAACCTACTAGCTTGCGGGCGTGGCGGATTTACCCGCATAGTGCCCCTTACGCCCGGGCGCCGGGCTTCGATCCGCTCGACGGGGCGGGCGGCCGGGTTGCCGCCAACCGCTGGAACGAACCGGGCCACCCCGTGCTATACGCGGCGGCCAACGCCAGCCTGGCCGCGCTCGAGACGATTGCCCACTTGGTTCAGCCCAGCGACTTCGGCGAGCGCACGCTTATCGAGATCGATCTGCCGGACGACGTCGAGACGGTGTCGGCGGAACAGCTCCTGCGGCTTCGCGAAGACGCCCCCGGTGACGACCCCGAGCTTCTCACGCGTGAGTACGGCACGGCGTGGTTACGCGAGAAACGGAGCCTGGCGTTACTCGCGCCCAGCTTCGTGATGCCTTATGACTTGAACGTGCTGATAAACCCGCTACATCCGAAGGCCGAACGCCTCGAGGTCATCAGGCAGGAGCGGGTGCGGCTGGATGCCAGGTTGACGGGTGGGCGTCAGCCATAGGTGTTACAGCCGTCAGGGCCGGCTTGGGCCGGCGGTGTTCGAGAAGGCACGTACCTTGAGGCGCGTGAACCCGTCAGGCTCCTGGGAGCACCGACTGCGGCCATGGGGCGACTGTCGCATCATCAGACAACTTGTCGGCGGGAACCGAAACGGCTCCTTACTGGTCGAGCGCGACGGTGAGAAGCTAGTAGCCAAACGGGGCCCCCGTAGCAGCGAAGCGATCAACTGGCTTGGAGCGGTGCAGGGTGTCGCCCGGAGGATGGGCTTCGTGGTGCCAGGCTTCGTGCCTAGCAGGAGTGGTGAGTTGCTAGCGGGCGGGCTGACGTTGCCCTCTTGGATGAGGTGCCACTCTCGGGCCTGGACGGCCGCGTGAAGCGAATCCGGGTCGAGAGGGCACGTTTGGCGTGGGAAGTGGCGGTGTCGTGGTGGATCGAGCCGGGGTACGCGCAGCGGTTGGCCGACGAATTGCGCTTCGGGTAAGCGTCCGAGCACGTGTTCGGACGCGGCCAACCGCATGCCATTAGCGAGTTGGGTGCGGCTCCGGTAGAAGCTGCAACCAGCGATGGTGCTAAACCTGATTTAACTCAGGTTTAAGGGCTCTCGCCTTATCTGTAGGGCAGGAGGCGACCATGCGCACGACCCCTGGTAGGACGCTCATATTGCTAGCCATCCTGGCGTTGCCGCTTGCTGCGGCGGCACAACATCCGCTCGTCGGTGCATGGCAGGAGACGGAGATCGGTTTCCGGGTGATCTTCGAACAACAAGCTGACGGCCGGCTTACGGGAGTGTTGCAGGGTCAGGCCGCGCCCTTGCCGCTCAATATCGTCAGCGACCAGCGGAACGCCCAGGGCACATTCTTCCTGGACGGAGAGGTGCACGGCTTCGCGGCTCAGCTTCAGCCGGACGACACCACACTCCTCATCTGGCTGTTCCAGGTCGATGCAACGGGTCAGCCGCAACAAGGCTCGTATGAGCAGTACCAGGCTCACCGCATACAAACTCCTCCGGCGGGAGGCGGGGTACCTTACCCGCCCGCGCCTCCGGACGCCAACCAACCTGGGATGCCCGGAGGAGGTGGGGGTTTGCCGCAACCAGCTGCCCCGCCCCAGCAGGCGATGCCCGGGCCGCTTGGGCAACAGCAGGGTGACATAACGGGCACTTGGCGAACCGAAGACCAGTTCGATGACGGTACGCCGTTCACGATCGAACTCAAGCTAGACGCCAGCGGCACTTGGCGGGTGGACTTCGTGGCGGAGGGACAACCACTCGCGTACTTCGGCGGGCCCTACACCTTCTCGCAAGACGGGGTCTTGCAGTACCAGGAGACGAGTCGCTCTCCCCAAGTCTGTTTCAGAGGTCAGTGCCAGGACAACCTGATGGCCGATAGCAGCGGGGCTGATCAGGTGTACTTTCAGGACGCCGACACGATCGTGGCCACGGATACTCAATCGGGCGAGCAGACGGTGTACCGCCGAAGCGCGGCTGCCGGCGGCAGCTCGCAGGTCCCGGGATTCGGCGTTCCGAGTGCGGTGCCGCCGATGGCGCCGCCAGCTGGGGACGGCTTCCCGCCGCCGCCAGCTGGTGGTGGGTTCCCGCCGATGCCGCCTACCGGTGGTGGTTTCCCGCCGCCGCCAGCTGGTGGTGGTTTCCCGCCGGTGCCGCCTGCCGGTGGTGGTTTCCCGCCGGTGCCGGGGGCAAATCCGCTAGGAGGAGGTGCGCCGACCGCACCGGTGTCGGCCTCGAACCTAACGGGGGTGTGGCAGGCCGAACAGAAGATCGATGCCAGCCTGACGTTCACGGTGTTCTCTACCTTCGGAGCGAACGGCTCGTGGCGCCACGACTTCTCCCAAGATGGCAAGCCGGTGGCGTTATACGAGGGGACTTTCACCGTCTCGCCGGAGGGCATGGTTCTGTTGCAGGTGACGAACCACTCGCCCCAGATGTGCGTGCGGGGTAGCTGCCAGCCCGCGAAGCCGGAGGACATCATCCGCACGTTCCGAGTCACGTTTCAGACTCCCGATACGTTCACGACGAGCGGTAAGAACTCACGCGGTGAAGAGGTACGACTCGCGTACCGGCGGGCCGGGCCGGCGGGTATGTAAAGAACAGGGCGTCCATCGTGACGCCGGGCTCTTTGCACCCGCTCATCTTCTGAACGAGTCCCGCCGATCGCCGCAACTCCGGTAGCCTGGTGGAAAAGGCCAGTCTTGGTCAAGGAGGAGTTGTCGAGTGAACGAGTTCGTTCTGGTACGGATCGGATTCCTGAAGGGCGAGAGCCATGCTCAGGTCGATCATGGGTACGTGAATGAGGTCGACATAAAGCGTGGGCGGAGCTTCTTCCGCGTGTTGGAGGTGCTTGGGGCCGCGGGGTTCAACATGGTCAACTTCGACGCTGAGGCGATCTTCGGTAGGGAGCAGTTCTACATCATGCTGCAGCGGCCAGTGAGGTCGGAAGATCGGTCTTTGGCTGAGGTCGTTAGCGAGGCCGCTAATGGATGACGCTGTGGCTCTCACCGGCGATAGTTCAGGTTCCACCGCTGTCCTTCGCGGTGCCATGCTTAAGAGTTGAGTCGAGGCCGACCATACTTCTTCTCGCGAAGGTACGGGCACGAATCGGAGCCGGTTCCAGGGTTGTCGAATGTGAAGAGCGTCGCTTCTGGTTGGTACCACGCCTTGGCGGTACTGACGGACGGCACCGTACAGGCCTGTGGAAGGAACAACTGGGGGCAGTTGGCCGATGAAGACCTTGCCGATCGGTACCGGCCGGCGCCGATTATCGGAATATCGAACGTCGTGAGCATGACACCAGCTATGGCCATTCGTTGGCTTTGCTGGAGGACGGCAGTCTGTGGGGCTGGGGAGAAAACGACTTTGGGCAAGTTGGGAACGGCACTGTGTCGCCACGGGAAACCAAGCCTGTACGAGTGAGCGGACTTTAGGCCACCGGCCTCAAGACCGGTTTGACACAGGTCCTAGTCCTAGATCTCACTGAGCGGGACCATGCGCCCCTTCGCTACGTCTTCCAAGCCGGCTTGAGCTTTGGCGAACGCGCCGTCGATGTCATCCAGCAACGCGGAGACGTTTCGCGGCGACGGATCTGCCTCGTCCAGGGCCGACGAGAGCAGAGCCCGCGCCAACGTGCCCGGGCTGACGTGAGTTCTGGCCGCCAGAATGCGCAGTTTCTCAGCGTATTCAGCGTCCAAGACGATATTGACGCGGCCGGACGAACTCGCCATGTGAACACGGTATCAAGTGACGACACAATCCGTGCTAGGCAGTGTCTCAGCGCAAGCCGCGGCGAGGAGGAGTTGCTATTGGTCGGCGACGTCGAAGAGTTGCTCTAGCGGGCGCCGGCGAGTCCGAAGACTGCTGTCGTCGAGTTCGCCCTTCAAGCGGTTCACGTCCAGGCACTTGCGGGCCTTCAGATCTCCGGTCAAACGGTCGAAGCTGCCCGCTCGGTGTCCCGATAACCGTAGCGGTTCTCCCCCGGGGTTCCAGGAGCGAACAACAGGACCAACGCCATCACGGCGTTCGCGAGCGGCACGAACGTCAGCAGGTACCACCAGCCACTCTTATCGAAGTCGTGCAACCGCCGGACGCCGTAGCTGACTACGGCAATGGAATAGGTGAGCAGTAGTCCAACGATAGCGAGTGAACCGCCGGCGCCGACATTCCCATAATCGTCAGCCCCGATACCAATGAACAATGAGATGACGAAGAAGATCACGCCCCAGATCACACCGAAACCGAAGTACTGAAGCCGCCCGATCCTGCCATCGAACCTGAAAGGATTGAAAGTGTCCATCGTGCCCTCCGTAACGCTATCTTGCGACCATGGTAGCGAAGCATGATGACGGTCTTCTTACATAGCTTGCTCATGTGTGTTAGTTCATCTTGCCGTTGATCGGCGGTGCAATTTCGCGTTCGGAGCACACAACGGTGGTAAGCGAAGATATCAGACATAGAGGTCCGGTCAACTCCGGAGAACATGCGGCGCCTCACGTTTCACGTGGCTGCACCGGTTACCTCCCCTCCAGCCCACCTGGCCGACGTTCAACGGAGCAAACCGTGCGCTGCTGAGCGGGTAGACAATGTTACCCGCACCCGCCCCTTCGTCCTCCGGGAACGCTTCGGCCGCTCGGTGCATCTAACGGAATAGAGCGAGCGGCAACGAGGCATCAGGGCCTCGTGCAGGAGTTTCGTTCACTGGTCATTCCTAGACCCTGGAGGTTGTCGTGTTGCGTACTTTCACCCTAGAGCGGTTCCCCGCTCGGTTCCTAGCCATCTCGGCCGTAGCGGTCGCCGTCCTCTTTCTTGCGTTCGGCGCCCCTCATGCCCTTGCTCACAACGATCATCCTGCTGATGCCAGCCCGGTCATAGGCAGCGCCAGCGCGCTCTCGCTCAACAACGCCATGCGAGAACTGTGGGCGCAGCATATGGAGTGGACGTTTGCCGCGGTTACTGCGTTCGCGACGGAGTCGCCGTCGTTCGAGGCCACGGCGGAGCGGCTGATGAACAACCAGGTGGATATCGGTAACGCCATAAAGCCGTTCTACGGCGAAGATGCCGGCGCTTCCCTGACCGACCTGCTGCAGGCGCACATAGGCGCCGCCGTCGAAGTAGTGAAGGCGGCCAAGGCGGGAGACGCGGCGGCAACCGACGCGGCCATCGCCGTGGCTTACGCCAACGCTCAGGAGATCGCGGACTTCCTGGCGGGAGCGAACTCGTACTGGCCGCAGGCGACCGTGCGTGAGATGCTCAAGGGTCATATCGACACCACACTCGTCTACGCCACGGCACTGCTCGAGGGCCGTTACGCGGAGGGGATCGCCGAGTACGGCAAGGCCGAAGCGCACATGATGATGCTGGCCGACGCGTTGACGAACGGTCTCATCGCGGCGTTTCCGGAGAGGTTCCTGGGCTGATAATGGGGGCGAGTACCGTTCTACCGCGGAGCCTGGGCTGGAGTGGCAACAAGGCTCGGATGGAGGCCATGCCCATCGTTTCTCAGACGCAAGCCTTGCGAACCCCTGTCGTCACGGAAGAGCCTGAAGCGGAGCTCGTCGCGCGCGCCGCTTCAGGTGATGAGGCAGCGTTCGAGACGATCATGCGCCGCCATAACCAACTATTGTTCCGCACGGCCCGCAGCATCCTCAAGAGCGACGAGGGGGCCGAGGAGGCTGTCCAGGATGCGTTCTTGCGCGCCTGGTTGGCGCTAGACTCGTTCCGAGCGGAAAGCAAACTCTCGACCTGGCTGGTGCGGATCGTCACCAACGAGGCTTTGGGCCGGCTGCGCCGCGCCAAAGTGCGCACCATCCCCCTGGAAGATGTCATGACTTCAAAGGATCCGAAGATGCAGTTGGCGCTGGCCGATGAACCCGGTGATGGCCCGGAGCAGTCGGCCCAGCGAGCCCAGGTTCGCGGCCTCATCGAGCAGCAGATCGACTTACTACCCGATGAGTTCCGCACCGTCTTCATGCTGAGGGAGGTGGAGGGGCTCAGCGCCAGGGACGTCGCCGAGGCCCTCGGGATACCGGTGGGCACGGTGCGCACCCGCGCCTTCCGCGCTCGCAAGCTTCTCCGAACGAGCCTCGCGGGCACGTTGGACGTCGGCCTGAACGGCGCATTCGCGTTCGACGGCGAGAGGTGCGACCGCATCGTCAAGACCGTCATCGAGCTACGCCGCCGGCTCGCGCAAGCTGGAGCCTAGAGCCGATCGGGCTCTGCCGCGGACCTACGACGATAGTGTAGCAAAGACTTGACCTCGCTCAGGTTCACGACCGGCAAGAAGCGCAGGAACACGAGGTACAGCGTGAAGAACAGGCCGAACGAGCCCGCGAAGAGCGCGTAGTCCCAGAACGTGGGCACGTAGATGTGCCACGAAGACGGCAGATAGTCGCGGCTGAGGCTGCCCACGATGATCATGAAGCTGTCGAACCACATACCCACGAGCACGATTATCGAGATGACGAGGAGGACACCTGGCTGCGTCCGGAAGCGGCGGAACCAGAGTGGCTGGATGGCGACGAAGGCCAGCAGGGCCAGCCAGAAGGCGAAGCCGTACGGCCCACTCACGCGACTGGCGGCAACGAACTGCTCTGCGGCACTCCCGCTGTAAGCCGCGTCGAAGAACTCCAGGGCGTGGCCGTATACGACGACCAGGCCAAGAGCGAGCATCAGCTTGGCGCAGTTGTTCAGGTGGGTGCTGGTTATGACCTGTTGGAGACCGAAAGCGCGGCGGATCGGGATGGCGAGGATGAGGACCATGGCGAAGCCCGTGAACATCGCGCCCGCAACGAAGTAGAGCGGCCCGGCCGTGTTGTGCCACCCGGGCACGCCGGCGAACGAGAAGTCGAAGTTGACGGTACTTTCCACCGACACCACCAGGGCCGTGCCGATGGCGGCCAAGAGGAGGTAAGAGCGCCGGTAGCGCTGCCAGTGTTTCGCCGAGCCGCACCAACCGAGCGACAGGAGACCGTAGGCAAGCCTGGCGGTGTTCGACCTGGCCCTATCGCGCAGCGTTGCCACGTCCGGCAATAGGCCGACGTACCAGAAGAGCGCCGAAACGATGGCGTAGGTCGGAATGGCGAAGAAGTCCCAAGCCAACGGACTGCGGAACTGAGGGAAGAGCCCGAAGGTATCCGGGTACGGCGCAAGCCAGTAGAACGCCCAGGGCCGACCCATGTGGAGGATCGGATAGATGCCCGCACACGTTACGGCGAACAGCGTCATCGCCTCCGCGAAGCGGTTGATCGAGCTGCGCCACTCCTGGCGCGTGAGTAGCAAGATGGCCGAGATGAGGGTGCCGGCGTGCGCGATGCCGATCCACCACACCAGGTTGATGATCGGGAAGCCCCAGGCAGAGGGGATGGTGTCGCCGAAGGAGCCGACGCCGACCGTGATGGTCTGGACGACGGCGACCAGGAAGAGTACCAGCAGGCTGCCCGAGATGGCGATGCCGATGAACCACCACCGTGGGGTGCGAGGATCGAGGACCGGCCCGTCGATCAGGTCGTCTATGTCGCGGTAGCCGAGTTCCGCTCCTAACACCGGCCCCGCCTCGAGGACGGGCGTGAGTTGCTGGCGCTGCCGCGCTTGGGATCCCTGCGCTGCTTCAGGCCACTGCCGCGAGGCAGATGCCTGCGCACCTTCAGGCCACCGCCGCGCGTCGGATGCCTGCCGCGCTTCGGATTCCTGCCGCGTTTCCTGCCCCAGCCTTGTCGCCTTACCCGTTAAGAGAGCTTCCCCCCGGCTCAACCGCGCCATGGTCTTCAATGATATTGACGCCGGCGGGTTCAGAAGGTGCAGGTGGGGATTCGGGCCACTCGCCCCGCAAAAGGTCCTTAGCAGGGCGACGAACCAAGCCGCGTACTTCGATGTTCAGTAGGCCTTACACGCCGACGTGCGCGCTGCAAGGAGAACCAACTGGGCGTCGACTACTGCGCTCACACCTACACGCCGACGTGCGCGCTGCCAGGAGTTCGGCGCCCGCCGGCCGTGTACCCTGCGCCCATGGCCCATGACCCGCGGAAACACGAGGCCGATCTGCCCAGGGGTGAGGCCGACGCGGGCGGCCGGTCTGGCGGCACAACGGGCTGGGCCGCACCTTGGTTGGCCAAGGCACGGCGGCTAAAACCCGTGCGCGTGCTGCAGAACTACAGCCAGAACAGAGGACCACTCTTGGCTGCAGGGCTCTCGTTTCATGCCATCTTCGGGGCCTTCGCTTCCCTATGGATCGGCTTCTCGGTCGGCGGCCTACTTCTCGAGGCCCAACCGGCGCTGCGGGACGCCGTGTTCCAGTTCATCGACCGCGCCGTGCCTGGCCTGATCGACACCGGCTCCGGCGTTGGTGTCATCAGGCGCAGCGTCCTGCTCGAGGGGCGAGTGCTGAGTTGGACGGGGGCCGTTGCCTTGGTCGGGCTGTTACTCACCGCACTCGGGTGGCTGGCCTCAAGCCGTGCCGCCATACGCACGATCTTCAACCTACCCAGGCAGCAGGCGAATCCGCTCGTCCTGAGGCTGAAAGACGTCGGACTCGCCGTGGGGTTCGGCCTGGCGATCCTGGTGTCGGCCGGCCTGACGTTGGTCGCTACGCAGGCGCTAGGCCTGTTCCGCAATTACCTCGATTCGTCCATCGCCGAATTCGCGGCGCGCGTGGTCGGCCTCTTGGTGATGTTCCTCTTCGACGCGGCCGCACTCGCCACGCTGTTCCGGGTCCTAGCCGGCATCCGCATCTCCTCCAGGCGTCTGATCGGTGGTGTCCTCATCGGCGCCGCGGGCCTGGCCGTGCTCAAGATCCTCGGCGGACGCCTGTTCATAGGCGCCGGCCGCAACCCGCTAATCGCCTCTTTCGCAGCCATCGTCGGCCTGATGATCTGGTTCAACCTCGTCTCGCAGATCATCCTGATTGCCGCTTCCTGGATCGCCGTTGGTGCCCGCGACGAGGGAGTCGGCGTCGGTGAGGACGGCCCACCCGCGCCCAAGGGCCATGGTCGGGGCGGCTGAAGGGGCTAGCTTCACCGTCGCACCGTCGCCGTCGTGCCTTGGCGCCTTCGTGCCGTCGCGTCGTCGTGTCGACGTGCCGTCGCGGCGTCATGGCGACGTGCCGTCGCGCTGACGCGCTGTAGGAGCACTACTGCACTTGCTGGCCAGTGGCTTAGTCAGCGAGAGGGGATCTTCAACTCCCCAAGTTCGTCGAACACCGCACCCTGCTCGTACCCCGCCTGGTACGGCGGGAAACGCATGCCGTGGTCGCGCAGCTGTTTCCAGGTCTGCGTGACTCCGAGGGTGCCTACCTCTCGCGTCCGTTTGACGTCGTCCAGGTCGATGTGCTGAACGAAGAACGCCTCGCCCTCACCTGCGTGGTGGAGCACGTGGCCGTCCGGGTGGACGAGTGACGACCTGCCGCCACCCCATGAACCCACGGCGTTCACATCGAGGAAGAAGACCTGGTTGGTGATCGCGTGGGCCCGGCTCAGCACCGTCTCTAGCTCGCGGTCCTGGGTGGTGGTCAGCGTGGGGTGGAGGATGACCTCGGCCCCCATCCAGGCCAGTGTCCTGACCGTCTCGGGGAACCACATGTCGTAGCAGATCGAGAGGCCGAAGCGGCCCACGTTCGGCACGTCGAAGACCGTGTACTCGTTGCCCGGCGTGGACTCCGTCTCGTACGGGTACCACGGGAAGATCTTGCGGTAACGAGCCACGATCTCGCCGTCCGGCGAGATGGCCACGGCCGTGTTGTAGACGGCGTCACCGTCGGTCTCGTACAGGGAGCCCGGCACCAGCCAGCGGCCGAGCCGCTTGGCCAGTTGGCACAGGTCGTCCGTGAGGGCCCCCGGGATGTCGGCCCGGCACGCTGACATCTCTCTAGGGGTAGGGGGACGCCCGAACTGCGCGGCCGCGGAGAGCGTCAGTTCGGGGTAGACGATCATGTCGACCCACGGGAACGCGTAGGCGATCTGGTGAGCCACTACGGACATCTTCTTGGCCGTCGCCTTGGGGTCCCAGGGCTCGACGGCCATCTGCACGGCAGCCAAGCCGAACGGACGACTCATCTACTTGCCTCGTTCAGAACGCTTTTCATCTGTACTCCTTAGGGTCGAACAGGTCTCGGAGAGCGTCACCAACGAGGTTGAAGCTCAACACGGACAAGAAGATCGCGATGCCGGGGAACGTGCTCGTCCACCAAGCGTTGCGCAGGAGGGCCCTACCGTCCTCGATCATCAGACCCCAGTCGGCGGCCGGCGGCTGGCTGCCGAGGCCGATGAAGGCGAGGCCAGTGGTCGCGAGGATGACCGTCCCCATGTCGAGAGACGCCTGCACCAGGATCGGCGTTACCGAATTGGGGAGGATGTGCCGGAACATTATCTTGGGCTCGCGTGCGCCCAGAGCGCGGGCGGCCTCCACGAACGCCTGGCGGCTCAGGGAGTGGGCCACACCACGAACCAGGCGCGTGTACCAGGGCCACCAGGAGACCGCCAAGGCGATGACTGCGTTCACGAGGCTTGGGCCCTGAAGGGCGACGATCGCCATGGCAAGCAGCAGTGACGGGAAGGCGAGGAAGAGGTCGCAGATCCGCATGATCACTTCGTCCACCCAACCCCCCGCCAGACCGGCGATGGCACCGAGGGGTGCTCCGATGAGGACTGCCAGCAACACCACGATGAGCGGCGCTATGAGTGCCGGCCTTGCGCCGTAGATCAGGCGGCTCAAGACGTCGCGGCCAAGGCGGTCCGTGCCCATCACGAACTCCGCCGATGGAGGCTGCATGCGCGTGCTGACGGACGAGCGGCCTTCACCCATGGTGGGGTACGGGGCCAGCTGCGGCGCGAAAACGGCGACCAGCAGGAGAAGGAGCACGAAGAAAATCCCGAAAACGGCTAGCCAGTCGCGCTTGAGGATCGCTAAGGCACGTTGCCAGGTGCTGCGTTGCGGCGCGAGCTCGTTGCCGGGCTCGGGCCTACCGGCGTACTCGTTGCCGGAGTCGGGCCCGCCGGCGTACTCGTTTCCGCCCGCCCGCGCTTCGGGCATGGCTTCAGTGGCGGCGCTTGCGAGGCTGCCCGCGAACATGCGCCACGAGGCGCCAGTGACGCCTACCGGTCGGCGCCTCACGCCAACCGCATCCGCGGGTCGATCAGGGCTTGACAGGCGTCGACCACCAAGTTGGCCAGCACGTATCCAGCGGCCCCGAACAACGTCATTCCGAGGATCGACGGGTAATCGACGTTCAGGAACGATCGCACCGTGAACGAGCCCAGCCCGGGCCAGGCGAAGATGACCTCGACGTAGAACGTGCCCGTAAGCATGAAGGCCAGGGTCAGGCCGATCACCGTCAGCGTCGGGCCCACGGCGTTGCGCAAAGCGAAGTGGTTGAGGACGCGCCTCTCGGCCACCCCGTAAGCTCGCGCGGTTCGGATGTAGTCCTGCGAAACGACCTCGATCATGGCCGCGCGCGTCATGCGGGTGATGAGCCCGATCGGGTAGGCCGCCAACGTCAGAGCCGGCAGCACGATGTGGCGGAAGGCGTCGTAGAAGGCGACGAAATTGCCGGTCACGAGAGTGTCGAAGAAGTTGAGGCCGGTGATGGAGGTGATGGGCGCCGTGAACCGCAGGCTCCCGTCGACCCTTCCTGCCGCTGGAAGCCAGCCGAGAGCGTGGACGAACACGAGTTGAAGAAGCAGGCCCAGCCAGAAGGGGGGCAGCGAGACGCCCACCACGGTTGCCACCCGCACGATTGCCTCACCCAGCCTGCCCCGCATGCGGGTAGAGAGCACCCCAAGCGGGATGCCGACGATCACGGCCAGGAGCATCGCGACGCTCATCAGTTCGAGGGTGGCGGCCAGGCGCGACCCGAGCTCTTTCGTCACGGGCCTCTTGGTCGCGAGCGAGTTACCCAGGTCGCCTCGTGCCAGACCCTTGAGGAACTGGCCGTACTGCTCGATCAGGGGCTTGTCGAACCCGAACTTTGCGTTGATCTCTGCGATCTCGGCGGGACGCGCCCGCGGACCCAGGTACAAGGATGCCGGGTTCGACGGGATGATCCGAGTGAGCATGAAGACGATGGTCGCCACCCCGAACAGGACGAGGAGTGACAACATCAGGCGCCGCGTGATGAACTGGAGGAGACCCATCGGTTAATCAGTGGAAGGCGTGCGTCTCCCTGTTGCTCCTTGCAGGAGGAGACGCACGCCTTTGCCTCTCAGTTGGCGAGGTGCAGCGGGTAGAAGAACGTCGCAAACGGATAGTTGACGTTGTACTCGTAACCCGCCAGGTAGGTGGGGATGGCGAACCAGCCGCCGTAGTCGAAGAAGAAGAGGCCGGGAGCCTCGTCGTAGAGGATGTCCATGGCGTCTAAGTACAGCGCCTGGGCTGCGTCACGGTCCGTGCCGGTGAGCTTGATGGCCTCGTCTACGAGGTCGTCGAACTTGTCGTTCTTCCAGTAACTGAGGTTGAAGTAGGGGGCGTCGGAGCTGTGGAACATGGTCCAGAGGTTATCCGAACCGGCGTCCGAGATGGTCGGCCAGTAGAGGACGAGGAAGATGTCCTGGGCGTTCTCGGGATCGTCCTTGGCTACGGCCCACTGCTGGTTCCAAAGCAGCGGCTCGATCTCTACCTTGATGCCGATCTCGGCCAACCCGTCCGCGAGCACCGGGGCGAAGGCGCGCTCGATGGCGTTCTCGGCGGAGTAAGTGAGGTGCAGCGTGAAGCCGCCGCCCTCGTGACCGGCCTCGGCGAGCAGCGCCCTGGCCTTCTCGAGGTCTTGGTGGTACTGCGGGATCTCCTCCGACCAGGGGAAGATGCCTTGCGGTACCGGACCGCGGGCTTGACTGGCGAAGCCCTCCGCACCGACGGCGATGAGGTCGAGGTAGGGCACGGCGTAGGCGATCGCTTGGCGGACCCGCACATCGTCCAGGGGAGCGCGAAGCGTATTCAGGAAGCCGAGATAGCTGTAAGGCGTCACGACCGTCTGCACGTTGTAGGCGGGGTTATCCAAGATGGACTGGTAGGAAGTGACGGGCAGGCTCAGGGCGAGGTCTACCTCACCCGCCAGCAGCATCTGTTCCTGGAGCACGGCGTCTGAGACGATCCGGATGACGACGTTCTCGAAATGCTCGACGTCGCCCCACCCGCCCCAGTAGTCGGGGAAGGCGCGCAGCACGACCTCGGCGTCCGGCTGGTACTCGGCGAGCATGTAAGGCCCGGTTCCCGCCGCGATCCCGGCCTCGAAGTACGAGTCGTCCTCCTCGGCCGCGTCGAGGGCGGCGGGACTGACGATCCAGGCTCCGTTGGAAGAGGCGACCACCAGGTCGAGGGGCGTCGGATACTTGAGGTCGAACCTGACCGTGAGGTCATCGACGGCCACTATCTTGTCGACCGGTTCCCAGATGAACGCGGCGCCCCCGATGGCCTTGTGGCGCTCGATCGAACGGACTACCGCGTCGGCATCCATGGTCTCACCGTCGTGGAACTTCACGCCGTCACGCAGGTGGAACGTCCACGAGAGACCGTCGTCGGATAGCTCCCACGACGTAGCGAGCGCCGGCGTGAACTGTTCGTCAGAACCGGCAGCGTTGGCCCAGATCAGCGGTTCGTAGAGGTTGGCCATGTAGAAGGCCTCGGTGGAGAACGATAGGCTCGGGTCCCAAGTCGTTACGGCAGCAGTAGACGCGACTCTGAGCACGGTGCTCGACTGTGCCGATACGACACCCACGACCACCGCAGTGAAGACCAGTAATGCTAGGCGGACGAGCGTTGACGGCTTCCTCATATACAACCTCCTGCGACATCGTTGTCGGCGGGCAGCTGGCGTACGAACTTCGGTTGTCTGCTAAGCGCACCTTAGAGAATCCCGTTGGCAGACCGTTGGCAAACCGGGCCGCGAAGGCAGCCTGAGCTTGGCGTGGAGGGCCGCGTTAGACTTGCTGCGTGGCCATGCCCACCAAGTATGGGGTGCCTCGTTATACGGCATTCCGCGTCCCGCGGCCGCGGTTGTCGCGAGCAGCCTCGAAGGAAGCACGCCGCTCGGCCGTTCTGCTCGTCGCGCCGCCGGGGTACGGCAAGACAGTGCTGCTCGCAGAAGTCGTCGAGGAACTCGCGGATCCGCTCGTTTGGCTCCAGTTGGACGAGAACGATAACGATCCGATCGCCTTCGTCAGCGCCCTCTCCGAGGGAACGCGCCGCAGCTTCCCCGAGGTTGCCGAGCGTTTAGCGAGGCTCGACTTCACCGACACCAATGGGCATGGAGAGCGTCTGCTGGCGATGGTGATGAACGTCTTCGAAGACGTGGGTGTGGGCGCCTGGACGATGGTGATAGACGACCTGCACCTCATCGCCAACCCGCGGACCCTCGCTCTGGTCGCCAAGCTCGTCGAGTTCCCTCCGCCCGGTCTGGCACTGCTCATCGCCTCGCGTATCCAACCGTCACTCCCACTCCACCGCTGGGTTGCGCAAGGCGCCATACGCCTCTTCGACATCGACGACTTGCGTTTCACACCCGAAGAGGCCCGTGCCTGGTTGCGCCGCGACCTTCCTGGACTGAGCGACGACGCTGTAGGGCAGCTACTCGAGCGCACGGAAGGCTGGGGTGCCGGGCTTTATCTGGCTAGTGGGTTGCTCTCGGGTGGCACGGATGGCAAGAGCCTGGCTGAGCGCCTCACGGGCTCCAACCCCGTGGTGGGTGGTTACCTGATGGACGAAGTCTTCGTGCGGCAAAGCGAGGAGCTGCAAGAGTTCCTGCTTTCGAGCGCGGTGCTACCCCAGTTCGATGCCGCCTCCTGCAGCGAGCTGCTTGGCATCACGCTCGCCCGTTGCGAACGACTCATCGACCAGCTCAAGCGGCAACAGGCCTTCTTGCAGCCGCTCGATGCCGAGGGGCGCTGGTACCGCTACCACTCGCTGTTCCAGGAGTTCTTGCTCGGACGGCTCACGCGCCAAGCCGGAAAACGCGCCGCCGAACTGCGGGTCGCTGCGGGCCACCTGGCGGAAACCAGGGGCCAGCTCGTGGCGGCGGTCGGCTTCTACCTCGAGGCAGACGACCGCGTGGCCGCCGCGAACCTACTCGAGAACGAGGGAATGGCCATACTCAACCAAGGTCGGGCGGAGGCCCTGCACCGCTGGCTCCAACAGTTAGGTGATGAGGTCGCAGTTTCCCCGCGGTTACAGCTGCTTCTCGGCCGTGTCCTAAGGCGTTTAGGCCGGCCCCAGGCCGCCAGTTCGGTACTCAAGGGCGTAGGGGACGAGGCCGATCCTCGAACGCTGAGCGCCGCGCGTACGGAGCTCGCCGCCATAGCCAGGTCGCAAGGCAACTACCGCGGCGCCGCGGACTGGGCCCGGCAGGCCGCCACGGCTGCCGGTGGCGACACCCTTCCGGGTTCGAGGGCGGCAGCGATGATCGAGCTTGCCAAATGCGAGGGCCACCTAAAGGGTATGGGCGTGGGCCGTCAGGTTGCCGAGCGTGCGCTCGAAGAGTTCGAGGAGGCCGGGTCCAACGGCCGCTCACAGCCGGGAGACAGCCGGCTGCGCGCGACCATGCTCGGCGAACTGGGCCAGATCTGCTGGTGGCATGGCGACATGGAGGCCGCCGTCGCGTACCTGAACGAGGCGCTCGGCGGGCTCGACGAACTCTCGGGCCTCCGCGCCGCGGATGTGCAGCTCGCGCTTGCGGTCCCGACGCTGTATCGCCACGGCCCCGACGCTGCTAGAAGGCATGCGGAATTCGCGCTCAGCACCTATCAGAGCCACGAAGCCAAAGAGAGGATCCCAGCCGCCTACGCCGTGCTCGGGAACGTCTACACGAGGGCGGGGGACCTGGACCGCGCCGAGGCTTTGCTGCGCTCCGCGATAGCCCTTGCCGATGAGATCGACGGCGCCAGTTACGACCGACTGATGGCCGCCGGGTACCTCGCGCACGTGCTCGAGTTGCAGGGCCGGATCATGGAGGCGGCTCAGATCGCCACCGAGGCGCTGTGGGCGTTCGAAGGTGAACCCGGCTGTTACGAGGCCTACGTCTGCCGCAGCGTGCTCGCCGACACCCACCTGGGCGCGGGACGCTGGCAGGAGGCCAAGCAGATCTTCATGGACCTGGCCGTGCTCGGAGAGCAGCGGCATTACCGGATTCCGCTGGCGATGGTCTACTTTGGGCTCGCCTACATCGAACTCGAGCGGGGAACGGAGCAGGCCGGGATCGAACTGGCGGAGCGCGCGTTCGACATGCTTGCTCCCAGCCACGCTTGGCAGTTGATAGTCGACCAAGGGCAGCGCGCGCAGCGGGTGCTCGAGGCCCTGCGGCCCATCAGACCGTCCGACCCTTTCATCGAGCGCGTCGCCATCGGTCTTGTCCAGTCTCCAGCGGCGGTTCACTCGCGGGTCCGCGCCAGCAAAGCGGACTCGCTGCATGCTGACGTCGAGGTGGAGTTGCTCGGTGAACTCCGCGTGGTGGTCAACGGTAGAGAAGTTCCCGCCCGCGCGTTCGAATCCTCGAAGGCGCGTGACTTGCTTGCCTACCTGGTGGTGCGGCGGGGTGAGACGGTCACGTTGGATTCCGCCCTGGCGGACCTGTGGCCCGAGGAGCCGAACAGGGCGAAGACCGCGCTCCACACGGCGCTCTACCGTCTGAGGAAGGCACTCAAGTGTGGTTCGGACGACCGCACGCGCTTCGTGTTCGTCGAATCAGGCCGTTACCGACTGGACGCCGCTCGTTTCGATATCGACATCGACCGCTTCGAGAGCCTCAGCGCACAAGCCCGTGAATCGCCGCCCGAGAGGCAGAAAGCGCTGCTGACCCAGGCCCTCGGGTTGGTGAGCGGGGAAGTGCTGGCAGGGTTGGACTACTCGTGGGCCGCACCGTTTCGCTCCAACCTCACCCGCGCAATCAGCCGCAACCTCCGGCGCCTCTGCGAACTCCATCTCGCCGCCGGTGAACTCGAGGTAGCTCGGGCCGTATCTGAACGGTACGTCCGGCTCGACCCTTTCGACGAACGCGCTCACTTGTTGAACGTTCGAGTTCAACACGCGCTTGGTGACCTGGTGGAAGCGGAGTTGACGTATCGGCGGCTTCGCGACCTGTTGGAACGAGAGATGGGTGTTGCCCCGACTGCGGAGACAGAGCGCCAGTACCGAACCCTGATGACGCAGGGGCCCCAGGAGTGACGCCCTCGCGGCGAGGTCCGCGCGAGAGCAAACTGCGGCTCAGGAGCACGCCGGCCACGAATGGGTGATCACCTGCTCACCCCCGCCTGGCTGCTGGTGGGGCTGAGCGGCAGCGTGGCCGGGGAACTGGTCAGCCGTGGGGGGCGCCTGGTTTTCCGGTCGGCAGACGAGGTTCTCTTCGACGCGACACTCGAGGCCGTGCGGCAGGTGCGCTTCCCCTGGTACTACTTCGGCGGCGGCGTCCACTTCACCGTCGAGGGCAGGCGTTACCGAGTGGGCTTCGTGCGGCCTACCTCGGAAGGCGGCGGCATCCTGGACATCTCCGCGGGACGCCGGGCCGGGAGGGCTTGGAGGAAGGTGCTGCTGTAGAGGCCGAGGGTGGCCAGCCGTTCTGGCGTTGGCCCGGCGACTATCAGGCCGTTTGAGCCTCGTTCGCAGCCGCCTCGTTGGCAGCCGCTTCCTCGGCCGCCGCCGCTTGCGCGGCGACCTCCGCGTGCACTTCCTGCATGTCCAGCTCGCGAACCGCGGTGATGACCTCGTCCAGCTGTCGCGCATTCAAGGCACCGGGTTGGGCGAAAACCAGCACGTTCTCCCTGAACGCCATGAGCGTCGGGATAGAGCGAATCTGGAAGGCCCCTGCCAGCTCTTGCTGCGCCTCGGTGTCGACTTTGCCGAACACGACGTCGGGGTAACTCTCCGACGCCTTCTCGAAGATGGGTTCGAACATGCGGCAAGGACCGCACCACGAGGCCCAGAAGTCGAGGAACACGATGTCGCTCTCGGAAATGGTGGTATTGAAGTTCTCTGCTGTGATCTCTCGCGTAGCCATGGGCGGAGTATATCCCCCGGGGGTGTATTCGGCGAGTAGCGGGGATTGCGTTGGGTGTTACGCCACCCCAGAAGTAAGCAAGACCGGCCACTACCCGCGAGTTGGCGGCCGGAAGGGCCGCCAACTCGAATCGATCTGTCCGCTGGCTCTAGCTACTAGCGCTCGTGGAACGTCAGCGAGCCGCCGTGGGTGTCCGCATTCTGCGCCCACGCGAAGCGCGCGGTTGGGGTGATGGAGAGTACGGGCCCAGCAGCGTCGGGGTTAGGGAGTCGCACGATCACGGAGGGTACGTTCGCCAACACGGAGGCGGACGCCACCCAAAGGCTTCCCGAGCTGTCGAAGCCGATCATCGACGTGTTGGGTATGGCTTCGCCGGCAACGTGGATTGCGGCGGAGGGGGTGACGACGGTGTCGCCGGTGGTTATGGCGTACGGGTCGTCGAATCGCGCAACGCTGACCTGCCCGCGGTTACCAACGTAGAGCCGCCCCACGGCGTCCATGGCCAGACTCGCGGGGTTACGCACGGCGCTGAGGTCGCCGTCGCCGAAGTTGACGGAAGCGAACTGTTGGTCGGGAACGAAGTCCGCATGTGTACCCGTGAGGTCGGCGGGGTCGTCGATGCGGCTGACCGTCCAATCGAAGAGGTCCGTTACCCAGAGGTTGCCTTGCTTGTCCAGCAGGAGGCCGTCCAAGTAGTTATAGCGAAAGATGGTGCTCGTCGACGAGCGGAAGTCCAGGATGGCCGCCGCATCGAGCACCGTATCTCCTACTGCGCTGGAGACGCCGGCCAGCTTCACCATGCGGTTGGCAACGGGGCTCGACGGGATGGTACCGCGGCGGTCGACGACCCAAAGGTCACCGTTGGCCGCGAATGCCATGGTCAGCGGCTCCAGCAACGCGGGGCTGGTGATGACGGCTGCCGGCGAGGGGTTGCCCGAACCAAGTGCGGTGCCCGCGTCGTAGACGAGGATCTTCCCGCCGCTCCAGTCGGAGACGTAGATCCGGCCGTCAGGGCCGAAAATCGCCGCTCCGATGGAGCCACCAGCCCCGATGGCGAAGCTGGCAGTCGTGTTACGAGCCAGATCGGCTGGGTCGGCTGCCGCGCTCAGTACCTCCACGCGGTTGGTCGACGAGTTGGCCACCAGCACGAAGAGGTGCTGAGCCTCCGGTTGTGGGGCAGCCCCACCGCACGAAGTTAACGCGATGCTTCCGGCGACGACGAAGGCCATACACCAAGCCCAGATATGTTTGATAGAGCGTGAATCCTCTTCTCGTGACATCAGTTCACCTTTCCTCGAGCATTGCGTTGTTGCGGGTCACACCGTAGCTGCGGGGCGTTTAAATGCAACTTAAATGGCGGTGGGTTGGAGACGTCTGATGAGTGCGCTGGCGGGGGTAACCTGCAACTGCGATCTCTCCTCCCAGGACACTATTCCGTGGCAAGTGGTTCGGTTGCCGGGTAGGCTGCCGGGGTAGCCATCGGGGCGTCAGGCTCCCTAAGGTGCGACGCGGCAGAGCGCCGTTACGAGAAAGGGCTGCATGTCGAATCCAGTGGTGGCATTCCTCGCCGGCACCGGCGTCTTGTTCGGCTACTACCTGCTGATGGTCGGGCTGGTGCCCGTCTTGTTGTTGTCGTTGACGTCTATTCCCCGTGAGCTTGCCCGCAAGCTGCACCACGTCTTCTACGGGTTCTCGATCTTCATCCTGCTCGAGGGTTTCGGGACCTGGTACCTGGCGGTCCTCGCGGCCGGCACCTTGATCGTCGTGGCGTACCCGGTGCTGCGGGTTCTCGAGCGGCAACCGTTCTTCGAGGGCAGCTTCGCGCATCGCAAGGGTGACCCGGGCGATTTCCGGCGGCAGATGGTGCACGTGCAGCTCACCTTCGCGCTGCTGCTGGCCTTGACTTGGGGTGTTCTCGGGCCCGAGTTCCGCTACCTGGCGGCGGCGGCGGTAATGGCTTGGACCTTCGGCGACGCGGCCGCGGCGCTGTTCGGGAAGGCCTTCGGTAAGAACAGGATCGAACACCAACTGGTCGATGAGGGCAAGACCCACGAGGGCAGCGCGTCGATGACTGCTTTCGCCTTCGTTGCAATCTTCCTGACACTCTGGCTTTACGGCGGCGTGCCCTGGTGGGCCTCCGGCGTGGCGGCGCTCGTGGTGGCGCCGTTGGCTACCGGTATCGAGGCGATCTCTCCGGCAGGCACCGACACCGTGACGGTGCCCCTCGTGAGCGCCGCGGCGCTGTATCCACTCCTGAATCTGCTCGAGTGGTTTGCGGGTCGCGCTTGAGACCGCTGGACGGCGAGACGCGCGCGCGCGAGAAGACGCTGCGGGCTGCCGTTCTTCTAAGCGTTTGGGCGCCGTTCGCGACCTTCGTGGCGCTGTTGCTCGGGCGCTCCACGACCCAGGCTGCCGACTTCGTGCGACGCACTGTCGAGTTCGGCGCCGTACTCGGCTCATGGTTGGCCTTCCGGCGCGTACAGCGCGTTTCTGACGCCGAACGCAGGCAGATCGAGAGGTCTGTGAGAGTGGTCGTGGGCGTTGCCTTGCTGTTATCGGCACTGGCTATCTTGGTGCTGGCCGTCGTCAAGTGGCTCAAGCCCACTCCGACCGGCAACGTCGTCCTCGGCTTCGTGATCGCTGCGCTGGGGGCCGGGGTCAACGCCTGGTTCTGGGCACGCTACGAGCGCTTCGAGCGCCAGGAGCGCTCGCCCATCGTTACCGCGCAGGCGCGGCTGTACCGCGCCAAGACCTTCGTCGACGTGGCCGTGCTGGTGGCGTTGGGCTCATTGTGGATCTTCGGCGACAACACCGTCGGGCACGTGATCGACCTGGCCGGCTCCGTGGTCGTGGCCCTGTACCTGGCCTGGAGCTCCTACGGGCAGCTGACCCATGCCGACGCCACCCCCGTGTTGCGCGATCATGGGGCTTCGGAGTGACCCCGACTCGTTTCCAGTTCCTCGTTCGGGGCAAGCCTCACCAGAGCCAGCAGGCGCCGCCCGGCCGCAGGCCGACTGCCACGGTGGCGCCCGGCTGCCAGGTGGGGGCCGTACTCCCGCTCGCCACGTACTCGGCCAGGTCGAGCGGCAGGTCCACCAACCACGGTTCGGGCACGCCCTCGAGCGCCAACCAGTACCGCTGGAATGCGCCGTAGAAGCCGCTCGAGACTACTTCCGCCTCCACTTGCCAGGCTCCCGGCGCGGCGAAGGTGTCCGCGGGGCCCACGAGTACGTGTTCGGGGCGGACCATGGCGAGGCCGGCGCTGCCGGCAGCGGGTTGGCGCTCGTCGGGCAGACACACTACCAGCGGCTGCCCCACCGCCGTCGCGGTAACGGAACCGTTCGTGGTGGTGCTCACGGCCTGGACCGGCAAGAGGTTTGCCTGCCCCACGAACTCCGCCACGAAGCGGTTGGTGGGCCGCTGATACACGACCTCCGGCGCGCCGACCTGTTGGCCGCGGCCATGGTCCATGACGACCACCTGGTCCGACAACGACAGCGCCTCCTCCTGATCGTGGGTGACGTAGATGGTCGTTATGCCGAGTTGCCGTTGCAACTCCTTGAGTTCGGCGCGCAGCCGCAGCCGGAGCTTCGCGTCGAGGTTGGAGAGGGGCTCGTCCATGAGCAGCACCTCGGGCTCCAGCACTATGACCCGCCCCAGCGCCACGCGCTGCTGTTGGCCGCCCGACAACTCGTGCGGGAAGCGCCGGCCGAGGGCGTCGAGGCCCAGTAGTTCCAGCGCTCGCTGCACGCGCTCGACCCTCTCGGCCTTCCCCATGCGCCGCATGCGCAGCCCGTAGCCCACGTTGGCCCGCACGTTCATGTGAGGGAAGAGGGCGTAGTCCTGGAACACCAGGCCAACGCCGCGCAGGTTGGGCGGCCGTCCCACCTGGTCGACGCCGGCTATGACGACGCTGCCCGCGTCCGGCTCCACGAACCCGGCCACGATGCGCAGCACCGTCGTCTTGCCGCACCCGCTAGGGCCAAGCAAAGTGGTGAAGCTGCCGCGCGGCACGCTCAGCGAGAAGTCGGCCACCGCGGTGGTGGCGCCGAATGCCTTGTACAGCCCGGTCAGCTCGACGTGGGCGGCTCCCTCAACCGCCGGCACGCGAGAACTCCAGTTGCTTGAGCGACCTGCCGGTGATGAGGTAGAGAAGCGCGAGCGACAGCATGGTGACGATGATGAGCGCGGATGCCAGGGCCGCGGCCCGGCCCCAGCGCCCCTGATCAGCAAGGTTGAGGATGGTGACGGACGCCAGCGGCGTGTCGAACGACACCAGGAAGATGACCGTGCTCAACGTGCCTACCGACTGCACGAAGCAGAACACGAACGTGGCTACCAGGGCCTGCCGCACGAGTGGCGCCACGATGCTCGTGAGGGCCCGCAACCTCGAGGCTCCAAGGTTCGCCGCGCTCTCGTCGAGGGACGGCCGCAACTGATCGATGGCGGCGGCGCAGATCCGGTAACCCACCGGTAGGTACGAGACGGCCATGCCGATGACGATGATGGCGGCGGTTCCCGTGAGCTGGAAGGGCGGGGTGTTGAACGCCAGCACGAACGCTACCCCCATGAGGGTGCCCGGTATGGCGGCGGGTAGCAGGGTGGCCAGGTCGAGGCCGCGTCTTAGGGGCACCTTGGCGCGCTGCACGAGGTATGCCGCCAGCAGCGACAAGACGGTGCAGACGAGTGCGGCGGTGGCCGCGAAGCGCAGGCTGTTCCCGAGCCCGCCCACGTGCCCAAGCACGTACTTCGCGTGCTCGAACGTGGGGGTGAAGTCGACGCCCCACAGCTTGGTGAGGGCGCCCATGAGGACCACGCCTTGGCTCGCGGCAACGAAGAGCGTGACGAGCAGGCACACGGTGAACAGTGCCCAGCGGAGCCACGGCGCCACGGTGGGCGCGGGCAGGGACGAGGAGCGCCCGCCTACCGTGGCGAAGCGTTGTCGTGTGGCTGCCTGGACCCACTGCTGCGCGCCGAACAGCACGACGGCCGGCACCAACAAGACGAGACCGAGTGCGGCACTGGTGCCGAAGCTCGCCCAGCCGGTGAGCTGGGTGTAGACGGCGGTGGCCAGGACCTGGAAGCGACCACCCACCAGCATCGGGTTACCGAAGTCGCCGAGAACCCCGATCGAGATGAACAGCGCCGCGGCAAGCAGGCCGGGCGTGACGAGGGGCAAGGTGACGGTCCGAAGCACCTGGCCCCGGCCGGCGCCCAGGCCCCTGGCCGCCTGCTCCAGGCCCGGGTCGACGGCCAGGAAGGCGCTGCGCAGCACCAGGTACGCCACGGGGAAGAACGACAACGTCTGTGCCAGCCAGAGGCCGTGCAGGCCGTAGATGCTCGTCTCGAGGCCCAGCAACTGGTAGGTGAGCAGCCCGCGGCGCCCCAACAGGAGGATGAAGGCCAGCCCCGCCACGAACGGCGGGGTGAGGAGCAGGAAGAGGGGCACGACGCCGAAGAAGCGCGCGCCGGGCACGCGCGCCCGCGTGACGGCGTAGGCGTAGACGGTTCCGAGCAGCAGCGACGATACGGTCGACAGGCCGAGGGTTATGAGGGTGTTGAGGGCCGCCCGTTGCCAACGGGGCGTGGTCATCACCAAGCGCCAGTCGGCGAGGGTCGGTTCGAGCGCCACCCTCACGAGTGGCCCCACCACGAACGTCAGCAAGAAGAGCGCCACCAGCCCGTAAGCCAGCAGCAGACCCCGGTCGAAGCGCCACAGACGGCCGAATGACCTCAACCCCATGGTGAAGCCACCCGGCGGCGGCCGCGTACGCCTTGCCGAGGTCCCGGCCGGCGCTCGCCCCCCTTCACTCGCTAGGCCCATGGCGGGGCGGTCTTCGGCCGTCAATCGACCACTTGCTGCCAGCGGAGCAGCACCTCGTCGCGCTGCTCGCCCGCCAGCTCCGCGTCGTAGTCGATGTAGTCGTAGTCGGCGAAGCTCGTGGCCCCCTCGGGCAGGGGCGCGTCGGGGTTGAGGGGCGTGGTGAACGACTGCGCCGCGAACGCCTCCTCGGCCTTGGCAGAGAGGACGAAGTCGACGAAGCGCCGCGCGTTGTCGGGGTTCGGGCCGCCCTTGATTATCGATACGGCCCCAACTTCGCCGGCGGTGCCGGGCGGCACGATGGTGGTAATCGGGAAGCCGTCGTGACGGTAACGGATCAGGGCGTGCACGTAGGCAACGCCCAGTGCGTACTCACCCGTCCCGACCAACTGCGGCGGCGCTCCGCCACTGGCGGGGAACTGGCCCACCAACGGCGCGAGCTTCTCGAGGTAAGCCCACCCGGCGTCCCAGCCCAGCCTCTGCAACTGGTCCTGTAAGAAGAGGTAGGCAGTCGAGGAAGAGACCGGATCGGTCATGACGATCTCGCCCTTGAACACGGGGTTGAGGAGGTCGTCCCAGGTGGCGGGGAGCGGCGTGTCGGGGAAGAGCTGGTGGAAGCGCTCCAGGTTGACGCCTATCCCGAGGGCCGTGAGGTAGAAGCCCGTCCAGTAACCCTCGGGGCTGACTGCATAGGCGGGCAGGGCAGCGGCGGCCGCGGGGTGGTAGACGGCCAGGGCACCGGTCTCCTCGATGGCGATGTGCTGCGCGCTCGGGCCGCCCAACAGCACGTCGGCCTGCGGCGCGCCGGCCTCCGCGATCACGCGGCTGACCAGCTCACCGGTGGAGGCCCGCAGGTAACTGACCTTGATACCCGTTTCCGCCGTGAACATGTCGGCCAACATGCGCACGTCGTCCTCGTTGATGACGGCATAAACGCGCACTTCGTCCTGGGCGGTCGCCCGTCCGGTTGCGAGCAGGCCCAAGCTCATCGCCAGGGCCAGCAGGGCTATCCGGTTACGCCACCACGCTCCCGAAGGTCGTCTGATCGTCTGGTGCATGACTCAACTCCCGGCCTCGCAACTTTCCGCGGCGAGGGAACGGTTCTCCCGTCAGGGCAGTGTATATCTCCGCTTGGGGGCGGCCCCCCGCACCACCATTCAGACGAGTTTGCCGCGTAACCACGAAGACACGAAGTCGATGATGTTGACGACGATGACGATCGCGATGATGGCGAGGATCATCTGGTCGTACTTGCCGGACGCCATCTTGTCTTGGATGAAGAAGCCGATGCCGCCCGCGCCCACCAGCCCGAGCACGATGGAGACGCGGAAGTTGATCTCGAAGCGGTAGAGGGTCCAGCCGAGGAACAGGGGCGACACCTGCGGCAAAATGGCCCACCGCACCACGTTGCTGCCCGACCCGCCGACCGCCTCGAGGGCCTCGATGGGGCCCTTGTCGACGTTCTCGATGGACTCGGAGTAGAGCTTGCCCAGGTCCGCGATGGAGTGGATGGCCATGGCGAGGACCCCCGCGAGCGGCCCGAGCCCGACGGTGGCGACGAAGATGAGGGCGAGGATGAGCGTGTCGATGCCGCGGTCGAGGTTGAAGAAGCCCCGCGTAAGCACGAAAGCGGCGCGCATGAGCGGGTTGCGGGCGGTGAGGTTGCGGGCGGCGGGGAAGCTCAACGGCACCGCGAACAACGCGCCGAGGAACGTGCCCACGAGGGCGATCTCGAGCGTGATGAGCATCTGGCTGGCGACTTCCTGCAGCGGGAAGATGCCGAACTGCCCGAAAGTCGGGTCGGCGAGGAGGGGCGGCCAGGCGCGGTCTAGGAAGTTGAGGAGGAACGGCCAGCCCTCCACGAGTTTGCGGAAACCGAACTCGGTGGAGGCGAAGGCCGGGGCCAGGACGACGAGCGCCCCGGCGTAGAGCGCCGCGGTGGCGAGATCGTTCGAGTTCTTCAAGGCGGGCTTGGCGAGCAACATCAGGCCGCTGCCGAGGAGCACACCGCACAACAGGAGGACGACGCCCACGCCGTAGCCCGACTCGGCCGGCCGCAACATGCGGTAGCCGGCGTTCGCTGCCGCTTCGGGCAGGCGCTCAGTGGCGAGCCCCGCGGCGCTCTCTATGGCCGGGAGGGGCTTGAGGCCGATCTTCTGGCGCTGCGAGTTCGTGGTTTCCAGGTTGGCGTTGTACTCCTCGACGATCTCGTGCTGCTTCTCGGCACTGGCCGGCGTGGTCAGGCGGTAGTAGCCGACGGCGTTGGGGAAGACGCGTTGGCCACCTGGCGACAGCAGCAGCGCGGCGGTGAGGACGCCGGCCACGGCGGCGAGCCCGAGTACGGGCCAACGCAGGCGGCCCGAGCCCCAACCGGCGAAGGCGATGGCCACGAACAGCACGGCACCGGTGAGCACCTCCATGAGCCCGTTCAGGGGGAGGAGCTTCACCAGCGCCGGGGCCTGGGAGTGCCACGTCAGCACGGTCACCAGACTGCCCGCGGCGCCGAGCACGGCCACCAAACCGCCGATGCGGGCGTTCAACAGAGGCACGATGATGGCGGCAAGGGCGGCGATGAGCACCACCGCGAGCAGCGGTTGGAAGGGCGTCATGCCGAGCAGCGTCGGCCTGACCGAGTTGCGGCTTACGAAGCCCACGGCCGTCGAGAACGGGAAGGCGAGGTACGCGACCAGCAGCGCCAGCCCGGCCGTGATGACCAGGCGCCGCATGGAGGCTCGTGCGAGGCCGATCAGCACCGAAACGCCGGCGCCGATGACGACACTGGCCCACATCAGAGCGCCTCGAGGGAACCGGCGTAGATCCGGGTCTCCAGCTCGTCGTCGAGGCTGCTGACGGGGCCGTCGAAGATGAGCCTGCCCTTGTTGAAGGCAAGCACCCTTCTCGCGTAGCGCTTGGCAAGGTCGATGACGTGGATATTGACGAGCACGGTTACGCCCTTGGCCTCGTTGTAATCACGCAAGATGCCCAGGATCACGTCGGACAGGCGCGGATCGAGGCTGGCCATGGGCTCGTCCGCGAGGATCAGCTGCGGCTCCTGTGCCATGGCGCGCGCGATGGCGACACGCTGCTGCTGCCCGCCGGACAGTTGGTCGACGCGGGCGTCCTCCCTGCCTGCCAGGCCAACGTCGTGGATGGCGGACAGCGCCAGGGCGCGGTCAGTCTCGGTGAAGAGGCCGAGCAGCCCGCGCCACGTGGGATGGTAGCCGAGCCGGCCGGTCAGGACGTTGTCGAGCACGCTCAGGCGCTGAACCAGGTTGAACTGCTGGAAGATGAAGCCGACGGTGCGGCGGTAGTGCTGCAGTCCGCGCCCGTGCAGCTTGGCGACGTCGCGGTCGCCCACTAAGATGGAGCCCTCGGTCGGGTCGACCAGGCGGTTGAGGCAGCGCAGGAAGGTCGACTTCCCTGCGCCCGAGAGGCCGAGAACGGCGATGAAGTCGCCGTCCGGAACGCTCACGTTGACGTCCGACAGGGCTCGGGTGCCGTCGGGGAAGACCTTGCCGAGGTTCGAGACTTCGATCATCGAGCTGTCGTGTGCACCGAGGTGTGCGCCGCGCGCTCATTTGCTTGCGCACGGCGCACACCAGTTGCCTCACTGACCCTTGTCGAGTCCGAGGATCCGGCGGGTGTCTCGAACCACGGCGTAGTCGGAGCTGTCGGCCGGGATCATGTAATCGATGCGGTAGAGGTCCACGAGCAAGTTGTTCTCGGGCGCCTTGATGGTGGCGATGGCGGCCGCGATCTGGTACGTGAGGGCCGGGTGCTCGTCGGCGAACGTCCTCGAGACGCTGAAGGTGTCGCCCGGGATTGGCCGCGAGTAGAAGATGGCCGTGAGCTGCTTGGCCTGGTCGGGATCGAGGAACTGCGTCCAGGCGCCCGAGATGTTCTGGTCGTCGTTGGCGAACGTGGCAGCGGCATCGACGGAGCCGTTCAACACGGCCAGCACGGCGGCGTCGTGGCCGCCGGCGAACACCTGCTTGCTGAAGAAGTCGTCAGGGTTGATGCCGGCCGAGATCAGCTCGGCGCGCGGGAAGGTGTAACCGGCGGCGGAGTTGGGGTCGACCCAGGCGATCGACTTGCCCTCGAGGTCGCCTATGTCGGTGATGCCGCTGTCCTTGCGCACCACGATGGCCGACCAGTAGAACGGGTTGCCGTTACGCACCGACTTGAGGAGCACCATGGCGCCGACCTCTTGGTTGGCCACCACGAAGCCGTCGGGCGGGAAGAACGCGAAGTCGAGGTTGCCCGAACCCATGGCCTCGATGAGCCCACGGTAGTCGGTGGGTATGTACACCTTCACCTCGACGGCGCCGCCCAACTGCGCCTCGATGTAGCTGGCGATGCCGTTGGCGGCGGAGGTAAGGAGGTCTGAGTTCTGCGTGGGGTTGAAACCGATGCTCACGGTGATCGGGGCCTGCGCCGCGGCGACCGGAAGCAGGGCGGCTGCCGCCAGGATGGACAACGAGAAGCTGCGGATGGACTTGATCACGGTACGCCTCCAGGCAACCACGAAGTGGGGTCGAAAGGACCTTGGGAGGGAATCTAGCACGCTGAACCGCGCGCCCTCAACGCGTTCGGGCGACGTGCGCGCAGCGGTCACGGCAGCTCTCCCACCACCAGGTCTCGCATACTTGGCTCGAGCGGCTCGCCCTCGGCCAATTGCGCCACCAGACGCCCGGCCGCCGCGGTTGGCGCGAAAAGCAGGTCGGCCTTGGCCCGCCTCAGCCGCGCGAAGTGCTCTGGCGCCGCCAGCGCCAACACCCGTACATCGGGGGCCAGGAGCTTGACTGCCGCAACGGCGCGCTCGTTGTCGGCAACATCGTCACCCGCGAGTATGACCAGCCGCGCCCGCGCGACGCCGGCGCGTTGTAGGTCACTCACCTCCGAAGGGCGGCCCGAGGCTGCATCCGGCGCGGGCCCCCCAGGGCCGACGGCCGAGAGCCTCACGAACTCCTGCTTGCGGCGCTCGAACTCGGCGGCGGTGCTGTTCGCGAGTGGGCCTTGGCCCACCAGGATCACGCGGCCATGCCGCGCCGCGCCGCTCGACTTGGGCGCCAGGACTCGCTGCAATCTGGGCTCGACGGTGCTGGAGAACAGAGTAGTGAGGGCGGTGGCGAAGATGCCCAGTCCGAACACGAGGAACGTCACGGTGAACATGCGGGTAGTCGGGGTGACTGGCACGATGTCGCCGTAGCCCACGGTTGCCAACGTCATGACCGAGAAGTAGAGGGCCGTCGGCAGGTCGGCGACGACCGGAGTGAAACCCTGGCCCAACAGGTACGTGCCCAGGGTAGCGAAGCCCAGGACCGCCGCAAGGCTGATTGCGGCGATGATGATGTTGGCGCCGATCTCCTGGCGGTCGAAGGCGTTCCGGAACAGCACCAGGACCGCCAAGATGAGCAGCACGGGGGCGCCGAGGACCAGGGCCTCGTGGCGGTCGCCTCGCAGTAGGTTCGCGGCCAGCAGCGCGATGAGGCACAAGGTGCTGAAAGCCCAGGCGCTTCGTAAGCGTAACGCCAGCCCACCCGCCAGCAGCACGAGCGCCACCCCGAAGCCCAACTGGCCACTGCGCCCGAAGGCCGCGAAGCCCTCGGTGAGACCCTCGTCGAACTGTGCGAGGGGCCCATCCACCAGGCCGCCGCCCAACACGTTCAGGCCGAACAGGATGTTCACGCCTCCGACGGCCAGAATCAGCGCGGCGAGCAGCAGATGGGCGTGGCGGCGAAGCGCTCGTATGTGTCGCACTGCTACCTCCGGACTGTGAGGGCCGGCTTCATGTTCAGCTCGATGCGACCAGCGTCCGTACTCTGGCCGGCCTGAAAATGGTACGTGAACGTCAATAGCGCGTGACCCGCGAGCAGCTCGTGAGCGAAGCGGACCCCGTACACGCCGAGCCCCTGCAACGTGGCGGCTTGACGTTGCGGTGTTTCCCCGTCGAGTTGATATTCGAGTTCGAACATCCTTGGCGCCTCTACGACCAGCTCCTTGCCTTTTGGGATAGTGCCGAAGGGGGTGTCCGGGCGCCAGTGCCAGGTCCTGGGTTTCGGCGCCTTGAAGCCGTACCGTTTCTCCACCGCATCGAGCAGTTCCAGTGGGCGACGGTCGCTGGTGGCCTGGAGGAGCTTGAGGAACTCCGCATGCGCCCACACTAGCGGCATGGCGCTTCCCGATGGTTTGCCGGGGAAGAGGAGCTTCTCGGGCAGCGGGTCGGTGTCCCACACTTGCTCCGGGATCAGGCCGCCGGGGCCGGTCATCTTGGTCATCGCCATCAGGTAGGGCGTGGGGTCCTCACCCTGCTGCAGGGCCATGTGACCGCGTTCGCCGGTGAGAAGGGGCCAGGCGCGCCCCACGCCGGTGCCGTCGAAGGGGCTACCGTCGGGGTGCTCGCCGTAACCGTCCCCGTTGTAACGGTGGAAACTGACGCCGCTTGGGGTGTCGACCCGCAGGACGTGCTCCGCCACCTTCAGGCTGGCGCGCATCTTGGGCTCGTCCGCTGCCCGCAGCCCGAGCCGGCTCAGGTACAAGAAATCGATGCTCACCAGCTCTTTGGCCTCGACGCTGTCGTTCACGCGGTTGCGCACCTCGATGCGCCCCCGTAGGCCGCCGGCTGCGGGCGGCGGGACGATGCGGACGTAGTAGCCGTCGACTCCGGCCTGGGCGGCCAGGTCGGTGCCACGGGCGTACGTCCAGGCCTCTATGCGCGCGTTCCAATGATCGGCCAGCGACAGGGCGTAGGCGGCGTCGCCGGGTTCGAGGAAGCCGGCGGCCGCCACGAGGGCAGCGACCTCGACCGCTAGCGTGAACGGGCTGGCGCCGGCGTTCTCCTCCCAGCGGTCCTCGGGACTGATGGGCCCATGCTGGGCGAGGTACGCCGCTGCGCGCCTCACCATCGCCTTCACGCTCGGCAGGTCCGTCAGTACGCCTCGTTCCCGCAGCTTCTCGGCCAGCAGGATGGGGAAGCCGACCTCGTCGAGCTGGATCCCGGTCCAGTAAGGCGCTCCGTCCGGATAGTTGTTCTGGTACCAGTGGCCGTCGGGCTGCTGCACGGCGCAGAGGTAGGCGAGCATCCGGCGAGCGTCTTCGACCTGCCCCGTGGCGAGGAGGCCGAGGCCGGCCTCGACGGCGTCGCGCGCCCACACGAGGTGGTAGCCGCCCAGGTCGTCGTGGCTGCTGCCCCACGGGATGCTCATGCTCGCTACCACCGCGCCAGGGTAGCTCTTGTCCTCGTGCACCTTGAGGGTCATGGCGGAGAGGTAGGCCTCGCGTTTGAGCTCGGGCTTCCGGGTGGGCAACTTGAGCGCCTGGCCCCAAGCCTTCCAGCCTGCTATGAACGTCTTGCTGATAGGCCCGAACCCTTCGACGAGGCTGGAGACCGCTCGGGTCCTCGCGCCCTGCGGGCTCTCCGCGAAACCCAGGGCGATAACGCCCTCGGCCGCGTTCAGCTCACCCATGAGGGCGACGTTGCCGTGCTCCGCGCGGCCGTACGTCCAGGTCATGGCACCGTTGCGCGAGAAGTCCTGCCAGCCATCCGATACGCCCACGTAGCCCACGCTGCTACGCGCGAAGCCCGCGCTGGCCAGCAGGCAGAGGAAGTCGGAACCGCCCGCGGCAAGCAGGGCGCCCTCCTCGCTCCAGGCGGTGTCGTCCCCGCTCTTCGGTCCGAGGTGTGGCGCCAGGAGCGGATAGAGCGTGAAGTCGGCGCCTTCCAGGGCGTACCTGACGAGAAGGGTCTCCCTCAACGGGTCGCACAGGACCTCTAGCGTGAGCCGGTAGTCGTCGCCCTCGTGAACGACCGTGGGCAAAGGCACGTACGGCTCGGGCAACGTGAGCGTGTAGCGGTTCACGCGCTTGACCTCGAACCAGGCACCTGGTTTCGCCACGATGAAGCCGAGGTCGCGGATCTGGGGCCGACCGGTCGTGGGGTAGTAGACCTCGTTCACGATCCCGTGGCCGAGCGTCGCCCACAGGCGGGCCGGACCCAGTGAGGTGGTGACGAGGTCCTTAGCGCTCGAGGACCAAGTAGGCGCGATTCCCGGCTGGCCAGGTGCGTTCATGTCAACCTCCTTGCTTCGGGTTTGGGAGAGCGGCCATGGCGACGTCGCTCACCACCGTGGTGCCCGCTATGGGGTCGCCCTGCTTGGTCGGGTCGAGGTGCACGCTCTCTCCTTCCGATCTACCCTCTGGCGGCGACGGCTCTGGCACCGCCCGACTGATGGCCATGCCGACGATGAGGAGTGCCAAGGCCGCCAGTGGGAGCGAGACGTAGCCGAAGTAACGCACCAGCACGCCGCCCAACAGCGCGCCGCTGACGCCGGCCAAGGCGCCGTTGGCGCTGAAGAGGCCCATGGCCTCGCCTTCCGACAGCGCCGAGTCGGCTGCGAGCGTGGTACCCGCCACGCTGATGAGCGACCACGCCAGCACGATGCCCCCGAAGAGCGCCAGTGCCAAGAGCCCCCGGTCCGCCAGGGGAAGCAGCGCTACTCCTGCGAGACCGGCGAGCATGATCACTCTGAAGGCGATGCCTGCGCGCAGCACTAAAGCGCAGCCGCTTTTCTCGACCCAGGCGCCGGCGGGGCCGTAAAGCAGGAGCCCCACTCCGGCCGCGGCGGCGTAGGCCCAAGCGATACGTTCGGTCGGGACACCGTACAGACGGGCGAGGAGTAGCGGGTAGAACGAGAAGATGAACGACGAACCCGTGTTGATCACGAACCAGAGCAGCTGGAAACGCAGCAGTGCCGCCGGTGCGCGCCTAAGGGCACGTATCGCCTTGCCAACGTGTACGAGGTGATAGGCGTGCGCCAGTGAGCCGAAGAGCGGCTCGACGTTCAGGTGTAGCGCCAAGTGGAACCGGGGTCGGCTCCCCGAGCCCGGCACCCGGGGCAGGCTTCGGCCGAAAGCCATGGCGATGAACGGCAGCAACGCCGTGATGCCGATGGCGAGGCCGAGCCCCAGGCCGCTGAACAGGCCCGCCACCACGAAGCCACCGACCTGTCCGAGGGCGTACGCGGTCTGCAGCGAGCCGAGCCGGACGCTCCAACTCTCGCGCGGGTAGCGCTCGACGATGAAGAGGTTCGCCACCGTAGTGGTTGCCGCGATGCCCAGCCCGAGCACGAGGCTCTCGGCCACCAACAGGTAGGGGTCGTGAGTTAGGGACACGCTCGCCAGCGCCAGGCCCGTTAGGGCGAGGCCGCCGACGAAGAGCTGCGCGTGTGCACGCCACTTGTCGGCGAGTTGCCCCCACAGGGGGGCGCTCAACTGCCCGAAACTGAGGGCGGCCATGACCAACCCGACGTGGGCCGCCGTGCTGCCGCGGCTCACCCACAGGGGCAGCAGCAGCGGCGCCAGCCCGGCCGCTACCGCGCCAACCAGCGCATAGGCGACGAACCAGGGCTCGACGGTCGACTTGGTCGTGCGCAAACCTCCGCCGCCATGATAGGAGCGCGCACGTCACGAAGCCCGGTCGGCTCTCACGCCGGGTCGCCGAGCCGTGCCACCGGCACGCACATCATGAGATGTATACTTACATCATGTTACGCACGCAGATTCTACTGGAAAAGGAGGATGTCGAGCTCCTCGAGCGAGCAACACGCGAGACCGGAGCCTCGCGTTCTGAGTTGATCCGTCGGGCCGTGCGCAATACGTATGGCGAACCGAGTCTCGACGAGAGGCTGGCGGCATTGCGGCTCAGTGCCGGGTCGTGGCAGGACCGACGCTTCACTGGCGCTGAGTATGTAGATGAGGTAAGGGGCGGGTTGACGGAACGCCTGAGGCGTCAAGGGCTGGTTGACTAATAGCCGTCTGGGGGAGATGCCAAACCCGTGAAGATCATCGACAGCTCCGTTGCGATCGACCATCTGAGAGGCAGGCACGAAGCGACGGATCTGCTGTCGGGCTTGGTGGCCGCCGGTGAGGTGATCGCGGCCAGCGAACTCGTGCGCTTCGAGTTGCTGGCTGGCGCCCGCGCTACCGAGGCAGGCGCGCTCGAGGCGTTCTTCACTGTGCTCAAGTGGATTCCCGTTGACGAGGTTGTCGTGCGGGCCGCCGGTGCCCTCGCGCGGAAGCATCGACCGGCGCACGCGGGTATCGACACGGTTGACTATGTCATCGCGGCCACCGCAGCGCTCTTGGACGCCGACCTGTTGACCACGAACGTCGGGCACTTCCCGATGCTAAAGGGACTCAAGGCACCTTACTGACCCGCACGGTCGGTCATTCAGCCTAGCTACGTGCCAGGTCAAACCGGAGCGTGCGGCGACTCCCGCACGGGCCCACATCTGCATGTATTCAGAGAATTCCTCTATCCTGAACCCTATGAAATCCCAAGGCAGGGTTGGGAAACCGTCCGGCGCGGCGCCGACGGACCGGGCCCTCGTGGGCTTCGTGGTCGAGATGGGCCCCGCCCTGGCGACGGCGGGGTTACCCGCCCGACAGAGACACCGCGATGGTCCGGGAACTTGACAATATGATCCGCCTGCGGGAGGTGGGAGAGAAGGGTGACCCTATCGGGCGCCAACGCTGCGGCCCGCCGGGAGCGGCTGAGTGAGATGACGGACTTCTGCGCGTTGCTGGAATGCGAACTACCGGCCCTGATGCGGCCGTTCCACGACGAGAGGAACGCAAACCATGAGTAAGACCGATGCGATCCGGACCGTAGGGTTGACCAAGAAGTTCGGCAGCCTCGTGGCCGTCGACGATCTGGACCTGCAGGTACACGCCGGGGAGATCTTCGGGTTCCTCGGCCCCAACGGCGCAGGCAAATCGACCACCATCCGGATGTTGCTGAACCAGTTACGCGCCACGTCCGGCAGCGCAACGGTGCTCGGTCATGACATACGCGAGGAGTCACTCGAGATCCGGCGACGCATCGGTTACGTGCCCGGCGACCTCGCCCTGTACCCGAAACTGACGGGCCGCCAGACCATCGACTACTTCGCGGGCATCCGCGGCGGGGTCGACATGGCCTTCGTAGGCGATCTTGCCGAGCGGCTGGACGCCGACCTGTCCCGGAAGGTCGGTGAGTACTCCACCGGCAACCGGCAGAAGATCGGCCTCATCCAGGCTTTCATGCACCAGCCCGAACTGCTCATCCTGGACGAGCCGAACGCAGGGCTAGACCCGCTGGTGCAGCGAACGTTCCAGACGATGCTACGTGAGGTGCGCGAGGAGGGGCGCACGGTGTTCCTGTCGTCTCACACCCTCTCGGAGGTGGAGCGGGTCGCCGATCGGGTGGGCATCATCCGTCACGGCAAGCTCGTGGTGGTCGAGCGGATCGACGAGCTGAAGCGCAAGGCCATCCGCCGCCTGGAGTTCGAGTTCGCCACGCCGGTGCCGCCGGACGTCTTCAGCCACGTCGACCTGGTGCACGACGTCGAGGTCGACGGCGCCCACGCCCGCATCACTTACGAGGGTTCGGTCAACCCGGTCCTGAAGGCCGCCATGGCGTACGACGTGGTCAACCTGCGTTCGCGCGATGCGGACCTAGAGGAGATCTTCCTGGCCTACTACCGCGATAGCCCCGACGACACCACGTTCATCGACGAGAGTGCGCCGTCTGGCAACTCGGTCCAGCGGGACCAAGGGGCAGGTCATGATCGCTGAACTACTACGCCACGAGGTGCGCCGGCGCGCGGTCGGGGCAGGCGTCCTCGCCGTCATACTTGGCGCCTTCGGTGCCCTGGCGCTGGCGATCGCCGAAGCGCTCGGTGGCTTCATCGAGGAGATGACCGCCAACTTCCCGGACGTGCTCACGGCCCTCGTGGGTAGCAACGTACCGGGCGGTTACGTCGTAGGTGAGATGTTCAACCTGGTCTTCCCGATCGCCGTGGTGGTCTTCGCCATCATCGGCGGGGCGGGCGCCCTGGCGGGGGAGGAGCGAGACGGCACCATGGCGATCCTCTCGGCCCAACCCGTTACTCGCGCCAGGCTGCTCTGGACCAAGGCCGCCGGAGTCGCCCTGGCATTGGTCGTGGTGGTGAGCGTGAACTGGGTGGTGATGGCGACCTTCATCGCGGCCGACGCCACCGAGTTGACGCTGGTCGGCCTCACCGGCGGCACGATCCACCTGCTGTTCCTCGGCCTGGCGTTCGGTGCCGTAGCCTTCGCGGGCGCCGCGGCAACCGGCCTACCCGCGCTTGGCTCGGCTGTCGCCGGCGGGATCGCGGTGGCCGCCTACCTGGCGGCCACCATGCTGCCACTCGCCGGCCTCGAGGCTTGGGCGAAGGTGAGCCCCTGGTACTACTACCTTGCCGACTCCGACCCGCTGAGGTACGGCATCAACCTGGCTGACCTAGGCATCTTCACCGCCATCGCGGCGGTCGTGATGGCTGTCGCGGCCGGCGCCTTTCCCCGGCGCGACCTGAGGGGCTGAACCATGACTACCCCCAGTTCCGTTTCACTGACTCCGGCGCGCGCCGCGCCAGCCACCACCGCGTCGAAGTGGCGCACCATCTACACCCGGGCCGTGGCAGACAAGACCGTCCTGGTCAGCGTCTTGGCGTTCTACGGCCTTGCGATGGCCGTGGGCGTCGGTGCGCTATGGCCGCCGCTACAAGAGACTTTCGCGGCCATAGCCGGGAAGTTCCCGGCCGCCTTCGACGCCCTTCTGGGCGGCCTGTCCATCGCCACGCCAGCGGGCTGGATGCACGCCGAGCTGATGTCGCTGATGGGTCCTGGTTTCCTCATCGCCATGGCCATGATGTCTGCGGTGTCGGCCACCGCCGGCGAGGAACAGGACCGCACCCTGGGGCTGGTGCTGTCTACCGGCGTCACGCGAACCACCTTCCTCTTCGCAAAGGCCGCGGCCATGGTCACGCACGTGCTCATCGTTGCCGCCGCGTTGTTCGTCGGCATGTTGATCGCCGGGCGGGTCGGTGGCCTCGGCATCCCGGTTCTCGACTCGCTCGCAGCCACGGTCAACATGATCCTCATCGCCTTGGTCTACGGCGCCATCGCCCTTACGCTGGGCGCGACAACCGCCGACAGGCGCCTCACCCTGTCGATCACCGGAGCGTTGCTGGGCGTGTCGTTCATCGCCGCGAGCTTCCTGGGCCTCGTCGATTCGTTGGTGTGGTTGTCCAAGATCAACTTCTGGTATCCGTACATGGCCAGTCCGGCCCTGGCCGAAGGTCTCGACTGGGGCAACGCCGCCATCATGGCCGGCCTCGCGGTGGGCATTGGAGCGATTGCCTTCACCATTTTCCCGCGTCGCAAGGACCTTCGTGGCTGACCGGCGCGTTGCCGCGGCCACGCCACCTGCCCGGCTTGGCCTCGTGAGCGCTTATCGTGACCATTGGGACCGAAAAGCTTGAAGCACGGACAAACTTGAGAAGGACACGATTGGGCCATTGGCGACAGACAGGGCGGCGCTCGAGCCGACATGGTCGTGGTTGCGAGATTGCGCAAGGACTTTCTGATGGCCTGCAGGTCCTTGGGCAGAAGGAGGCCGATCTGGTGCAGCGAATTCTGATGCTACTGGCGCTTTGCTTCAGCGCCGCCTTGCCTACGAGTGCCACTGCCGCTGGTGGCCCTGCTCCTAGTGCTACTGCTACCGGTAACTCCTCAGGACCGATAGAGGACTTCATCGATGACGCCATGCCTGCTTCCGGCGTTCCCGGCGTGGCCTACGCCGTGGTGGCCGACGGTCAGATCACGACGGCCGGTGCGCGCGGGGTTGCCAAGCTCGGAGGCGACACGGCCGTCACGCCGGACACGCCGTTCGTGATCGGCTCGATCTCCAAGAGCTTCACGGCGCTCGCCATCATGCAACTGGTCGAGGCGGGCAAGGTCGGCCTGGACAGCGAGCTCTCGCTCTACCTTGACGAGTTCTCGGGCCGACCTGCAGGCGCGATCACGGTCCGGCAGTTGCTCAGTCACACGAGCGGCTTCTCCACGGTGCAGGGGAACGCGGGCCATCCGGAGGCCACCGGTGGGAAGGATGACCTTGCACGCGGGGTAGAACGGCTGGCAGGGGTGACGCCTGCCTACAGGCCCGGCGAGAAGTGGGACTACTCGAACGCGAACTACGAGATCCTTGGTCGACTTGTCGAAGTCGTGAGCGGCCAGGAATACCAGACCTACGTAGCCACCAACATCCTGGAGCCTGTCGGCATGGACCACAGCTTCGTTTCTGACGGTAAGGTCCATGCGTCGATGGCGACCGGGCACCGACCGTGGTTCGGCAGGAAAAAGCCGCTCGCCGACAACACGACAGGCCGCGCGACGGCTCCGCAAGGCGGAATCGTGGCGAGCGCGAACGATCTGGCGCGCTATCTCGCAATGATGATGAACGGCGAGGACGATGTGCTGAGCGCCGCCGGCAAGGCGCTGATGATGCGACCCGCCAGCGCCGTATCGCCGGGGTACGGCTTTGGCTGGAACGTGTATCCCGATGACGGGGTGGTGTGGCACGACGGGGTCAGCCCCGGCGTCGAAACGCTCGCGACGATGCTCCCTGACCAACGGAGGGCGGTCGTAGTGCTCGTCAACGGCGGCAGTGGTATGGGCTTCGGAGAGACGGGGCACCTGCGCGTGGGCATCTCCGATAGGGCACTCGGTCTCAGCTACGACAGTTACGGGTCCGGCTGGTCCCGAAAGGTTCTGTTCATCAGTCTTGTGATCCTGCCGTTCATCTACGTCTTCGGCATGTTCAAGGCGTGGGTCGGCCGCGCCAAGGTTCGCGCCAAGCGCCGCGCCAAGGCCGGCGCTTTCGGCCTGTTCAGCCTCTGGTTCCCGCTGCTCACCACCAGCGCCGCGGCGTGGGTTCTCCTCGTTCTGGTGCCGAGCCTGTTCGGTACCCCGATCCGGACCCTGGTCTACTTCCAGCCCGATTTCGGTCTGGCCTTCGTTGCCTCCGCCATCACCGGTGTGCTGTGGGCCGTGTTCAGACTCGGCGTGGCCTACACCGGCGCAGCCTCGCCCGATTGAACCGGCTCGGACGCCTGGTTGATTGGCCGCGAGGTCGCACTCCTGGAGGCCGCACTATCTCGTGCTACACTGAACCCGGGTTACACGAGGAGCGGTTGGAAGATGGCGAACCTGACGATCACTGTGGACGAGGAACTGCTCAAGCGGGCGAGGATGCGCGCGCTCGAACAAGGCACTTCCGTCAACGCAGTGTTGCGCGACTACCTGGAAAGTTATGCGGGCCTAGCAGCCGAGCGTAATGCAGCGGCTAGAGCCATCCTCGAACTGTCCGAAACCGCCCAATCGCGCCACGAAGGGCCTCGTTGGACACGAGACGAGCTTCACCAACGCTAGATGGGACGCGTCTTCTTCGATACCAGTGTCCTCGTCTATCTCTTCGACCGGGCTGCGCCAGAGAAGCAAGCCCGGGCCCGGGAACTTCTTGACAGGCACAGCAGGGACGGCAGCCTCGTCTTGAGCACCCAGGTGCTACAGGAGTTCTTCGTAGCCACGACCCGCAGGCTGTCGACGCCGCTTGGCCTTTCGGAGGCCCTTGGGATAGTCCGGAAACTTGCAGTATTCCCGATCGTTCGAGTGGACCCAGACCTGATAGTTAGTGCGGGCGAGAGGACCACGCGCGAGATGGTCTCCTTCTGGGACGCCCTCATCGTCGAGGCGGCTCTGGCAGCGAGTGCAACCCGGCTGTTCTCCGAGGATCTGCAGCACGGCCAGACGATATCGAGCCTGATCGTGGAGAACCCTTTCACCTGACCGGGCCAACTTCCGGGTCGCCAAGTAGGTAGGGCTGCGCCTTAATAACGGTGCCACCAAGACGTGCCACAGCATCTGCAACCATGGTCTAGCGCCGGCGAGCACGCTCGTGACCAGCACATGGACGCTGGTCGAGTTCGCGAGCGCCCTCACTCGGCTCAAGCGAACGAACCGGCTGGAAGGCGACCCGCGGGTCATCGCCGCGACCCTCGAGAGTCATGCGCGCAACGTCTATAGGATTCTCAACCCCGATTCGCACGACTTTCTGATTTCTGAGTGCGCGTGAACTCCTGCTCCACGACCCCCGGCTCGGGCTCCGAGGCCCGGACGCCTTGCATCTGGCGGTAGTGAAGCGGCAGGGAGAAACGCTATACACGCTCGACCGGAGGCTGCTCGAGTGCGCCTGCGCCCTAGCCATCCCGGCCACTGACGCCGGCGTGTTGGAGGCGTGATCGCTGCAGGTCGGCCTGAGGCAGCTTCTTCTCGGACGATCGGCTCCGATCTGAACCGGCCCAACGCTCCTCGAGTCAAGCAGCTCTTGGCAAGCCGAAACCTATTCGCCCGTTGCCGGCACGTCCCGGCCGGCAAGCTCGAGGATGCGCCCCAGGCCGCCGGCGAAATCGTCCAACCGGGGCCAGTCCGGTGGGAAGGGCTGAGACCGGGTGACGTCGTTGGTGATCACGACCACTGGCACGCCGGCGGCCACCGCTGCGGTGGCGCCGTTCAGGGAGTCCTCCAGCGCAAGGGCCTCCTCGGGCCTTACGCCCAGCTGCGCTACGGCCAAGCTGTAGAGCTCGGGATCGGGCTTGACCCGGCGTACGTCGTCCTGGGTGGCGAGAACGGGGAAGAGCCGCAGCAGGTCGTGCTTCTCCAGCCACTCCTCAACCCAGGCCCTGCCGCTGCTCGTGGCTATCGCCAGCTTGAGACCACGCTCCTGCGCCTCGCGGATGACCTGGGGGATGCCGGGGCGCACATCCAGTTCGTTCACCGCTGCCAAGATTCCCGCGCGTAGGCCGGGGTAGAGCTCGTCGCGGCGGAGCCGGACCTCCTCGGGCAACGCGGCCCACGGGTCGAACGCCCCCCAGGTGCCGATGCCCCGCTGCCAGTCGCTCAGCTTCAGTTCCAGGCCGTGCTCCCGGTAGAACCCTTGCCAATGGCGGAACTCGGCCGTTTCGGTATCCAGGATCGTGCCGTCGAAATCGAAGATCACTGCCTGTAGCATCGGCCTACTCTACGTCGCTAAGCGATTTGTTCGGTAGGCGACCAGTCTCGCTCAAGGGTGGAGGATGGTTACGCCGACTGGCGCGAAGCTCCCCATCGACGCGAGCACCTCGCCCGCTGCCCCCAGCGGCCGCCGCGCGCCTATCAACGCCTCGAGCGGCGCGCGGCTACTGGCTATGAAGTCGAGCATCTCCGGGTAGCGCCTTGCCTGCATGCCGTGCGTGCCCAAGATGCTGAGCTCGCGCTTGATTGCAAGTTCGAGCGGTACGTTGGGAGTAGCGTCTTGCCCCAGCAATAGACCGAGCTGGAGGTGTCGGCCGCGCTTGCGCAAGGAGCGCACCCCCTGGCCGGCCGTCGACGCGCTCCCCAGTGCGTCGACGCTGACGTGGGCTCCGCCTCCTGTCAGTTCGAGGATTGCCTCTACGGGGTCGGTCTCGGAGACGTTCACGACGGCGTGGCCCCCCAATTCCTGGGCGAGATCGAGCTTCTCCTGCACCGTGTCGACGGCTATCACGCGAGCGCCCATGCGTGACGCGATCATGACGGCGGAGAGGCCCACGCCGCCGCAGCCGAACACCGCCACCGACTCACCGGGCTTCACGCGCGCGTGCGCCGTCAGCCCCGCATACGAAGTGGTGAAGCGGCAACCGAGGCTGGCGGCAACGTCGAAGCCCAACTCTTCGGGCAAGGGGACCAGGTTGACGTCGGCCCACGGGACCATCACCAGCTCCGCGAAGCTGCCCCAGCCGTCGAAGCCGGGCTGGTACTCGTGCTCACAGAGGTTCTGGTGCCCGGCCCCACACTCCACGCAGGAGCCGCAGCCGCAGCAGAACGGTGCGGTTACGCGCTCGCCGCCCTGGAACCGCTGCACTCTCGCGCCGACCGCGCGCACCACGCCGGCGAACTCGTGCCCTGGCACGTGGGGGAAGGCCACTGTCTGGTCGTGGCCCACCCAGGCGTGCCAGTCGCTGCGGCAAACGCCAGTGGCGCGCACCTCCACCAGGGCGCCGTGCGGCGGGAGGTCGGGTTCCGGCACCGTTGTGAGGACGGGAGCGGAGTTGGGGGCGTCAACGAGGATAGCGCGCATGCCCGATGCTAACCCTGTGCTTCGGCGGCCTGCGCGCGTGGTCTCCTGGCCCGGCAGCTACCTCTTCACCACCACCTCGAACTGGGCGTGCTCCACCCAGTCGTACCAGAGTGCTACTCGTGGCTCGACGGGCGACGGGTTGTCGACACGCCCCCAGTTCGCGAAGGCGAACAGGGTAACCAAGTACTCGTTCTTGCCGCGATCGAAGAAGGCTACCAACCAGGGCGGTGAAGCAGCCATCAGCGTGGGATCGCCAGGTGCACGCCAGTTGCACAACCCGTAGTAGTCGTTTACCCAGCCGGGCTCGGCTGACCCTCCAACGAACTTGGCGTTGGGATCGATGACGACCGTGTGGTTCGGCCCGCGCAGGCGGAAGTCCTGGTTGCCGTTGCGTACGTCGCCCTGGCCGCCTACACCGCGAAGGTAGATGGTGTAGCTCGTGGCGCCTTCCTCGGCCTTGAAGCGGAGGTTCATCTCGGCGCACGGGAAGCTCAAGCCGTCCATGTGCCTATCCGGATGAGTGGAGCCGTACGTGACCTCCAGCCGAGGGTCGAGGAACCGATCATCACCACGGACCTCGGCTGCCATGCGCGCGATGGGGCTCGCGCCCGCGGGGATGCTGACAGCGCCCTCCTCGACCTCGAAGATCTCGACCGTGACGGTGTCGCGGTCACTGTCCTCGATGCCGTTCGGGGAGTCATGGAAGTACCACACCTCCCGCGAGGACGTCGTGAAAGTGGTTCCGCTCTGCAGCAGGTCGTCGATCTCGCCGTGAAGACCACTGGTTGTCCAACGATAGAGGTAGTCGCCGGTCGTCGAACCCTTGGGGATGACGGTGAACCGAGCCGATGACTGGTTGCGGGAGACTATTGCGGACGCAGGCGAGAGGGCGAACAGGGCGGGGGCCGATACGGCGGTCCAGTCGATGACGCTCGGCGAGCTCGCCAGGTCGTGCATGATCTTGGCGATGTCTCCGCTGACGAGCGCGCTTTGCACCGCCGCCGCGACGGCGGTGGCACCGGCCCGAGAACTGAGGCGCTTCTCCATGGCGTCGATGGTGGCCTTGTTCTTGGTGCTCTCGTCCAGGGCGTCTTTCACGACGTTCAGCATGTCGAGCCTGTAGGTGCGGTTCTCGATCAGCTCGGCCATCAGGAACCTCAAGGCGTTGCCGTAGCCCGCCTGCCCCTGGGTCAGGTAGACGCCGAGTTGCGCGAGGTGTTTATCGTGGATGATCCGCACCCGCTCACGGGCCTTGTTCAGTTTCGCGGCGTCCAGCTTGGCCATGCTCCCGAGACCGTAGACCTCGATGAGGGGCAGGAGAAGGTCGTCGAGGAACAGCTCGACGGACTTCTCCACGACGATCTCGTCCCAGGCGTCATGAAAACCTGTGAATCGCTCGTCGGACATTATGGGCCAAGCGGCGTTGGTTGTGCTGGGTCCGATGAGGATCAGTTGGTAGTGCGTGCGGCTGGCGCCGTCGTGGCCGACCAACGCCAGCGGTGTGCTGAGTACGTGCGACCAAGGCGAAGCGCCGGTTACCACGTCTAGCAAGGCGTTAAAGAACTCCAGCTGGCCGGTAGCGGGCACCTCCACTCTGCCTACCAGCACCGGTGGATTGGTCGGGTGCTTCGTGCGATCGGCGTCCTCCCAGGCGACCTCGTAGGCGAGCAGCGCTGCAGGCCGGCGGTAGGAGTTCTGAGCGACTACTCCGGAGCCGGCGGGGTTGTGCAGCACCTTGACGCCGGCCTGAGCCGCGCTCGGTTCGATGACGATGTTGTCGCCCTCGACGGCAGCCGGAACGATCAGCTCGAAGCCAACCAGCGCTTGCGGTTCGCCGACTGCTGAAGCCACCAAGTTTGGCGGGGTGGGGGGCGCTAGGCCTGCTACTCCCGCGGCGCCCAGAACATCTCCGTGAGCGGCCTGAAGGGCAGCCAGCACCTCGTCGTCCGGGTCGGCCACACCGTTGCCGCCTGCCAGGAGCTGGCGCTCCAGTTCGGTGGCCAGCCTGGCGGCAGCGGGTGCGCCAGTCAACAGCGAGCGCACCTTGTCCTGCTGCTCCCTAGGGAGCCACATGCCACCGACCAGGTAGTAGAGGAGAGAGTCTGCCGTGCTGGCGAGCGAGATGTCGATGGAGTCGCTGCCGGCGCGGGTCTCGTCGTCGCTGTCGGTGACGCCGAGAAGGAGCAGGCGACCTGCCGCGGTCTCCACGCCGATCTCGACCGCAGCGCCGCCGAACACGTTGATGGTGAACTCACCGTTGGCCGAGACAGGTGCCGTGCCGTTCGCGCTGCTGACCGTCAGTGACGCTAGGTTGACGCCGTGGCCAGTAGGTAGCGAGATCTTGCCGGCTATCGTGCGCACCCTAGCCGGGTCGGGTTGCTTAGGGCTCGATGGTCCGCCGCAGGCGGTCAACACCGCCAGCAGAAACGCAGCCAGGATGAACGTGATGTTTAGGTGGGCCGAGCGGTTGGATTCGCGCATGCCGCAACGTACGAGGTAGCACATTAATGTGCACCTAATTTGCGCCAGTGCCGCCCGTTCGAGTGGCGGTCACACCGCAGAGACAGAGGGACTTCCATGGCCGGTGGGAGCGACATGCCTTCGGAACATCGCTATGTTGCATCAACGCATCAAGTTATGCGGTGATATGATGTGACGTGCGAACGACGATAACCCTCGATCCCGACGTTCATGGCGCCGTCCAGCAACTGATGCGCGAGCGCGGCCTGAGCTTCAAGGAGGCGGTGAACACGGCTATCCGGCTAGGGCTGATCGGCGACGGGCACGGCGATCAGTTCACGTTCCCGACGCACCGCATGGGGCGTGCCAGGATCCATCTCGACAAGTCCCTGGCGGTGGCGGCCGCGATGGAGGACGAGGAGCTGCTCCACAAGCGGCAGTTGCGCAAGTGACGGTAGTCGATGCCAACGTGCTGCTCTACGCCGTAGACGAGGAGGCGGAGAATCATGAGCTCGCGCGGAGCTGGTTGTTGGGCGGCCTCAGGAGCAGAGAGACCGTGGTGCTCCCATGGGTTTCCCTGCTCGCCTTCCTACGCATCTCGACGAGTCCTAGGATCTATCCGACTCCGCTCACGGTCGAGGAAGCCAGCGAGGTAGTCGATGCCTGGTTGAGCCGCCCGAACGTGGTGCCGGCAACGGGTGGGCGTGAGCATTGGGGGATCCTCCGCCGCCTCCTCGAGACCAGTGGCGCTGGTGGCAACCTCGTGACTGACGCTCACGTCGCCGCGTTCGCGCTCGAGATGGGGGCGACTGTCACGACCTTCGACAATGACTTCGGGCGCTTCCCGGGCGTCGAGTGGCGGCGACCGTCGTAAGTAACGGAGGCGCCCCCGAAGTCGGTGCCCGCTGACGACTTGACCGCCTCGCCGCTTCTCGCTCCGCACTTCCGTGCCTTCCATTACAATGCAACGTCAATTCCGAACGCGGAAGCCCGGAGGCACTCGTATGGGAACCCTGCTCGCCCTTTTCCTAGTGATCTCGTTGAACCTGGCGCCCGGGGGCAGCCAGTCGGTCACCATCGACAACTACGTCGTGGAGGGTGTCGGTATCTACCCGGACGCGACCACGCTCCTCATGACCAAGAACGACGACGCGACCTGGTTACTTCATGACGCACAAGGGAACCCATGGTTCACGGTCGCCGTGGACGGTCCGATGCTCTCGATTTCGAGCGCCGGTAGCAGCGGCGACGCCGTCGACATCGGAGCCGCCCTCGGACTCCCGGCAGAGCCCTGGTGGTCGGGCGACGCCGTGGAGCCCGCGGGGCTCCCCCCGATCCTCCTAACGCACCTTCCCAATGGCGTCGACGTTGCGGTCGATGGGCAACTGGCCGCCGAGATTCGGTGGTAGTCGACCCAGGACGCCTCGGGCGTGAGCAGGTCGATAACTGTTAACTGAGCGCTCCTCCCGCTAGTGGTGTACAGGGCGGGCAGAAACCAACGCATTCGCGGCTCCTTTCGGGCATAGCGCGGCAGGGGAGACCCGTGCCCCTGAAGGCGCTTTGTCGCTCCTCAAGACTCGGGTCGGGGTGCTACGTGGCTCCGTCCCTGCGCTTTGGCCCGCCGACGCGATCCGCGTTAGGGTGCCACGTAAGCCGCCGTAAGGAACGAGTCTCTCTCGAGGAGGTAACTATGAGAACCCCTAACGCCTTTCGCCTCGGGGCGTCATTCTTGATCGCCACCGCTTTCACGCTGCTGCTCGCCATGACAGCAAGCGCCATTGCGCAGGAGGGCGGTCCGGTACGTTTCGAAGATCCCGCCCTGGAGCGCGCCGTGCGTGGCCAGGTCGTCCTGGACGAGGGTGAACCCCTGCAAGCGTCGGACGTAGCGCAGATCGAGCGGCTGTGGGTGGAGTGGCCCGACGACGCAGACCGCATCGAGTCGCTGGCCGGCATCGAGGCCCTGACGGGCCTGACCTACCTGAACCTGCGCGATCACGACGTTCAGGACCTGCAACCGCTAGCGGGCCTCACCAACCTGGAGTCACTGTCTCTCGATAGGAACCGCATCACCAACCTGGAGCCGCTGGCCGGGCTCCAGAGGCTCGACCGCCTGGTTCTTAGTAGGAACCAGATCGTGGACGCCAGTGGCTTAGCAGGCCTGAACGAGCTCGAGTTCTTGGACCTGAGCGACAACCACTTGCGCGACGCCTCGGGCCTGGCGGGCCTGGACCAACTCTCGACCCTCTTCCTGCACGACAACGCACTATCAGACTTGAGTGTGTTGACGGAGTTGCCGAACCTGATGCGCGTATCCCTGTGGGGCAACCCGAACCTCGACACCTGCGCCGGTTCGGCACCGCGGCAGGTGATCGATGAACTCACGGCCCGTGGCGTGGACGTAGCCTACGTGGAGCGCGGCGCCGGCGGTGAGGCGTGCGCTGAGTATGCCTCCGCCGCTCCCGTGACGATAGCCGTGGAAACGGGTGGGCACGAGGAGTCGGTGTTGGTGGCTGGTGGCCGCCTGGCCCGCCTGAACCCCGACGGGACCCGCGTGGTCGTCTCGTGCGTGGGCACCGTGCAGCCGGTGTACGTCATCAACGAGGAACGCGGCGTCTACTGGTACGGACTCATGCAGGACCTCGCACAGGAACTCTCCAGCTTCATCGCCGTTCACCTCCTTCCGGACGATCCGGAGGTCAGGTATGCCGTCGACGTCCGCGTCGAAGAGGCCGGCGAAGAAGACGTGGCCGGGTACACCGCGCAGCACTACCGGGTGGAGTGGCGCCCGAACGAGGAGGAGGGCGGCGCCGATCACGACTGGGCGCTGATGCAAGAAGTGTGGGTGGCTCCGGAGCTGGGCAGCGAACTCCAAGCGACGGGCTGTTATCAGGTGGCCGCGTTCCTCGAGACTTTCCAGCTCCTCCAGGGCACCTTCTCGTCGCAACGGTTCTACGGTCTGGCGGGCAGCCAGGATTATGGGATGGCTGTGACTGCCGGGTTCCCCGTGCGCGCCGTCATGTACGTGCCCGCCTCGGGCGACACCGTGGTGACGGAAGTGACCGGCGTGGACGCGGTGGCGCCGGCCGCCGGCCAGTTCGATCTGCCCGAGGGCTTGAAGCGTGTGAACGGTTTAGGCGAGGTTTTCTGAGCTGAACGAGGGTCACTGAACGACAGTCACACTCGGTGTTCCCCATGGTGGCCGGGTCCTACTACCGGTTCATGCCGGTACACTGCCGCGGCCAGCCCAGTGTGCGGCGGCGTCGCCAAAGGCGTTACGGTGGTCGGTGGAGGCGGTCAGATGACAGACGTAGACGCGAGCCGCGCTGGGACGTTCCTGCTGGGTGGCGACCTCGAGGTCAACCGCATCGGCTACGGTGCCATGCGTGTCACCGGCGAGGGCATCTGGGGTGAACCCGCCGACCGTGAGGAGTGCCTGGCGACGTTGAAGTTGGTGCCGGAGCTGGGTGTGAACCTGATAGACACGGCAGACTCCTACGGCCCGCTCGTCTCCGAGCAACTCATCCGCGCGGCTCTGCACCCATACCCGCCTGGGCTCGTGATAGCCACGAAGGCGGGCCAGGTGCGGCCGGCACCGCACAAGTGGGTGCCGCTTGGCCGCCCGGAATACCTGATCCAGCAGGCGCAGATAAGCATGCGTGTGCTGGGCGTGGAGCAGATCGCGCTGTGGCAGCTGCACCGCATCGATGACCGCGTGCCACGCGACGAGCAGTTCGAAGCCATGAAGACCTTGATGGACAACGGTTGGGTGCGTCACCTGGGCCTAAGCGAGGTGACGGTGGAGGAGATCGAGGCGGCGCGCCGGTTCTTCCCGGTGGCGTCGGTTCAGAACCGCTACAGCATCACCTACCGTAAACACGAGGCCGTGCTCGAGTACTGCGAGGCGAATGGCATCGCGTTTCTTCCGTGGCGTCCGCTCGAAGCGGGCCACCTGGCGGGGAAGACGTCGCGCATCGGTGAGATCGCGAAGCGTCATGGAGCGAGCGAGATGCAGGTGGCCTTGGCGTGGCTGCTCAGGCGCAGCCCGGTCATGCTCCCGATCCCAGGCACGTCGCGCCGTACGCACTTGAGAGAGAACGTGGCCGCTGCCGCCCTCGAGCTGAGCGACGACGAGTTCGAGGAGTTGTCGGCGCTGGGTGAGTGAGGCGGGCTGCGCCACGCGCACGGTTGCAAGGGTCTGGATGCACCTGGCGGCTCGCTGCTCTAGAGTCACTTCATGCCCGGCCACCCGTTCGTACCGATCGATTTCGAGCCGCCTCTCAGCCTGGTAACGGACCGGTTCCGGCTGGAGCCCCTAGGCCCGCAGCACAACGAATCCGACCATGCGGCGTGGACCTCGAGCGTCGACCACATAGGCGCAACGCCGGGTTTTCGCAATAGCCACTGGCCCCCTCGCGAAGGGATGTCACTCGAAGCCAACCTCGCGGACCTTCGCCTTCATGCGGCCGATTTCGCTGCCCGGCGGGGGTTCACCTTCACCGTTCTAGACCCTGAAGCCGATGACGTCATCGGTTGCGTCTACCTGTATCCGGCGAAGTCCCCTGACCATGAGGTGGACGTCAGGTCGTGGGTCCGGGCCGATCGCGCGGACCTCGATGGGCCGCTTGCCGACGCGGTCGCACGGTGGCTCGAGGCGCGGTGGCCCTGGGTTCGGATCGACCGTCGCGGCCGTTGAGGGTGATCGGTGACTCTACAGACACTCATCAAGTGTGACGGCCGGCTTCGTGCGCTCCGTCGTGAGCAGCAAGGTCGAGGGAGGGGAGGGCTCTGCGTGGAGCCGACCCTGATGCTAGATGAGACTTGCTTGCTGACGAGGCACGAGGGTGGCCACATTGGTGCAGGGAGGGACCTGGGATGAATGGTACATACCGAGTCGTGGTGGAAGATCGAGGTCGAGTAGCCTTGCCGACTGAGTTGCGCGAGCGGTCCGGACTAGTAGCCGGTACAGTCCTCACGCTGTTCGAGACTCCTGCCGGTTTGGTGCTCATGTCGCGAGAGCAGCTTCTGCAGCGAGTTCGGGCGGACCTCAGCGGCCTCGACCTCGTCGGTGAGCTCCTAGACGGGCGTCGGGCTGAGGCTGAGCGCGAGGACTTCGCCTCCGATTGAGCGTCAAGAAGTTGGATGCTTCGGCTCGGCCCCGCTTTCCTTCTTGAGGTCCTTGACGCCTTCGATGCTCTTTAGCAGCTTCGAGTTCTGCCAGCCGGACCCAGCGACCTCATCGTCTTCCATGGTCGTGCTGACCACGTACTCGGTTACGTCGAGGATGCCGGGCGCCTGCATCACGCCGCCAAGGGTGAGGAACTCCTGGACGATGAATCTTCTCATGCCTCACCTTGCGTCTGGAATCGTGCCGTTTGTTGGTGGTACGCCAGCTTCCAGTGCCCGTCTTCGTTCGCGTAGACGCTAGCGACGACAGCCTCGTATTGCGCCGCGCCTCGGCGCGCGCGTGCACGGTACGAGACGACGACGCCGTCGTCACCGAGGCGCCGTACATCTGGTTCAGCGAACTCCACCTCGTCCCAGCGTGGGCCGGCGGCGATGCCGTCGATGGCCGCTTTCCTATCGACCAGGCCCATTCCCGGCAGGGCCATGCGGCAGTCGGCGGTAAGAAGCTGGCGGTAGAAGTCGGCGTCGCCGAACCAGAAGCGCCGTTCGAGTTCGAGCATGTCGGAGTCGGTCATGGTGGCGATTCTAGACGGGGCTCGCGTCCTTCGCCAGACTCTTGCACCAATCAGAGGTGAATGAAATGGTCGAGCTATTAGACGTTCCTCCCCTGATGGATAAGGCTAGTCTCGCTCTATAGGCTGAAGAATCGGCGGAGTATGGCGAGTACCTCCGAAAGCTTCACGTCCTTGACGCGCCCCACCTCGCCGATGATCGAGTCTTGCTGAATCGTGAACAACTTGCCGATGCGGATCATGCTCGCAGATGAACAGCAGCAAGGATGGCGGAACGATCGTGCAAGCTGGCCTCGTGAGTCGGGCCGGTTGCAACGCGGCCGGTGATCATGGGATTACATCTCTAGGCGGCCTTCGTCCCGGAGGCCAACCCCCGGGGCCGGCAGGCGCTCGGGCACTTTTTCAAGTCTTCGTTGCCATGTAGGCCGCCTCGACGATCTCAGCGCCGTAAATGCGCTGCAGGCGCCGCACCGTGAAGTGTCCTTTCGCAACGCTCTGATAGTAGTCGAGGAACAAAGTGTTGATGCCGGCGCCAGTGAACGCCCCCAGAACGGGCACGATCTTGGCGGTCTGCGCTTGAGTAAGCCTCACCCCGAAGCGCGTCGTGATGCGCTGGATCATCTTGACCAGCACCGGAATGGCTTCCTCCGTTGCTTTTGCACCGCCAGTGCGAGCGGCGTTCTCCGCGTACTTAGCCGCGCTGTTGATGACTTGCGCCTGCCAGGCCCGGGTCGCGAAGTACGCCGAGTCAGCAGCGTCATCATCCGCCGACCGCCCGCCCATCGAGAAGACCGCCAAGCACTCGAGGCGTGTGGCGATGAGTGTGATGTCTTCGCCGTTCTCGCGTGCAACCTCGCCGATGGAACGCATCATCGTCAGGGTCGAAGCAGGCAGCTCCACCGCAACACCCGACAAGCCGAATAGACCACCAGCCGCCCCAGAGAGCGCCACTGCGCCCTTATATCTCTGGTTGCGGGCTCGGGCTGCACCGTTCTTCATCCCAGTGAAGGCAAACCCGACCGCCTTCTCTAGCGCTTTACCAATGAGCGTACCTATCCGCTCCCTCGCGGCTTTCGGCAACTTGTCATATGCGAACTCAATGGGTCGCCCGACGGCATTCGAGAGTGAGATGACGAACGGAACGTCCTCCAGGCGCCGCTTCGCGTCCTTCAACTCGGCCAGATGTTCCTCTGATAGCGGCACGCATCCTCCCCATATACGCCCATGGCCACCGGGCGCTAACCGTGTACGAGGTGCACAAGCTTACCAACTGTCAACGCGCCAGAAGCCTCTCGCCATCAAGAGCGGGGGCGACACCCGCAGGGGAGAAGCAGCATGACCGGCTCCTTTCAGGGTTGGTTCGTCGGCGCTGACGAACCGCACAGGGACGTCGAGCGACTTCGTCGCCTGGTTAACCAAGGTGGTCTGCCTACCTGCCGGGGTCCGGTAACGGCCTGTATGAAGCGACGCGGCTCCGCTAGCCGTCGAGTGAGAACGGCGACGTGGGGGCGCTGGTAGATGGCATTCGGAACACTCATTGCGTTGAGTAATTTTACTCAATACACTGAGTAAAGCGGGGTCAAATGCCTCAGCCAGCTCGGTCCGAGGTCGTTGCGAGAATCGTTTAGGTGACCGGTCTTGCGCTTATACCAACTGATCCCTTGTCCTGCCTTCTCCCACAACGGCGAATTTTTCCGGTGAGCCGGTGTTATCCGTCCGTTTGGATCTATGAAGAACCGCTCGGTTGAGTCGAGGGAGCTCGCGTGCTCTACGTGATCTTGGGCAGAGAAGACGCCTTGAAGGTAGTGAACGGCGTATGGAACCTGACGGAAGAGCGGCCATGAACGCCCCTCTGTGGCCCAGCCGCTGAAGCAGAACTCGGGTACCGAAGTTCGTCTTTACGGAGTCCAGCGAAAGAGGGATCATCAATCAGCTATGAGGCAGCCAGTGATCGTAGCCAAGAACACCTCTAAGAACCAGATCACACTCCCAAAGGAGATCGTGGATAGGTTCCCGGGCGTCGACTACTTCGCAGTACGTTCCGAAGATGGGACCATCGTATTGGAACCGTTCGTGCAGAGCCGGGCTGACGAGGTGCGTCGCAAGCTAGCCAGTATAGACATAGGCGAAGACGATATCGCCAACGCCGTGGCATGGGCGCGGGGCCAGTAGGTAGGAGTCAGGGTCGTCATCGACACGAACGTCGTGGTATCGACGTTGGTGTTCCAAATGACCGCTTCAGCTGGTCGAGAGCCGCTTGGCGCACCGGAGAAGTGGTTCCTGTCGTTTCGCGCTAAACGGTCGCGGAACTCATGCGGGTGCTTGCCTACCCGAAGTTCCAGCTCGATGAAGCGGAGATCGCTGAGCTGCTGAGCGACTACTTGCCGTTCGCGGAGATCGTGCCTGGCCAAGTAGCACCGGAACAGTTGGGCGAGACGATGCGTGTGGCTGACCCTCACGACCAACCGTTCGTGGACCTTGCCGTTCACGCGCGGGTCGAGGTTCTCGTGTCGCGCGACGCGCACTTGCTGGCCTTGGCCGACAAAGGCGACCTCAGGGTGATGGCGCCAGCTGAGTTCCGGACCTGGTGGGCGAACCGCGCGCGTTGATGGCGAGCAAGGTGGCGGCCGCATAGCGCTTCGAGGCACCGAAGGAGTGAAAAGTCTGATAACTAGCCTTATCAGACTTATGCAATGGTGTGCGCATGAGCCCAGATGATGACCGCGACGCCGGTCCCAGCACCGCCCTCGACCGTTACACAGGCGACCAGTTGGCCCGGGCCGAAGGCTGGGCAACGCTCCCGGCCGACGAGCTCAAACGCCGCGCATCCAAGGCCGCCGCCGAGCGGGATCCGGACGAGCTGTGGGCGCTCGTCGAAGCGTACCTATTCCTGCACGGCTCCAAGGGCGCGCGCGTCAGTCAACACACGCTGCGCACCTATAGGCGCGGCGTACTGGACCTGCTGGCCGCGTGGCAAGGTGAAAACCTGTTGCGCCCGAGCCGTGATGCGGGCGTCTTGTACCTGAGGCGGCTAGAATCAGGCATCTCTCCAGGCGGTAAGCGCGCCAAGGTGCCCTCGCCGGCCACGTTACAAGTGAAGCTGTCGGCCGCGCGGACGCTCTACAAGGCCCTCAGGTGGTCGCAGGCCACCGAAGCGCGGCCATTCGAGGACGTCAGCGCGGGCAAGGACCCGACGCCTGCTTGGGAGAAACGCCGACCCTACCGGGACTCCGAGGTCGAAGCCCTGCTAGAGCTGGCCGAACCCGCCGAACGCGTCATGGTCCTCTTGGGCGCGCACGCCGGCCTGCGTATCGGCGAGATGAGCGACCTGCGGTGGACCGATCTCGAGCTGGAGCGTGGCACGCTGCGCGTACGGTCCGGCAAGGGCGGAAAGGCCGCAGACGTCAGCGTCACGCGGCGCCTCGCCGAGGCGCTGGCGGTGCTCGCGAACAGCCCGGAGACGCCCAATCGGCAACGTGCCCACGACCGCGTACTTCCTTGGGCTGCGGATCATGCCCGGAGGCGCTTCCGGAGGCTATGCGCGCGAGCCGGCGTGAAGTACCAAGGCGCAGCCGTTCATGGATTGAGACATAGTGCCGGCACAAGATATTACCAACAGACGAATGACCTTGGGCGCGTGGCGGCGCACTTGCGCCATGCAGACATCCAAACCACGCGCATATACGCGAAGATAGACACCGAAGCGATCAGCGACGACATCGAAGATTGGTGAACCGGGTCCGAGCCCGAACTGCCGTTCAGAGGCATCTCCCCCACTTACAAGGCCTCTCCCCCGCCTAGGTCAGCGGCTCGTGCCCGAACGGCGCAGAAGTACGCCGGCCGCCAAGGCGGCCACGGCGGCACCGGCCAGTATGACCAACGGACGCAACGAACCGCGTTCAGTGGCGGCAGGTTCGCCTGCTTGGGCCCCAGCGCGTGAGCGAGTCGTGGGGCGTAGCAGTCGGAGAAGCCCCGACGTCGCCCTCAGGGCCGCAACGGTCCCGGTCGCCGGCGCGGCCGCCGCACGCAATCGCGCCTTCGCACGATCTACTTCCGAGAGCTCTTCCTGTTCGCGAACCACAGCAGACCTCCTCCCAGAATGAGAAGCAGTGCGCCGCACGCCACGGTGGCCCACGCCTGCCCCCAGACCGGCGCAAGAGCCAGGTACAGCGCCCAGCCGAAGAGGGCGAACGCCAGTGTGAGCAGGAGGGCGCCGCCCGCGCTAAGGGCGAGCTTCGTGGCCGCGGCCACGAGACCCTTGCGGGCCGCGCGCCCTTCGGCTTCGAGCAGCCCCAAGAAAGCGATGGCGTAGTCGGTGAACCGTTCAAGCATCGGCTACCGCAGTCCTATTTTCGGCCCAATAACCAGCCGACCGCTAATCCGACCCCGAACACCGTGAGAACGGAAGCTACCGGGCGCTCCTCGATCTTGCTCTCGACGCCATGGAGCACTTTCTCCCCCGACTCCACCGCGCCGCTAGCCACGCCCTGAAGCTTCGATATCAGTCGTTCGGCTTCCTTCTCAAGCTTGCTCCGGAGCGCATCGACCTCGTCACCGGCGAGCCTACCCCCGCTCTTGGCGACGTCTTGCACGTCCTTCTGCAGGTCCTTCAAGGCTTTCTTGAGTTCATCGAGTTCCTTGGCAACATCACGCTCGGCCATGTTCTTACCTCCTTGGGTTCAGCCACCAGCGACGAGCACGTTCGCCTGCCTGGCGGCTAGAGCTTGTCGAGCCAATCGTCGACCTGGCGCTTTGCCTGTTCCTTGGTAATGCCGTAGCGCTCCTGAATGCGGCCTTCCAGCCGCTCCAGGTTGCCTTCGGCCTTGTCCAGGTCGTCGTCGGTGAGCTTGCCCCAACGCTGACGTACTGTTCCCTTGAGCTGCTTCCATCTTCCCGCAACTTGGTCTCGGTTCATCCGTAGCTCCTTCCGAGGTCGGTGGCGCACGGACCGGCTGCTTGCGGCGGTCCGTTCAGGCCTTTGGCCTCAGTAATCCAGCGATCAGGGAGATCACGAAGATGATGGCGAAGATGTAGAAGAGGACTTTGGCGATGCCGGCTGCGCTGGCGGCGATGCCGCCAAATCCGAACAGCGCCGCGATGATCGCGATGATCAGAAAGATGACTGCCCAGCGTAGCATGTCGTTGTTCCCTCCATCTGCGCGTCTTGCGCGCTAAGTAAGACTAGCGCCTTCCCATTGCGAGTCAGCCGCAGTGCGCACATTCTTGGAGTTGGCGGCCCGCACTCGGAGTGCGAACCAATGCAGTTCTTGCTGAGAAGGAGTATTAGCGGAGAGGGTACTGCGCGCTAGCATGTCGCTGTTGCTCCGGTGTGCCGAATAGTACCGGCACATTACACTTCGGCCCGCAGCGGCTGCGGCGTAACGCTGACGAACGAGGCTCGCCGGCGCGCCCGCAACCGGGTCTCCCGCCGAAGCTAGCGGAGCCGGCACAGTGGAGCCAGCGAGGGGCAGACCCGCGTGTAGTCAGGCTGATCCCGCGGGCGGACCCGGTGCGCCGACGACGACGTCAGCCCCAAGAAACCACACTTCCGCTAATGATCCGTTGCACCCCGGTGGGGCCCAAGACCAGAAGCGAGCCCGAAGCGTCGACGCCGTGGGCCACCCCAGCCACCTCGCCTGCGGCCGTGGCTACTACGACTTGCATTCCTGTGAGAAGGTCCAAAGCCGCGTACCGGTCGGTCAGCCGACGGTTGCCGGCCTGAGCGCTGTTCCCTGCCGGCAGGGCCTCAGATCGCGCCGATGCCGGATCGCCCTCACCTGCGCCGGGCGGCTCCACGTCGCGGGCGGCTTCGCCCAGCACGAGGTCCTCCAGCCCGCGCCTGGCACCGGCGAGGGCGAGATCGCCCACCGTGCTCACGTCCCAGCCTCCGAGGGCCCGCGCGCCGGCCGGCACCTCGTTCGCCACGTTGATTCCGATGCCCACGACCAGGTGCCCACGCACGTACTCGCTGAGCACACCGCCCAACTTGCCGTCCGCCAGGTAGAGATCGTTCGGCCACTTCACCTTCACTGGCGCGCCCGCGGCGCAAAGCGCCTCGGCGATGCCGATGGCTACCGCCAGCGCGGTGTAGGTGCGCCTCAACTGCCCGGTCGGGTCGGCAAAGGCAACGCTCTGATAGCTCCCGCCGGGCGGTCCGGTCCAGCGCTTACCCTGCCTGCCCAGGCCGGCGGTCTGTTCTCGCGCGCGAACCACCAGGCCGTCCACGCCCTCACCCCGCCGGACGCGCTCCTTCAGCAGCTGCTGGGTGGACGGCAGCGACGCATACGTTTCGGTCCTCACGGTGTGGAGCCGCGGCCGATTCTCACCGCTCCCGCTCACCGGGACTCACCGGGCCAGGTCACCGGGACTCACCGCTCCGGGCCAGCGGGTCTCACCATTGCCCGCTCATCGCAGCGCGCCGGCGGCCTCACTTGCCGCTTCTTCACGCCTGATGCTGAACACGCGGCTTACACCCTGCTCGGAGGTGATGCCCCACAACGTCTCGGCGATCTCGAAGGTGGCCTTCTGGTGCGTTATCAGCACGAACTGTGTGCCCTCTGCGGCCAGGCGGCGCACGAAGGAGCCGTAACGCCGGATGTTCGCTTCGTCAAGCGGCGCGTCCACCTCGTCCAGTACCGCCACGGGCAGGCCGCCCGCGTCGTCGGCTATGAGGGAGAAGAGGAATGCCAGTGCGCCCATCGTCCGCTCCCCTACCGAGAGGAGGTGCAGTGACTGCGTCTGTTTGCCTGGTGGCTGAAGCCGGATGCGCAAGCCGGTGGGCCGGTTGCCCTCGGCCTCGACCTCGATGCCGCCCTGGCCACCCTCGCCGAAGAGCTGCCGTACGTGGCCGCTGAACGACGCCTGGAGGCGCTGCAGCGCGGCGTTCAGGCGCGCGCTGGTCTCCTTGTCGATGCGCTCGAGGGCCGCCTGGAGTTCAGTGACGGCGAGCGCGGCCTGGACGGCCTCGACCTCGAGGTTCTCCTTGCGCTCGACCACTTCGGCTAGGTCGGTCACCGCCCTGTGGTTGACGGCGCCCAGCGCCTCGAGCGCCTCGGAGACCTCACGCAAACGGGCGCGGGCGGCGCGCTCGCTCACGTCCACCAGCTCGATGCCCGGGGAGAACGACCGCAGCTCTTCCTGGGCCAACTCCAGCGCCGTCTCGCGCCTCGCGGCCTGCACCTTGGACTCTTCGAGCTCCTGCGCGCGGCGCGCTTGGGCCTCGGTCTCGGCGGTCAGTAGCGCCTCGGTCGTCGAGAGCGCCTTGCGCGCCTCGGCGAGGGCACCCTCTTCCGGTGTTAGGTCGGCGGGGACGGCAGACTTAGCGAGGTCACGCGCAGCGGTGGCCTCCGTCAGCTCCCGCGCCAGCACGGCGCCACTCTCGGCCATCAGTTCTATCTCGGCCCGGAACTGTTCAGCGCGCTCTTCTCCGGCGGCGAACCTTGCGCGGGCTTCGGCGTACAGGCGCCACCGCTCCTCGCTCATGCTCACGGCCTGTTGGGCCTCGGCAGCAGCCAGGCGCCGCTCTTCGAGCTTGGAACGTGCCTTCTCCAACGCGGCCACGGCCTCGGTCAACCCGGCTTCGGCCGTGGCAACCGCCTCCGCAAGGTCGCTCCCGTCACCGGCAGGGCGTTCGGGCAACGCCTCGAGGTCGGCCCGCAACTGCCGGCGGCGCGCGCTCAAGTCGGCGTGGAGGCTGTCGCGGCCGGCGCGACGCTCACGTGCGGCGGCCAGTGCCTGTGCTGCAGCGCGGTGTTCCTCGGTCACGGTCTGAAGTTCGGCCAGAAGGCCGCGCGCGAGGGCCTGCTCCGTCGCGAGCCTCGTGGCGGCCTCCTCCGCGCTCGCCGAGCTGGCCGCAGCCGCGGCCTCCGCCTCTTCGAGTTCCGCCGCGGCACCCAGCACCGCGGCGTGTTGGGAACGCTTGCCGCCGCTCATGGCGCCGGTGGGCTCGACGATCTCGCCTTCTCGAGTCACGAGCCGTGGGCGGCCGCCGGGTAGCTTGGCTATGGCGGTTGCCGCGTCCAGGTCGCTGACAACCAGGGTGCCACCCAGGAGCATCTCGAAGAGTGTCTCGTAGCGCGGGTCGCTCACGATGAGGTCGGTGGCGGGAGCGACCACGCCGGGCATACCGCCGGCGCTTCCGAGTCCACGGTTGGGTTGTGCCCTCAAGAGGTCGAGGGGCAGCACGGTAACGAAGCCCCCCGCCTGCCGCACGTGGCGCAGGACCGCCTGGGCGGTGCCGGCGTCGTCCACTACCACGTACTCGGCGCGCCTGCCGAGGGCCGCCCCGATGGCCTCCTGGTGTTCGGGAGCCACGCTCAAGAGGTCGGCGACGGCGCCGATTACGCCGGCGATGCCGGAGTCGAGCGCGTTGCGGGGCCCCTGCGCGAACCCCCTGCGAGCCTCGAACGCCTGACGACTGCGGGAGGCGGCGCGGCCGCGCGACATGGCCTCGGCCGCTGCCAGCGCGTGCCGCTCGTGAGCGCTCTGCAGGGCGGCTCGGTGGGCCTCCAGGCGGGACTCGGCCGCGGCCAACCGTTCGCCGGCCGAGGCCTGCCTCTCCGCCAGCCCCGTCAGGTCGTCCTCCGTGTCCTGATCGAGCGAACCGAGTTGTGCCTCCACTTGCGCGAGACTAGTTTGGACCGCCTCGCGCCTCGAGGCGAGGCCGGCGGTCTCGCGCTCGAACGTCACGTAGGCGGCGCGCAGTCGCTCGAACTCCGCGCGGTGGGCCCGCTCGACCTCCGCTGCGGTGGACAACTCCTCGGCCGCCTCGCGCTCCGAGCTCGAGGTTTCCGCGGCACGCTCGGCCACCTCCCGCGGCGACTCGTCGGGGGGCGCGGGTGGGGTGGCTTGGGCCAACTTCTCCAGTTCGGCCTTGGCAGAGCCAGTCCTCGAGTCGAGGGCGGCGCTCCGCTCGCTTAGGCGCGCCAGGCGTTCCTCGGCAACGCGCAGGTTGCCACGGCGGTACTCCAGCTGCGCGGCGGCCTCCCGGTAACGCTCCTCGGCCCGGTCACGGTCGCCGGCTGCAGCCTTGCCCACCTCGCGCAGGTCCGCGAGCCTCTCACGACCCTCCACCAACGAGGCCTCGAGCAGACCGCGCTTCGTCTCGAGGGCCCGCAGTTCGGTAACGAGCGCGTTTTCGCGCAGGCTGGCCAGCGTGAACCTCAAGCTGAGGTGCTCTGCGCTCAGCGCGGAGTGCAGCCTGGCGCCTTCCGCCTCCGCCTCCAACTCCGAGCAGCGGCTCGCGAGCTCGTTGAGGACGTCCTCGAGGCGAACCAGGTGCTGCGCTGCGGTCTCGAGGCGCAGGACCGTCTGGTCGCGCCGGCCGGCCAGGCGTGCCACCCCTGCCGCCTCGGCAACGTAGTCGAGGAGCTTCTGCGGGTCCGCCATGAGAACCTGACTGACCTCACCCTGTCCGATGATCGCCAGGCCAGAGCGACCGAGACCGCTACCGGTGAGCGCCTCCTCGACGTCCAGGAGCCGAGCGCTGCGGCCGTTCAGGCGCAGGCGGGTGGTGCCCTCGCGGTCGATGCTACGGTAGACCTTGACACTGACGCGATCGTCCCTGAGTTCCACCTCGACCTCTGCGAGGCCCACGGAACGCTTCCCGCTGGCCCCATGGAAGATGAGGTCCGTCTTGTCCGCGGCGCGGAACTCTCGCGCTCGGCCGCCACCCGTCGTCCAGCGCAGGGCGTCGATCACGTTCGACTTGCCGGAGCCGTTCGGCCCGATGATGGCCGTCACGCCAGGCGCGAACTCGATGCTGACGCGGTTCCCGAAGCTCTTGAAACCCTGAAGGGTCAGCGACGCTAGGCGCACTCGATCAAACCCCTCACGCGCTCGCGCCTAGTCCTCGTCGTCTTGCGGACGCGGCAGGGCGCGGTTCTTCAGCGTGTCCAGGCGGTCGCGCAGCTGGCCCTGTAGGTTCGTGATCCGCCCCTCCATGCTCGCTTGCAGTTCGTCGAGGCGGTGCCTGAGGCGGATGATCTCCTCCACCCCGGCCAGGTTCACGCCGAGTTCTTGCGTCAGGCGCCTGATCTCGCGCAGCTGCTCGATGTTTCGCTGCGAATAGAGCCGCGTCTTGCCCGCGCTGCGGCTTGGTTCTATCAGGCCCTTACGCTCGTACAGGCGCAGCGTCTGCGGATGCATGTCGACGAGTTCGGCAGCCACGCTGATGACGTAGAGGGGCTTGTCCTGGTCGATGGCGCGTTGGTCGTCCACCGCTCCGCGTTCCTTATCCTGGGACTTGTCCGGCGCAACGTCATCTGCATCGTGGCCGCCGCCGCCGGCAGCGGCCGGCGCCAGCAACTCGTAGATACGTGACCAGCTCAACTGGGTTCGCCTCCTCCTGCAAGCTTACGAAACCAGCGGCCTGCCGCGCGAGCCGCACCTTCCAACCAAGAGAGTTCAAGGGTCAAGCGCAAGTCGCCCCTAATGCCACCGGACCCGGGCAATCCCTGACCCTTGACCAGGATCGTGGAACCGCCGGCGCTACCCGGGGGCACCTTGACGGGGACGCCGTCGAACATGGCGGTAGCGCCCCTCGAAGCCTCGAGCGGTGTGAGTACCAGCCGGCCGATCACATCGTTCCCGCGGGCCGTTGCGCCGACCGGCGGGACCCAACCGATCTGCACCAACACGTCACCTGGCGGGTTACCGGGCCCGCCCACACCGGCGAGGCGCAGCCTGCTGCCGACGCCCGCTCCGGCCGGCACCTTCACCTGCACCCTTGCACCGCCCCGCCGCACGCCGCGGCCGCCGCAATCCGGGCAGGCGGCGACGCTGGCAACCCTCGCACCGGCCTCGAACGGTCCCGGCGACCGGGCCCCGGCGGTGGCCGGGTCAAGGCGGCCCGTCCCCTTGCAGGTCGGGCAGACGCAGGGTCCAGGCACCGTCACCAGCTTCGAGGCGCCCGAATGGAGTTCGCCCAGGCTCAGGCCCAGCCTCAGCTCGTACGTCTGGCCGGCAACGAGCCCCGCTCCTCGGAGCATGCCCGCCATCATGCCGAACAGGGCGTCGAAGACGGCGTTACCGGTGTGAGGTACGCCTCCCCCACCACTCCAATCGACGTGGATGTCGGCCTCGCGGAAGACTTCCCTCCAATCGACGTTGCTGGTGTCGTGACGGTAGCCCGCCGGTCTCGTGGGTCCGTACCGGTCGTAACGAGCGCGCGACTCGGGGTCGCGAAGCACCGCGTACGCCTCCGAGAGCTCCTTGAAGCGTTCCTCGGCCACCTTGTCGCCGGGGTTGCGGTCCGGGTGGTACTGCAGGGCCTTCTGCCGATACGCAGCCTTCAGCGCGTCGGGCGTGGCGTCCTTGGTCACGCCTAAGACCTCGTACGGGTCGCGGGTGCTGGAACTCACAGCACTGAGCATACTTTGCTTGAGCGCTGGAGACTGAAGTCGTGGACGCCGGGCAACTGGTGATATCCTGATCGCTGGCCGAGCCCGCAGCAGTTCGCTCGCGCCAAGACGGGAGGTGAGGCGTGAACCGGAGTTCGAGGAAGCTATTCATGGCGTTGGCCCTTGCGGTGTTACTGGTAGGGGGCCTGTCGGCATGCCGTAACGAGACGCAGAACCGCATCAGGCGCAGCATCCAGGAGTACACCGCCCAGCGTATGTACATAACGGTCTATTCATACGACGGGAAGGTCGTGTTCAACGGCCTGGTCGATGGAAAAGTCACCCGGTCGGGCAACGCTTCCGAAGGCGGCACGGGCGCCGAGTCGCTCGGCGCTTATATCTACTGGTACGACGAGCGGGGCCGGTACCTGCAGACCGACCTCCCCTACCTCCTGACGAGCTACGACCGTAACGTCGACAAGGCGCCCTAGCGCGGCGCTGTCCCGGAACTCCCAACGCACGGTTAAGGGTCCGTGGGTCAAGGAGCGTCGAGGGAATGTCGCTCATTGCTAGACTCGTCAGAGAACGCAAGGAGGCCACATGAAACACAGAACCGTTGCTCTCGCCTTCGTGGCGCTGGCCGTCACCCTGCTCGCCACGGCGTGCACCGTGACCGTGCGGCCGGGGGGCTTCTCCGGCGGCGACCTCTCGCTCTCCGGAGTCATCCAGAACTTCGAGCCCACGCGCGGCCCTCGTTCCACGTATTACGTCGGTGAGGACGTCCAGTTCCGGCTCGTTACCAACCAGGCCGGGTACGTGACGCTCACGGCCCTTGACCCCGACGGCAAGGTCTACGTGTTCGAGCGAAACATCCCGGTGCAGGCCGGCACCACCTACCTGCCGCTACCCAACGCCCGGCACGTTTATTCGGTCAACCCGCCGGCCGGTTTGCAACGGGTGCGGGCGAGCTTCACGTCGCAGCGCACCGACGGTAGCGTCAGCTACTCCGGACGCTACGGCGCCGGCGAGTGGACGAGTGCCATCCAGATCGAGATCCGACCGTACCCGGTGCGCGACGTGGTGGAGACGTCCTTCTACATCCGCTGAGGCACGCCGCAAAACAACCAGCGAACGCTACTTTCGCGTCACGGCGCCGCCAACGGGCCGTGACGCTCTCTTGGTGGAGTACAATGCGAGGGCTGCGGCCGTGTGCGGCCGCGGCGCCCTTCGAAAGGAAACGCGACTTTGGCAGGACACAGCAAGTGGACCCAGATCAAGCGGAAGAAGGGTGCGCTCGACAAGCAGCGTGGCAAGGTCATCAGCAAGCATGTGCGGGCCATCCAGTCGGCCGTGCGCACAGGCAACAGCGGCGACCCAAGCGTCAACCTGCCGCTAAGGAACGCCTTGTCGGCGGCCAAGTCCGATAACGTGCCCGTCGACAACATCGACCGGGCCATCGAGCGTGCCTTAGGCGGCGGCGAGGGTGGAAACTTCGAGCCTGCCTTCTACGAGGGCTACGGACCCGCCGGAGTGGCCATGCTCGTCGAGACTCTCACCGACAACAAGAACCGCACCGCCGGCGAGGTCCGCCACGTGTTCACCAAGCACGGCGGCAACATGTCGGGTTCGACTGCGTGGCAGTTCGACACCAAGGGAATGATCACCGTCGACGACACGAGCAGCGCAGTAGAGGACGCCGCCATAGAACTGGGCGCCGACGACCTCGAGGTCGACGACGGCGTTTCGGTCATCTACACCCCGGCCGCCGAACTCTACGCGATCGTCGAGGGATTGCAAGCACGCGAGCTGCCCGTCGACGTTGTGCAGCTCACCAAGTTGCCGCAGACCCAGACGGTGTTGTCTGCCGCGGAATCCCGGAAAGTCATCACCTTCCTCGAGGCTCTCGAGGACCTCGACGACGTGCAGAACGTCTACACGACCGCCGACCTGAGCGACGTCGAGGACGACGTCGACGCCGTCGGCTAAGCCGAAGAAAGGGTGCGCATGAGCTTTCCGCTCGTCAGTTGGGACGACCTGCCTTCCATCGATGCCAACCAGATGCAACAACTGATAATGCTCGCTACCGGCAAGTTCGGGCTCGATAACCGCGTCTTGGTCGAGCACACGGCGCGCAACCTGGTTGCCCTCGTAGACGCTTTCGGCGGCGATGGACCCGTGTTGGTCGTCGCGGGCCGCGGCAATAACGGCAGCGGGGGCCTGGCGGCCGCCAGGCTGCTGGCGGCGCGTGGCCGCAGGGTCTGGGTAGTGCCGACCCACGAGGCCGAGAACTATTCGGGCACGCCGAAGGAGCAGCTGGAGCACCTCAGACACTTCGACCGTGCCAAGGTACGCACCAGCCTGCCGAAGATGAAGTTCGGGTGCGTCATAGACGCCGCCATCGGAACCAACTTGGAAGGCCCACCACGTGGCCGCACCCTGGACGTGATAACGGTGCTCAACAACCTCGCCGATAGCGTCGTCATCTCCCTCGACATGCCCACCGGCATGAGCGCCGACGACGGCAGTACTCCCGGAGACGTGGTTCACGCAACGCTGACGATGAGCATCGGGCTGCCCAAGGTCGGGGTCAAACCGGGTGGGAACGTCGGTCGGCTTTTCGTTGGCGACCTCAGCCTTCCCCCGGCCCTATACGAGAACCTGCAATTACCGCCCGTGAACCTGCCCGGATACGTTACCGAGGTCACGAGCTAGACCCGGCAACCGGGCTGGCGGCCGTACCGCCAGTTCGCTCAATCAGCCCGTGCATGCCTCGACGGAGCGTGCCCAGGTCGCCCTGCCCGCCGCCGCTGGTCGGCATAGGCGATCGCTAGCGTGATCAGCACCACCGCGGTGATGCCCGCGAAGCCGGCGATGAACGCCACCGACCAACTGCTCACCGCCAACGTGGCGAAGGCCAACGCGGTGATCATGGCGATGCCCATCGACGTGCCGATGCGCTGGCCCGTCTGCATGATGCCACCGGAACTTCCCGCGTACTCCAGCGGTACGTCGGCAAGCGTAAGCGTCTGGTTCGGGCTGATCACGGAGCCCTGCCCGATGCCGATGAAGCTCACGCTAAGCAGCAGCCACCACTCGCTCGCGAGCCCCTGCGACCTCAGCCAGACGACGACCATGCTCGCGACGAGGCCCAGGAGCGCGCTGTAGATGCCGATGATCACGACCTTCCGGCCATGCTTCACTACGTTCCTGCCGGCCAGCAGTGCCGAGAAGCCCGACACGATGGCGCTAGGCAGGCCCATGAGCCCGGTTTCCAGCGCCGTAAGGCCCAGGCCGTTCTGCAAGTAGAGGGCCAGGAGCACCCAGACGCTCGTGATGCCCACGAAGTACACGGTGATGAGCAGAGTGCCGTAGGAGAAGCTCGGCACTCTGAAGATGCCTAGATCGACCATGGGCCGGTGCCCAAGGCGCTTTTGGCGCCTCTCCCACCACAACCATAGAAGCACGAGCCCAACGCCGACGGGTATCGAGAACCAGATCCATGCGCCCGCCCTGGCCTCGACGAACGGGAGGAGCAGGGCCAGCACGGCGAAGCCGAGAAGCACTGCGCCCACCGGGTCGAGGTCACGGCTCTGCGTTCTCTCGCGGGCGTCTCGTGGCAGGTTCCTGTTGAGTAGCGGTCTGGGGAACCAGAGCAAGGCGAGCGCGATGGCCAGCATGCCTACGGGCACGTTGACGAAGAAGGTCCAGCGCCAGCCGTGCTCCACGCCGCCGGCATGGATGAGCAAGCCGCCGAGGAGCGGCCCCACGGCGACCGACACCCCGACGGCGGCGCCGAAGATGGCGAAGGCGCGGGCACGTTCGGCGCCGCGGAAGTACTGCTGCACCATCCCAACCACTTGGGGGCTGATGAGGCCAGAGCCGATCCCTTGGAACGCTCGAGCGATGTTCAGCAGCGTTGCGTCCTGCGACAGCCCGGCGGCCATGGAAGAGAGCGTGAACAGCGCCACCCCGACGATGAACAGGGGGCCCCGGCCCAGGATGTCGCCGGCCCGGCCGGCGGTCACCAGGCCCACTCCGAACGTCAGGGCGTAGCCGGACAGGATCCACTGCAACTGAGCGTCTGTCGCCCCTAGCCCCAGCTGGATGGACGGCAGAGCCACGTTCACGATGCTCACGTCGATGAGAGACATGAACAACACGATCGAAAGCACCCCCAGGGTGCGCCACCTGTGGGGGTCAGGTACGTACGCCTTTAGCTGCTGGGGATCCTCGGGCACTCTTGATGTTAGCGCGGCGGCGTCAACACTGTGATGTCAGCTACTCGATCGCTTCCCGGCAGATGACCTCGCCCTCGGGCCGCAGGTTATCGCTGCGTCGAAGCCAAGCAATAGGCGCCGCTCCAACCGGGGCGGCGCCGAGTGTGATGGTGGTAGGCGCGGACAGGATTGAACTGTCGACCTCTACAGTGTCAGTGTAGCGCTCTCCCACTGAGCTACGCGCCTTTACGATCTGACTTCTACCGGTTGGGGCTCGCCGCCGACCGGGTGGGAAGTGGAGGCGCCGACCGGAATCGAACCGGTGAATCGAGGTTTTGCAGACCTCTGCCTTACCGCTTGGCTACGGCGCCAAGCCCAGAGAAGTTACCACGCCCCGTGAGGGGCGTCAACGACGCCCGAAACGCGTTTCGCTGCTCCACTAAGTGCTCCGACCACTCCGACTGTGCCGCGTGGACCGGCACCGTGGTCTCCCCCCATCCACAAGGTGAGCGTCACGGCCAAATTGCCCGACCTCACTACCTAACGCATGCTAGCCTCGAACTAACACCTGGACAGCAGCCGCAGGGCGCCATGTCCGTCTCTCGCGCCCATTGCGGCGCGGTTGGGAGTCGGCATGCACGTAACGATGGAGATCAGGCGCTACGATCCTGAACGTGATGAGAAGCCCCACTGGGAGACTTACGAGCTCGAGGCCGAACCCGCCGAGCGTGTGCTGGACCTGCTGAACCGGGTCAAGTGGGAGCAAGACGGGAGCCTGTCGTTCCGGCGTTCCTGCGGCCATGGGGTCTGCGGCTCCGATGCCATGCGCATAAATGGCTTCAACCACTTGGCGTGCAAGGTGCTCGCCAGGGACGTAGGTCCAAGGATCAAGATCCAACCCCTGGGCGCCTTCCCCGTCCTCAAGGATCTCATTGTCGACATGGACGGCTTTCTCGACCAGTACAAGGCGGTCCGCCCCTACCTGGTCCCTGCAGAGGGTGCAGTCCCTCCGCGAGAACGGCTCCAGAGCGGGGAGGAGCGCCGGGTGTTCGACGATACGACCAAATGTATCCTCTGCGCAGCCTGCACGAGCTCGTGTCCAATCTTCTGGACGAACGGCCGTTACATCGGACCCATGGCGATAGTGAACGCCCACCGTTTCATATTCGACTCGCGAGACGCGCACCCCGAGGCGCACCTGGAGGCCATGCGGCCGCCGGATGGCGTGTGGCGCTGCCGGAAGGCATATAACTGCACCGACTGTTGCCCGCGCGGTATCCGCATCACGGAGCACATCATCGAAGTGGAGCGCTTCATCGCTATGAGCGACGCCTAAGCTTGGACGCGGGCTGAACGCGGCGACCGAAGCGAGTAGCTGACGGAGATGTGGTGGGCGCCACCGCGAGCACGGAAAGTCCCGCCTGGTTCCCGGCGGCCGCGGTTCACCGCGGTAAGCTGAGCCAATGTCCAGCTCGGGGCCCCAGCGCTTCTCACACCTGCATCAACACACCGACTACTCGCTCCTGGACGGCGCTGCGCGCATCGAGGACCTGGTCTCCTGGGTCAAGCAGGTCTCCCCCGACGACCCCGCCGTGGCCATGACCGATCACGGCAACATGCATGGCGCCGTGCAGTTCTACAAGACGGCGGTCTCCATGGGGGTGAAGCCGATCATCGGCCTCGAGGCGTACGTCGCTTCCGGCTCACGCTTCGAGAAGCGCCGCGGCTCCAGCAAGCTCGACGGCGGCTACTTCCACCTCACGCTCCTGGCGAAGAACTTCAAGGGGTATCAGAACCTCTGCCGCCTGAGCAGCCGCGCCTACCTCGAGGGGTTCTACATGAAGCCTCGGGTCGACCTGGAGCTGTTGCGCGAGCACTCCGAAGGGGTCATCGCGCTGTCGGGTTGCCTCGGCGCCCAGATCCCCAGGACCATCCTCGACATCGGTCCCGACGCGGGCGAGCAGGCGCTCCTGCAGCACCTGAGCATCTTCGGTGACGACTTCTTCGTCGAACTGCAGAACCACGGCCTGGAGGAGCAACGGCTCCTCAACCCGATACTCAAGGAGTTCGCAGACAAGCACGGCATCGGGATGGTCGCCACCAACGACGGCCACTACGTGCATAAGGACGATGCCCACGCGCACGACGTCCTCCTGGCCATCGGCACCAAGTCGCTGGTGAGCGACGAGCACCGCATGCGGTTCCCCTGTGATGAGTTCTACGTCAAGACGCCTGCCGAGATGGCCGAGGCGCTGCCGGAGTCGGATTACCCCGGGGCGCTGGCCAACTCGAACCACGTGGCCGACCTCTGCAACGTCGACCTGCCGATAGGCTCCAAGCGCACCTACCAGATGCCCGAGCTGCCGCTGCCCGAGGGGCGCACCCTCGCGGAGCAGTTGCGGGTGGACTCCTACGAGGGCGTCATGCGGCGCTACCCCCAGGTAGACGAGGGCACGATGCGCGCGTATGCCGCGCTCGCCGGTTTCGCCCCCGCCGCTACCGCTCCAATGAACGAGGTCCTGCTAGGCCTTGCTCGTGCCGGGGAGGCCGGGCGCCGGCCCAAGGCGAACGGCGAGAACGTGTCGCGGTACGTCTATCCGCACCTCGCCGCGTTCGAGGAGTCGGACGCCAACGAGACCGCGAAGACGGTGCTTGCCCGGGTGGAGTTCGAACTGGGCGTCATCGTCTCGATGGATTTTCCCGACTACTTCCTGATCGTCGCCGACTTCATCAACTGGGCGAAGCGCAACGCTATTGCGGTCGGACCCGGCCGCGGTTCCGGCGCGGGGTCGATCGTGGCGTACGCGCTCGGCATCACGAACATCGACCCGCTGGCGTTCGGCCTCCTGTTCGAGCGCTTCCTCAACCCCGACCGCGTGAGCATGCCCGACTTCGACATCGACTTCTCCGACGTGAGGAGGGGCGAAGTCATCGACTACGTGCGGGAGAAGTACGGCCACGACAAGGTGGCTCACATCGCGACGTTCGGGACCCTCGCGTCGCGTGCCGCCATCAAGGACGCTGCTCGCGTCATGGACGCGCCGTTCGCGGCGGCCGACAAGATCGCCAAGCTGATCCCCCTGCACTACGGCCGCAGCATCTCCATCGACAAGGCCCTGAGTGAGGTGCCCGAACTGAAGGAGGCCTACGAGCAGGGCGGCAACGAGTACATCGACGTGGCACGGCAGCTCGAGGGCCTGACGCGCCACGCCTCGGTGCACGCGGCCGGGGTCATCATCGCGCGGCACGAGGTTCAGGAGCTGGCGCCGGTCTTCAAGGTCGGCGACGGCCCCGTCGTGTGCCAGTACGACATGGGCTCGATCGAGGAGCTCGGGTTCCTCAAGATGGACTTCCTCGGACTGCGCACCCTGTCGTTCATCGAGGCCGCCGTTCGCATCGTCAAGGAATCGCGCGGCGTGACCTTGGACCCCGACTCGTTCCCGGCCGACGACGAGGAGACGTTCGCATTGCTCGCGAGGGGCGAGTCGTCGGGCGTCTTCCAGTTCGAAGGCTCGGGCATGATCGACACCCTCAAGCGGCTGCGGCCACGCCGGATCCACGACCTGATCGCGGTAGGGGCGCTCTTCCGGCCCGGCCCGATGGAGAACATCCCCACCTACATCCGGCGCCATCACGGCCAGGAACCGGTGGACTACTCCGACTTCCCCGACTCCGAGAAGCTTCTCGCGCCCATCCTGGCAGAGACCTACGGCATACCCGTGTACCAGGAACAGATCATGCAGATCGCGCAGTCCGTGGCCGGCTACTCGCTTGGCCAGGCCGACCTCCTGCGCCGCGCCATGGGCAAGAAGAAACTCGAGGAGATGGTCGAACAGCGCTCCGTGTTCCAGGAGGGCGCGGCGCAGCAGGGCATCGGCCAGGCCGAATCGGCGCGGATCTTCGACCTGCTCGAGCGCTTCGCCAACTACGGCTTCAACAAGTCGCACGCGGCCGCGTACGCCGTCCTGTCGTACCAGACCGCCTACCTCAAGGCGCACTACCCGGTCGAGTTCGCGGCGGCCCTCCTCACGGTGGAACGCGGCGACTCGGAGAAGGTCGCGCAGTACGTCGCCGACGCCCTTCACCTCGGTGTCGAGGTCCTGGCGCCCGACATCAACTCCTCACGCGGCGACTTCACCCCGGTGGGCGAGGTCGTGCGGTTCGGGCTCTACGGCATCAAGAACGTGGGCGACGGCGCGGTGGATCACGTTCTGGCCGAGCGCGACCGTGGGGGTCCATTCAAGGACCTCTTCGACCTGTGTAACCGCATAGACACGACCGTGGTGAACCGGCGCGCGCTCGAACACCTGATCAAGTCGGGGGCCATGGACTCGTTGGTAGCCGGCGCCGGCCGCGGAGCGGACCGCTCCGCCGCGGACACGGAGGCGCGCCACCTGCTTCTCGCCAACCTCGATACCGCCATGAAGTGGGGGGCGGCGCAACGCGAACAAGCGGCTCTTGGACAGTTCAGCCTCTTCGGTGCCGAACAAGTGCCACCGCCCCGGCTCGAGGACGCGCCGCCCATAGACCAACTGACGCTGCTGCGTTACGAGAAGGAGGCGCTGGGGCTCTACATCAGCGCTCACCCCATGAACTCGTACCCGGGCCTCGCCGACGCGGCGTCGGTGAGCGTGGACGGCATAGACCGCGCGTTCCGGGCGTTTCAGCAAGAGGTTCAGCAACCTGGTAAACCGCAGGGCGGCGGCCGCATGCGCCTCGTCCTGGCCGGGCTGCTGCAGAACGTCGTCAAGCGCCCCACGCGCAAGGGCGGCATGATGGCGCGCTTCGAGGTGGCGGACGAGTCCGGAGCTCGCGAGGTGCTGGCGTTCGGCCGCACCTTCGACTCCGTGGCGCCGCTGCTGGAGGAAGACGCGCCCGTCGTCGCGCTGGTCGAGCTCTCCGAGGAGGGCGAGGGCGTCAGGGCCATCGTCGAGCGCCTGATCCGGTGGGACACGAGGACGGCGTCCACGGGGGGCGCGCCCGAGGTCGCCGTGTTGAGCTTCGACATCGCTCAGGTGCCACGCGAGCAACTCCTCGAGCTCAGGTCCCTGATGGACGAACACTCGGGGCGGACGCCAGTGCGTTTGGACCTGAGGGTGGACGAGGAGCAGGTCCTGTACAGCCTCGCCGGGGCGGCCGTCGACCCGGACGCCCTCGACGAGCTACGGAGCAGTTGCCCGTGGCTGCAGGCAAGGTTGACGGTCGACCGCTTCGCGCTCCTGGCCGAGAAGTCGCAGGGGGCGTGGCAACAACGGAAGAACCAACCTCAGGAGGCCACCCCCTTCTGAGGCCGCTTCCGGCTCTCAGCTGGCGGCGCTCAGGTTGCGACCCACGTCCACCTGAGTGGCCGCCATCTTGAAGGCCTGGCTGCTGGTGGCGGAGGCGTAGCCGGTCTCGAAATCGATCACGCCCTCGGCGTAAAGCTCGCTCAGGTGGTCGTCGAACGACCGCATGCCGTCGAGGCGCGCCTCGCGCAGCACGTCGTAGAGCTCGGGGGTGCGGTCGGGGTCGCGGACGAGGTCCTTCACGCGTAGGGTCGCCTTAAGGATCTCGGTGGCGGCCACGCGGCCCTTCCCGCCGACCCGTGGGATGAGGCGCTGAGAGACCACGCCCACGAGCGACTCGGCGAACAGCACCCTTGCGGTGTCGCGCTCGTGCGGTGGGAACAGCTCCATGACGCGGTTGATGGTGCGCACGGAGTCCTGGGTGTGTAGCGTGCTGAACACGAGGTGACCGGTCTGCGCCGCGCTGATGGCGGCCGCGGCCGTGGCGTGGTCGCGGATCTCACCTATGAGGATGACGTCCGGATCCTGCCGCATGGCCGCCACCAGGGCCTCGGAGAACGACGGCGCGTCCATGCCCAGCTCGCGCTGGACGACGATCGAGCTCCGCGAGCGGTGAAGGTACTCGATCGGGTCCTCGACCGTGACGATCATCTTGGCGTGCTTGACGTTGATCTCGTGCACGATGCGCGAGAGGGTCGTCGACTTACCGGAACCGGTGGGGCCGGTCACCAGCACGAGTCCCTTCTCCTGGTCGCGGAAGTACTCGATGGTCTCCTGCGGCAGGTTGACCACCCCGAGCGACTCCTCGCTGGAGTTGATCACGCGCAGCACGGCGCTGACGCTGCCGCGTTGCCTGAACAGGTTCACGCGGAAGCGGCCCAGGCCGGCGACCGAGTAGGCGAGGTCGACCTGGTACTTGGCCTCGAAAGTGGCCCGGTGAACGTCGTCGCACATGAGGTCGACGAGGGCGGCCGTGAACTTGGGCGTTATGCGGGCCTCGGTTACGGGCGTGAGCTTGCCGGCCACGCGGGCCATCGCCGGCAGTCCGACGTGGAGGTGGACGTCGGACGCCCCCAGCTCTACGATGCGTTGCAGCAGCTCGTTGAAGTGCATGAACCCACTGTATTCAGCGGCTCTTACGGCTTTCTGTCACGAGCTTGTGCACTACCCCACAACCTGCCCCGCGGCGCGTCACTCCTACGTTGCGGTCGTGAGACGCCAGCGGCCCCTAACCCGCGTGACGCGGCCTCATGCGGGTAGTGGTTACACTGCCCCGTTATGAACGTTGACTCCGAAGATACTTCGCGCAAGCGGCGGGCAGGCGCACCCGACTCCTCGATGAACCCCGGAGGAAGCCAGTGAGCCGCATCGTCGCCCTGGTCGTCCTTCTCGCCGTGATAGTGGCCAGCGGCTTCTGGTTGGCGCGCGACCGCTCGGGCGGCTCCGCGGGCACCGCGCCCCAGATCGAGACGCCCGCGCCGCCCGCGGAAGATGGGCAAGCCGCCCAGGACGCGAGCACGGTCCAGCCCGATGCCGGCGTCGACACTCTGGAGCCCGGCGAGGCTGCGACTCCGGATAACACCGAGGGCGACGCCGCGCAGCAGGGCACTCCAGCTGGCCAGGCCCTTGGCGCGCTCGTCCTGCCCGAGGGCTACACCCAAGTCCCGTACCTCACCGACGCCCCGGTGCGTGAGTTCAGCGCAGCGCAGCAGGTCCTCGACCCATCCCTCGACTACGCCGCCGTCTTGCGCACCGACCGCGGCGACATGACCGTGGACCTCTACGAGGCGAGGGCGCCCAACACGGTCAACAACTTCGTGTTCCTCGCGCTCAGCCGCTTCTACGACGGCGTTCCCTTCCACCGCGTCCTCGAGGGCTTCATGGCGCAGACGGGAGACCCGACCGGCACCGGGCGCGGCGGCCCCGGCTACCAGTTCGACGACGAGATCGACCCCGACCTCCACTTCGACTCCCGCGGGGTTCTCGCCATGGCGAACGCCGGAAAGGCTGCGGACGGCGGCGGCACGAACGGCTCGCAGTTCTTCATCACGTTCGAGGCGACACCCTGGCTGGACGGTAACCACACCATCTTCGGCCACGTGACCGCCGGCGACGACGTGCTCGACGCCATCACCCGCGTCGACCCCGGCACACCCAGCGCCATCGCCTTCTTCGACGACACCCTGGCCTCGCTCGCGGACCAGGGCGTCAAGTTGCCCGGCGCGGCCGACGAGACCGTCTCGGACGCCATCGAGGCCCTGCTCGGCACGCTGCCGCTGGCCGGCCAATCCTTCAACGTGGCCGGCTACGTCGGCGCCGTCGGGCAGGCCGGTGGCCAGCCCGCCTTCGGCTTCTTCCAGGTCCCCGACCAGCTCGAAACGGTAGTCATAGCGGCGCGTCCACGGCCGTAACGCCCCCCGGTAACGGGCCCGCGGGCCCGCAAGAAAGGATCCGAACGTGAACGAACTGTTGAACGGTTTCCAGAAGGTTGAGCCCCTGGCGGCTGAGCGCAAGACACGCTTCGCCGGCGCTGAGCACGTCATCGAGGCTGGCAAGGAGTACCGCGCCGTCGTCACCACCAATAAGGGCGCGATGGTCTTGGAGCTATTCTCGGATCAGGCGCCAAATACCGTGAACAACTTCGTCTTCCTCACCCTCAACGGCTACTACGACGGCATCGTCTTCCACCGGGTCCTCGAAGATTTCATGGCGCAGACCGGTGATCCGACGGGCACCGGCACGGGCGGTCCCGGCTACACGTTCGCCGACGAGTTCCACCCCGAGCTGAGCCATGACGGCGCGGGGGTTCTGAGCATGGCGAACGCCGGGCCCGGGCCGCGTGGCGAGGGCACGAACGGCTCGCAGTTCTTCATCACGTTCGCCGCGACGCCATGGCTGGACGGCAAGCACAGCGTCTTCGGCAGGGTGATCGACGGCGCCGAGGTACTGGGCAAGATCCAGCGCGTCGACCCCGGGCGCCGCGGTGGGCCGCAGCCCGACAAGATGGAGGGCGTCGAGATCTACGCCCGCTGAGGCGCGCCGCGGTCGGTGCACGCCCCGTCCTCGAAGCAAGGGACCGTCAAGATCACCCTAGCGGCGCAACCTCCAGCACCCGAGCCTCGGACGCCTGCCGCAGGTGGGCTACGAACGCTTCGGTGGCGACGCCGTTGCGGTTGGGCTCCTTGCGGCTCCTGAAGCTGACGCTCTCGGTCGCCTCCTCCTTGTCGCCCAGTATGACGATGTAAGGGATCTTGAGGAGTTCCGCGTCGCGGACAGCGGCGTTCATGCGCTCGCCCTCGTCTGCGATACCCGCCCTGAGCCCCGCGTCCTTGAAGCGCCGCACCAGCCGCAGGGCCGCCTCGCGGTGGCGGTCGGAGATGGGCACGACCCGCACCTGCTCCGGTGCCAGCCACAGTGGCAGGTCGCCGGCGAAGTGCTCGAGCATCACTCCCATGAACCGCTCGGTGGAGCCCGTAACGGCGCGGTGTATGACGACCGGCGTCTGCTTGCTGCCGTCCTCGGCAACGTACTCACAGCCCAACCGCGCGGGTTGGATGAAGTCGACCTGGATGGTCGAGAGTTGCCACTCGCGGCCGAGCGCGTCGCGCGCCATGAAGTCGGCCTTCGGGCCGTAGAAGGCCGCCTCCCCCTCCTCCTCCACGTACGCCACGCCCTCGGCGTCGAGCGCCTGGCGTAACGCGGTGGTCGCCTGCTCCCACTTGTCGTCGTCGGTCAGGTACTTGCCCTTGTCGCCGCGCAGCGAGAGCTGCACCCGGTAATCCGTCATGCCGTACGTGTCCAGCGTCTGGCGGATGAGGCGCAGCGCCAACGCGAACTCGGAGCGCACTTGTTCCGGCGTGCAGAAGATGTGGCAGTCGTCCTGGGTGAGTGAGCGGACGCGCGTGAGGCCGGAAAGCTGCCCGGAGCGCTCGTTGCGGTACAGGGTCGCGAACTCGGCCATCCGCAGCGGCAGGTCGCGGTACGAATAGTACTGCGTGTTGAACAGCGTCATGTGAGACGGGCAGTTCATCGGCTTGAGCCGATAACTCACCTCCCCGTCAACCATGGGTGGGAACATGTCGTCCACGTAGTTCGCCATGTGCCCGCTCTTGACGTACAGCTCCTCTTTCACCATGTGACCGGTCCAGACGTGCTCGTAACCGAACGCCGTCTGTTCCTCGCGCACGAAGCGCTCCATCTCGTGACGGATGATCTCGCCGCGCGGAAGGAACAGAGGCAGCCCCGGACCCACGTCGTCCGCGAACGTGAAGAGCTTCAGTTCCTTGCCCAGCTTGCGGTGATCGCGCTTCCGGGCCTCCTCGAGCTGCCACAGGTGGTGCTCCAGCTCCTCCTTGGTGGCGAAGGCCACGCCGTAGATGCGCTGCAGCATGGGCCGGGTCTCGTCGCCACGCCAGTAGGCCCCAGCCACGTTCATAAGCTTGAAGTGAAGGGGTACGGCGCCCGTGCGCGGCAGGTGCGGACCACGGCAGAGGTCGGTGAAACCGTCCGGGCCGCCCTGCTCGTAGAAGGTGATGTGCTCCCCCTCGGGCAGGTCGTTGATCAGCTCCACCTTGTAAGGGTCGCCCTGCGCCTCGAAGCGGGCCAGCGCCTCGCTGCGCGGCAGCTCGTACTTCACGAGGGGCAGGTCGGCCTTCACCAGTTCACGCATGCGCCGATCGATGCCCTCGAGGTCTTCCGGGGTGAGGGTGCGTGGCAGGTCGAAGTCGTAATAGAAGCCGTTCTCGATGACCGGGCCGATGCCCATCCTCACCTGGTCGGCGGCGAAGCCCTCGGCCACGAACATCTCCCTCACCGCCTGAGCCATGATGTGCGCCAGCGTGTGGCGGGCGAGGAAGATCGAGGCGTCGTCCTTCTTGGTCAGGACCTCGACCCGCGCGCCCTCGGGGACCTCGCTTTGCAGGTCGGAGAGTTTCCCGTCCACGCGAACGCCCAGGGCCGCCTTGGCGAGGCCGGGGCCGATGGCGCCCGCGACGTCGGCGCCGGTCGCGTGCGGGGGCACGTCAAGGCGTTTACCGTCTGGTAGCAACACGAACATGGTTCACCTGCGATCTGGCGACCGGGCTTTACGCCTCGGCATTGGCTGCGTTTGGAAGGACGCCGGGCGGTGCCCGGCGTGGCGGCGAAGGCGTGTAAGGGCCGTGGCCTCAGCTACGCGTTCGCCGAGTGGCCCGGCACGTGCCCACCGCTCTGGTACGGCGTTTCGCACCCTGCACCGCGCGATACTACCATGAGGGACGTGTGACCACAGCACGGGATTGGTAAGCTCTGGTCCATGCATCTCGTGGCCCTCGTCACCGAAGACGCCAACCTCAAACACGCGCTTCGTGACTTCCACGACGAGTCCGGCCGCTTCCTTCTCCACCCCGTTCCCGACGGCTCCGTAAGCGAGCTGATGCGGGCCCTCCCGCGCCTGGACTTCGCCGGGGCCATCGTCCTCGACGACTCCCACCAGGCGGAGGCCAAGGCCCTCGCGTCGCGCTCCTCGCTCGACGCCGAGGAGCTCGGCGTGGCCGACACGCTCACCGTCACGCAAGCGGGCATCATGGCCGATCACACCTTCGGGCGGGCGCTGAGCACCATGCTCAGCGAGCGCCGCTGGCATGCCGACGGGGCGCACGCCGTGGTGCTCGGGGCCTCGCCCGAGGCGCGCGCCGTGGGCCGCGAACTCACGCGCCTCGGGGTGGCCTCGTTGTCGGTCCTGGCTGCGGACCGCGTGACCGCCGAGCGCGCCAGGCCCAGCGCCGCCGGCGCCACGTTCTACGCCCGCTCGGTGAGTGACCCATTGGGGCGCACGCTGCTCGAGCGAGCGGACCTGGTCGTAAGGCTCGACCCCGCCACAAGCGTGGACGACGAACTCCTCGGCCCACACCTCACCGTCATCGACCTGGCCGACGGCGGCGTCTCGGAGCTGCGTAGCCGCGCGCTGGCGCTCGGCGCGCTCACGTTCAACCGGCGCGACGTCGAGGCCTACCGCTTCGAGCTCGCCCTCAGCCAGATCCTGGGTGGTTCCGTAGGCCTGGAGCCCATCCTGACGATGTTCCATCGCCTCTGACCGAGGCCCCATCCACGACGGCGCCCTGACGGGCATGTTGCGCACGCTCATCAAAACCGCAGTTGGGCTTGCGAGACTCGCAGCGATGTTCACGCGCCGCAACCTCACCCTGTCGTTACTCGTAGGGGTGCTCGCCCTTCCTCTCGTCGTCGCACGTGGCGAGACCCCTCCTGGTACCTACTACAGGGTTCCCGACGTCGCGGTGAGGGTTGCCGATGACGCCATCACGGTAGTTCACGGTCCCTATCACGAGACCTACGTCGCCGGGCTCGGCTGGCTCTCGAACATGGACGCGGACCCGCCCGTGCTGCTTGGCGGAGAGGTGCTGTTGAACGCCAGCGTGCTCGACGCGCTCGAGATCAGGGAGCCGCGCCTAGAGGCCATCCGTTACTCGGGCAGCGTAGAGGTGCGCATAGTGCTCGACATGCCCCAGGTGAGCCCCGCGTTCCTCGCCGGCCTGAGAACGGGTGGCTCGAGAAGCGCCGGCTCGCCGCTGGTGCTCCACTTGCCACCGATGCTCGTTCCGGTAACGGCGCCCGAGGACGTTTCGGGCCTCGAACTCGAACTCACGGCTTCCAAGGCCGAGGTACAACTGCGCCTTTCCGGACCGGCGTTCGATTACGCCGTCTTCCCCCTCGAGAATCCGACGCGGTTGGTGATCGACGTGACACCACGGCGAGACCTGAGCCAGCTGGTGCAGGTCGAGCGTGAGATCGCCCCCGGCGTCACCTACCGCAAGTACCACGTGACGACGGCCAGTGGTCCTAGCGTCGTGCACTTGGTGAGCATCGCGCCCGGCTCCGGCGAGTTCCGCGTCGTGGGCGAGAGCCGGGTCCCAAGGACCGTCTCGGAGCTCGGTAACGGCGCGCTGATCGCGCTAAACGCCGGCTACTTCGACACCCGGAGCTACGCAGCCATCGGTCTCCTGAAGGTGGACTACGGGCTCCTCTCGTTGCCGAGCCGCGGCCGCGCCAGCGTGGCCTTCTCCCCCACCGGTGCTCCACTCATAGACCGCCTCGACGCGGACGTCTTGCTCTATACCTCCCGCGGCACCCTACACGTGGGCACTGCCAACTCGGGAGGTGTTGCGGTTTCCAGGACGCCGGGCACGCTGGCGGGGACCCCGTCGCAAGGCGTCCTCGTCGTCCAGAACGGCGTCGTGATCGAGAACAAGATCGGGCCGCGGCTGGTGCCGGATGACGGCTTCGCGCTTGCCTATCCGGCCAGCGACCGGGACCTCGCCCTGCTGAACCCCGGCGACTCGGTGGCGCTCGATACGGACCTGAGGCCGCCCGGGTTCGAGACGGCCCCGTACGCCGTCGAGGCCGGGCCGCTCCTGGTGCAAGATGGCGTTGCGGCGTACGACCCTGCCAAGGAAGGCTTCCAGACCGGTGAGCGGATCCTGGATGGGCTCACGCAGCAGGCGGCCGTCGGCGTCAAGCCCGACGGCACCACGCTGCTCCTGGTCGGCGAGACCATGCGTGCGGCGGACCTCGTGCAGCTCTTCTTGAGCCTGGGGGTGGACCGGGCGATGCGCTTCGATAGTGGTAGCAGCACCACTCTGGTAGTGGACGGCAAGGTGATGAACAGAACCAGCGAGCGCAAGGTCGTCAGCGCGGTCGTTTTTCTCGGAGCCTTGGCGGGCCGCTGAGCCCCCCGGACCGGCCACTAGGCGCCTGCCCAGGGCGCTACCGGCGTCGCTCCAAGGCGCCCTTATACTGCCAGTTCCAGATGACCGCGTCCCTCGTCAAAGCAAGTGAAGGCCGGCCCAGACGCTTCTTGGCCAAGCTCAGCCGCTTGCCGCTGGCTGCACTGCTGGTCGGGCTATGCCTCGCCCAGGCGGCCAGGGCGGCGGACGCCTCGGCGACTTTCACCCTCGGCGTCGCCAACCAGGTCGTGGCCGGCGCGTGGAACCATCTGAGGGTAGAGACCCGTGACCTCCCGCCCAGCACCCTGACCCTTGCGCTAGACGTCGGCACGCTGCGTGAGGGTGAGATCCCCGTGAACATCACCCATGAGCTCCGCGGCGGGGGCGGCGTGTTCACCTACGAGACGGACCTGTTCGTGCCGCCGTTCCGTAGCCTCGCCTGGCGGGTGGCTACCGCCGACCGCGTCCTGGCGAGCGGTAGCCTCTCCAGCCGCGAATCCGACCCGCGCGAACTCGTCCTGGGGCTCGCGGACCCCCGGGCTCCCGCGGCCGCAGGCGAGCTGCGTGCTGCCGTGCCGGGGGCGCGCTTCGTGAGCGTGCGCCCGTCCGACCTGCCCGTCACCCCGGCGGGCTACGACGGCGTGAGCGCTCTCCTCGTCGATCACGCAGCGCCCCCGCTGGACGCACTGGTGGCCGCCGCGGTCGCCGGGGCGAGGGTGGTGTTCGTCGGCGGGGCCGTCGACCTCTCCCCCAGCCTGGAGACGCTGCTGGGGGACGCGACCGCCTCGAGACTGGGGGCCGGTACCCTGTCCCTCACGCGAGGGGACGATCGAATGCCTCCCCAGGCGGCCGACCTCGCTGCTCTCAGGCCCCGGGAACTCCTCCTGGCGGCACTCGCCGAACCGCTCGTGGTCTATCCGAAGTCGGTGTCCGTGGGCAGCGTGCTCATCGCTTCGGCCACCTACGCCTTGCTGGTCCTCGTCCTGCTGCGCTTCGGCGGTGGGCCGGGGCTCATCTCCGCCTTGCTCGTGGCCGTTCTGGTCGGCCTCGGGGGCTGGCGGGCGCTCAGGCCCCCGGTTCCGCCCTATGAGAGCTCTGTGGCGGTGGGGGTGATCGGGGGGCAGCTTGCGTTACTGCATGAGGCACGAGAGAGCGTCACTTTGCCACCCGTGGTGCTCGATTTCGAGGCCGGAGCCGCCCCTGCCAGGCCCCAGGCGTACTTCGCCGACGACGGCGGCGTGCACGTGCCGACAGCCGCCTGGCGCTCCGTTACCATGCTGCTTCCGCCACGCGCCGTCAGCGCGCCCATCCACATAGATGGGCTGACTATCGGGAACGCTTCACGCCTCCCCCTTACCAACCTCTACGTAACCGGTCTCGGGGCTCAAAGCGACTTGGCGCCGGGCGGCACCGTCAGGCTCGAAGAGGGCGAGCTTGGTGCGTTCCCGGCCCGTTACGACTCGCTCGTGCCTCTCCTACCGGACGGAACCCTGGTGGCCCAGAGCGGCTGTGAGGACGAAGGCGCCTGCGTCTTGTGGCTAGCAGACACGGGGGCCACGGCGGGCTCCAACCCGGCTGCAGCCGGCGGAGCCATCCCGGTCGCATCCGGCAGACACGCCCCGCCGGCTGCCCGCGGCCCCATGCCGGTCGCCGGACTCGCGGAGGCAGCGCGATGAGGCAGGTGGCGCTCGTGTCGGCGCGCCTGCAGCGTCCCGACCTCCTCCAGATCGGGGGCCTGTTCCTCGTCGTGCTCGTCGTGGCTCTGAACGCCAACTGGCCCGGCTCCGGGGCCCGCGTGAACGAGTCTTGGCTGGTGGTGGCGCCACTACGCAACAGCGTGCTGGCCCTTTTGGGCCTCGCGTTCGGCGCCTATCACGCGGCTCTTCCCACCCGATCGGTGGACGCCCAGTCCGGCGGCGAGGACGCGACGCAGCCAAGCTTCCACGAAGCACGCGAGGGCACGCGGGTCACCTGGTTCGCGCTGCTCGTGATCACGCTGCTGAGCTGGCCCTTCGAGCTGGCGGCGCAGGCGGGGAGCTTCCCCGCCACTCCGGGCTACTGGCCGGCCATCGTGGCGCCCGTCACCGTGACGGGGTACTTCGGACTGGGCCTCCTCATGGGCCGGTTCCTGAGAGGGCCATTCTCGGGCGTGTTGCTGCTAGTGTGCGTGCCCGCCACCCTCGCCGGCACCATCTGGCTCGATTTCGCCCTGCACACCGTCATCGCCAACCCGTGGGCGGGACCGCTCACCGTTGCTCCCGCCTACCTGGTCTGCATGCTGGGCCTCTCCGTCGTCACCCTGATCCGTACTCGCCCCGCCACCGGGCCTCGTATACCCCCGTTGGCGCGCCGGAAGAGGACCGCATGATCTCCCCGAGCAAGCGCAGGCGAAGCGCGGCGAACATGGGCGCGGAGTTCACCCTCCACCTCACCGCGGCCAGGCGGTTGGCTACACACAAGCGGTTAAGGCGCGCCGCGGTAGGCGCCCTGGGCCTCGCACTGGTGGGGGCAGTCGTGGGCTTCTTCATGCCGGTCTCGCTGCTCGCGCAGCTTGCCGGGCTCGTGGTCGGGGCGGCGGTCGGGGCGCTGTTACCCGTCCGGCCCCAGACGCGGCCGGCCCTGTCGCACATCGCCGCCACTACGGGGCTCGCGTACGAGACGGCCTTGGGGGTCCAAGCGCACCGTGACGGTCCCACACCAGGCGCCACCGGAACAGGCGTCCGTGATCGCGTCGACGAGTACGGCTTGGAAGCCCAGCTCATTCGGCGCGCCGGGCGATCCATCCGCGACTACCGACCCGAACCGACGCCGCCTTGGTGGCTGCCCGTGGCGACCCTGGCGCTCACGGTGGTCGCGCTGTCGCGTATGGTTCCCGGTCTCTCGGAGTCCACCCGGCCGCCACCCGTTGCGGCCACCACCGATACCGCAGAAGCGGTAGCCGAGCCGCTCGAGTTCGGTGACGACCTCACGCCGGCGTTGCCGGCGGCCGGCCGCGCCGACGCGCCGAGCACCGCCGTTGCGCCGGCAGGCGGCACGGAGACGCGGGACGCCCTGCCGCCCGGCGGTTCAGACGCAGGGAACGAAGCCCTCTCCAGGTTCTTGGAGGCGCTGAGGCAGAGCCCCCCAGACGGGAGGAGCTCCGGCGAGCAGGCCGGAAGCGGTGGACCGCAGGGCGCCGGCGACGGCAGCCTCGCCGGTGATATCCGGTCCGCCCCAAGCCGGGCAGAGCCGGCGCCTGAGGCGTCCGAGGTCCCGCCCGCGACGGACCAGACTCAACAGCGAAGCGAGCAGGCACCTGGGTCGAGACAAGCGGGCGCCGAAGGCGACCGGGCCAACCAAGGGACCGACGCGAGGCAGGGTGCGGAAGCCGGCCAGGACGCCGATTCCGGCCAGGATGCGGGTGGCACGCGCGCCGACGAGTCCAGCCAGGGTGGTGGTGCTGGAGCCGAGGGGGCCGGTGCCGAAGGCGCCGATGAAGGCGCCCGACTGGACGAAGGCGGTCAGGTAGTAGCCGGCGGCGACACCAAACGGCCCGGCGAAGAGGGCGCCGGGGGCGAGGCCGGAACCGAACCCGGTGGGGCGGGGGACGATCTGGCGGGTGCCGCGGGCGCCGGCGGATCCGAGGTGCCCGACACGGGCGCGGCGCCGGAGGGCGCGCTCGCCGGCGGGGTGGAACTCCTACCCGGCGTCATTCAGGACGGGCCGCTCACGCCGGCGGGCAACGTTCGCCTGCCGGGCGACGATCAGGTGCAACTGCCGCAGGGCGTCGAGCTGGGCCATTACGCTACGGCGGTCGAGGAAGCCCTGGGCGAGGGCGATCTCCCGGCCGACTACCAGGAGATCATTCGCCGTTACTTCCGATGAGCAGGCTGCTGGCCAAGTACGGTAGCTCGGCCTCCAGGGCGGCGGCCAGCTCTGGAATCGCCTGATCTCTGAGCGCGATCACCGTCGGGTCCGACCCCACCGGAACCAACGGCTCGGCGTTGGACTCCACGCGCGAGCCTTGCGACGTCCGCGTTCTCAGGACCTGCACCACCGCGTCGGTGCGGGGATCCACTACCTGCGCTTCCAGGGCCAGCGACACGTCGACCCGTCGCGCTGCGCCGTCTCGCGACGGGGTGACGGTGCGCTCGAGGACCGGGGCCCCCACCATGATGGCGAGGTCCGCGCCTTGGCTGCGGGCGATGCGCGCGGCGCTCGGCGCCGCGCGACTGTGGAACAGGTCGTTGTGGGTCTCCAGGAAGCGCATGGTGAACTCGGAGACGTAGGTGAAGTTGGAGACGTCGCGCTCCAATATGTGCTGCACGCCATCGGCGCTGCCCGCCAGCACGGACTGCGCCGGGCCGTTCATCATGGCGACGAGCACGGTACCCGTTCGCGCGGGGGCCGGGGCGCAGGCAGCCAGGAGCGCGCCCATCAGCAGGGCCAGCGTGAGGAACTTGCCAGGCAATCTCATCATGTCCCCATGGTCGCACCCCAACCGCCCGCGTGCGGTGAGCGGCGCATAAAGGCGCCCTTAGCGGGCGTTTGCACGTCAGTCGGCGTCGGCTTGCAGCCGGGCGGTGCCTTGGGTGAGCTCGGTCAGGTCGCGCAGCAGCCCGCCTTCGTCGTGCACGGCCAGCGTCACTCGCGCCACGAGCCCGGCACCATCGAACTCGGGCGCTTCACGGACGAACGGCGCGTGCGTCTTGGAGTACGAATCGAGGAGCCGCAACACGGCATCGGTGTAAGCGAACGGCGCCCGGACGGTGACGGAGAGCGTGTCGGGAACCTCGTGCGTGCCCGCCAGGTCCAGCGCCTTCGCGAGGCTGCCGGAGTAGGCGCGTACCAACCCGCCGGCTCCAAGCTTCTTGCCGCCGAAGTAGCGCACCACGACGGCCGAAACGTGGTCAAGGCCGCGCTTGAGGATGACCTCCAGCATGGGTCTACCCGCCGTACCGCCCGGCTCGCCGTCGTCGGAGAACCGCTGCGCCGTCCCGATCTTGTACGCCCAACAGTGGTGAGTGGCGGCCGGGTGCTCGGCCCTGATGGCGGCCAGGTGGTCGGTGGCGGCGCCAACGGCACCGGCAACGTCGGCGTAGGCGATGAACCGCGATCCCTGCACCACCTCCTCGTGCATGGCGGCTCGGGCGATGGTGCTGTGGGCCACGGCGTAAGTGTACCTCGGGGCGATACGGAAGCCGCTCGGGACGTGCTAAACTCCGCGCCATGGACGTTTCCGAGGCACCCGCGGTGGTCGCCATGGTGTGCCGGCCTCGCGCCGTGTGGTGGGTGTCGACGACCGCGCGATGTCGCGGACCGCGGAACCGTTGGTAACGGCAGCAACCGGCGAGGCGCCTCGTCGACGCTCGACCCCTCGAAACATTTCTGTGACGGCCGGCCGGCCCCGGGCCGCGATCCTCGGCTGACCTCGGAGGAGTAGATGCCGCTCGAGTTCTACAACACCCTGTCGCGTTCCAAAGAGGAGTTCCGCCCAGTAGTTCCGGGCCACGTCGGCATCTACATGTGCGGACCCACCGTCTACTCGGAACCGCACCTGGGCCATGCCCGGGGCCCCGTGGTCTTCGACGTACTACGCAACTGGCTGGAACACGAGGGCTACGTCGTTCGCTTCGTGAGCAACGTGACCGACGTGGGCCACCTCGTCGACGATGCCGATGACGGCGAGGACAAGCTCACGCGCCGCGGCCGGCTCGAGCGCCTGGAGCCCATGGAGGTGGCCGAGAAGTACTTCTGGTCCTACTTCGACGCCATGGCCGCCATGGGCGTGCGCCGGCCGAGCATCGTGCCGCGCGCATCGGGCCACATCATCGAACAACAAGTCATGACGAGCGAGCTCATCGACCGAGGGGCGGCGTACGAGCGCGACGGTAGCGTCTACTTCGACGTCTCCTCCTGGCCCGACTACGGCAAGCTCTCAGGCCGAGACCCAGCGGAGCAGTTGGAGGGCACGCGCGTCGAGGTGCGCTCCGACAAGGACGACCCGCGCGATTTCGCCTTGTGGAAGAGAGCGGAAGGCGGGCACATCATGCGCTGGCCCAGCCCATGGAGCGACGGTTTCCCGGGCTGGCACATCGAGTGCTCCGCCATGAGCGTCAAGTACCTCGGCGACGAGTTCGACATCCACGGCGGCGGCCTCGACCTGGTATTCCCCCACCACGAGGCCGAGTTGGCGCAGGCGCAGGCGGCGGGAAAGCCCTTCGCGCGGGTGTGGCTGCACTGGAACATGATCACCCTGCAGGGCGAGAAGATGGCGAAGTCGAAGGGCCACTTCGTTACGCTCGCGGAGCTGTTCGCCGCCTACGACCCGATCGTCGTGCGGCTTCATCTGCTGCGCTCTCATTACCGCAGCGCCTCGGACTTCAGCGAGGTCGGTATCACGTCCACCGCCCAGGGCCTCAAGCGCCTGCGGGAGACGTACCGTGCCGCCACGCTCGGCCTGGCCGACGCCAACCTACGAGACGACGCGCCCTTCGCCGAGTACCGCGCGCGCTTCGCGGAAGCCATGAACGACGACCTGAATACGCCGCAGGCCATAGCGGTGCTGTTCGACGCCGCCCGCGCCATCAACCGCAACACCGAGGCGGGGGCCGACGACGCCTACCGGGCCGGAGCAGGAGCGTTTCTCAGGGAACACCTGACGGGCGTCCTCGGCGTGCCGGTCATCGACGAGGCCCCGAGCACGGCGGGAGACGCTCTGGCGGGCGTGGTCGAACTGCTGCTCGAGGAGCGGCAGCTCGCCCGGGACCGCCGCGACTTCGGGCGCGCCGACGCGCTGAGAGACCGCCTCGGCGAGCTCGGGGTGAGCATAGAAGACACCCCCGACGGGAGTCGCTGGAAGCTCGGCTGAAACCCAGAAGAGCTGGGCGGAGGCCTATGGCCCCTCCTGGGGGCGCGGCGAAGACCTCAGGCTGGGGGCATGACGCTGGCAGCTCACTACCTAGCCGCGCTTGGCACGCCCCAACTCGGCGTCACCCGCCTGAAGCGCTTGGTCACCGCCTGTGGCGGGTTGGAGCCGCTACTGAGCGGCGCCCGGCCCGACCACCAGCCGGACCAGCAGACGGACCGGGCGAGGCTCGAGGGCCTGCTGCCTAAGATCGGCGCCTCGACCAGGGAGTCGTTGCCCGCAGCCAAGCGGGTTGTAGCCGAGGCACGCGCCCGCGGACTGTGGGTCTCCTGTTGGGAAGACGCCGACTATCCCCTGGCTCTGCTACAAGACGAGGCGGGCTGTGCGCCCGTTCTGTTCGGAGAGGGCGAGTTGCCCCATCAGGTCCTGGGTCCCCCGGAGGACCTGATGGCCTGCGCCGTGGTCGGGACGCGCAGGGCGTCCGCGCACGCACTGGGGTTCGCGCGAGACCTCGGGCGCGCGGCGGCAAGGCACGGGCTGACCGTGGTGTCGGGCCTGGCTCTGGGCATAGACGCCGCGGCCCACGAGGGCGCCCTGGAAGCCACGGGCGCGGTGGGTCCGACGGTGGCGGTCCTCGGTGGTGGCCATGGCCGGCTTCACCCAGCTGCCAACCGCGGCCTCGCGACGCGCATAGTGCAAAAGGGTGGCTCGGTCATCTCGGAATGGCCGCCCCTGACGAACCCACAACCGCACTACTTCCTGCGCCGCAACCGCGTGATCGCCGGGCTCTCCAGGGTGGTTGCAGTGATCGAGGCCGGCAAGCCGTCCGGGGCGCTGAACACCGCGACGCACGCCGCCGAGTTGGGCCGCGACGTGCTGAGCGTTCCCGGTCGCCGGACCGACGAACGCAGCCGCGGCGCCCTCGAGCTCTTGCGCGAGGGCGCCGGCCTGTTGCTCGAGGTGGACGACCTCCTGCAGCCGTTCGGCGTGAAGCGCCTCGCGGAGGTCGTGGAGTGGCCCGCGACACGAGGGCGGATCGGGCCTTCGGCCGCGCCCGGGACGATCGGGCCTTCGGGCGCGGCCGGAACCCTCGACCCATCGGCGCCGCCCGCCACGGCCGCCATCCGCACCGCCCTCGAACTCGGCGGCGAGGTTGCGCTTGACGCCCTTTCAAGTGCGAGCGGCTTGCCGGCCTCCGAATTGCTCCCCGTGCTCGGCATGCTCGAGCTGGAGGGCCTCGTGGAGCGCACGGCGAGCGGCCGCTTCAGGTGGCGGAGTTGACCAACGTCTACTCAAGGCACGCAAATGGACAGCGAGACCCCGGGCCGCTATCCTATGGACGTACTGCGTTGCGGCCGACCGGGGGTGAGCTGCCCTGGAGCGCAACGTCCCGGCCTCTGGCCGAAAGGAGCACTCCAAGGTGAAGAAACTACTAATAGTCCTCGGCGTCTTGATCGCCACCATGAGCGTCGCCAACGCTCAAACCCTCAAGGTGTGGACCACCTGGCAAGATCAGACGCTCGACTGGCTGCGCTCCGAAGCCGCCAGTTTCACGGCGGCATTCGGGGTCGACGTAGAGATCGTGCGCCTAGACGTCAACGAACTGAAGCAGCAGGCCCTGCTGGCCGCGCCACAGGGCGAAGCCGGTGACGTCTTCGCCGGTGTGCCGCACGACCAGATCGGTGAGATGGCCGTCGGTGGCATCCTCCTCGACATGAGCTCTTACGCGACCGCCAACTACCTCTCCGACCTGAGCGAGCAGGCCCGGTTGGGCTACACCTTCGCCGGCAAGCTTTTCGGCCTGCCCATGTACGTCGAGGGCCCGGCGCTGGTCGTGAACGACGACCTCGTCAAGAGCCTGCCGGCCACCTACGACGAGACCATGGCTTTGGCGCAACAGCTCACCACTGCCGACACCTTCGGCTTCATGTACGACATCGCCAACTTCTACTTCAGCTACGCCTGGATCCACACCTACGGTGGTTACGTGTTCGGACGTGACGCCAACGGCACCCTCGACCCCACCGACATCGGCCTCGCGAACGAGGGCGCCGTCAAGGGCGGCGAGGCCCTGAAGGCGCTACGCTTCGGCCTCGACCTCATCCCGTCGGGCACCAACAACGACGTGGCCAACGGCCTCTTCGTCGACGGAGCGCTGGGGATGATCTACACCGGCCCCTGGGCGATCAGCCAGTACCAGAACGCCGGCCTGAACGTCAGCGTCCACCCCATCCCACCCCTCGCCGACGGCACGCCGTTCTCGGGCTTCATGGGCGTCCAGGGCGTCCTCGTGAACTCGTTCACGAACCTCAAGGTGGAGGCCGCCAACTTCGCCAAGTGGCTCTCGCGTAAAGACGCGCAGGTGTCCATGGCGCGCCTCTCCGGCCGCATCCCGGCTTCCATGTCGGCACTCGAACTCGTCATCGACGATCCCATCATCGCCGGCTTCGGCGCCGCGCTGGTCAACTCCGAGCCCATGCCGAACATCCCCGAGATGGGCGCCGTCTGGTCGCCCATGGGCAACGCGCTGACGGCGATCACCGAAGACGCCAACGCCAACGTCGCCGACGTTCTGCAGCAGGCTGTCGACGAGATCAAGGGCCAGTGACCCTCGGCTAGACCGATCGGTCGCGGCGGCCAGGGACGATTCGCGCCCCTGGCCGCCGCTCTAGGGGGTTGCCGCTATGGACATCTCTCGCCCCGGCAAAGACTTCCTGCCGCGCAGCAAGACCGCCGCCGGCGGCCTTCTCAAGTCATTGGGGCTCCTGGCTCTCGCGCTGTTCGTCGCGACTGCCGCCGGCCTGGCCGCCACCTATCTCGTTCAGTTACTGGCCCCCGACGCCCCGTCCTTCCTGGGCATCCCCGTAGCCGTCGTCGTCCTCGTGCTGGAACTGCGCTACATGGCGCAGCGGTTCTCCTGGCTCATGCCCTGGTACTACCTTCTTCCGGCCATCATCTTTCTACTCACCTTCACCGTGTTCCCGGTGCTCCTCACGGTCTTCTTGGGGTTCACCGACTATGCAGGCATCCGCAACGGCGAACTGAACATCAGTAGCGAGACGGGCATCGTCAGCGTCGACGGCACGCGCCTGACGATCGACAACCCGACGACCCTCGACTGCAAGAACCTCCGCAACGGCTGCAACGGCGTACGTGCCGTGGTTTACGCCTCCGCGACCGACGTGGTCGACGCCGAGTCGTTGGACGGCACGCGGCTGACGCTCGCAACGCCGCCGCCCGCGGGCCGGATCGTCAAGGCCGTCGAGCTCGAGCTGCCCGATCTCGGGTTCCCCGTCACCATCCGCGTGCTCGAAGTCGACGGCGACGTCTTGACGCTCGAGCGTGCACCGCCGTTCCCACCGGACCTCACGCACGTGACAGTAGAGCTCGACAGGGCCGCCATCCAGCGGACGATCATCAGTGAGGACGGCAACCAGCTCGTCCTGAACGAGCCGCTGCCCGCCGACGTGGACGCCACCTCCATCGCCCGCTACAACGACTTCGGCTTCGTCGGCTGGCGCAACTTCAAGCAGATCTGGGCGAGCGCGCCGAAGGCGCTCTTCCCCGTCTTCTTGTGGAACATCTCGTTCGGCTTCCTGACGGTGCTCATCAACACGGCCGTCGGCGTGCTGCTGGCCGTGCTGCTGAACAACAAGGCGCTGCGGTTCAGGAACTTCTACCGCACCCTGCTCATCATCCCGTGGGCACTGCCGAGCGTCATCACGCTGCAGGTGTGGCGCGGGTTCCTCAACCAGAACTTCGGCGCCATCAACCGCGTCTTGGCACTACTCGACGTCTCGCACGAGCCGATCAACTGGCTCCTCGGCGATCCGACGGCGGCCCGCGCGGCCGTGCTCATCGTCAACCTGTGGCTGGGCCTGCCGTTCATCATGACGGCCACGCTGGGCGCTCTGTCCGCCATTCCCGACGAGATCTACGAGGCCGCCAGGATCGACGGCGCCAACGTGTGGCAGGGGTTCTGGAGCGTCACCGGGCCGCTGCTGCGGGCCGCGCTGCTGCCCATAACGCTCAGCAGCTTCGCGTTCAACTTCAACAACTTCAACGTGATCTTCCTGCTCACCGACGGGGGCCCTCCCGTCAGCTGGGGTACGGCGACGGCGCGGGGCACCGACATCCTCATCAGCTGGGCCTACAACGAGGCGTTCAGGAGCCAGGGCGGGTACGCCTACGGGTTCGGCTCGGCCATCTCCCTGCTCATCTTCATCATCACCCTCGCCGTGAGCCTGATGAACTTCAGGGTCACAGGCGCGCTCAAGGACGAGGGGGCGCAGGCGTGAACCGCGGCAAGTCGATCCACTACGTGAGCATGGTGGCAGTAGCGGTCGTCGTTGCAGTGGCCGTCTACTTCCTGTTCGCCACGGCGCCGGACGTGATCACCCGCAACCGCATGCTGGTGGTGCCCGGCCTGTGGAAACGGTTCCTGAGCGCCTTCGTACTGGTGATCGGCGGCATCAGCGGCATCGCGTACCTCTACGGGCTTGCCACCAGACCCATGCGGGCGGCCCGCTACGCCATGACCTTCGGCACGCACATCTTCCTATGGGTGGTCATTCTCGCCGTCTTCTACCCCGTCGCCTACCTGCTGGCGGTCTCCCTCAACCGCAACGACACGCTGGCGGGCGCCCTGCCGCGCGTGGGGAACCTGCTGGTGCGCGCCGGGGTGGTGCCGAACCCGGCGGACTTCTCGCTGGTCCAGTTCCAGAAGATCCTGGCCGAGACGCACGTGTACTGGTACCAGTGGGCGCTCGCGGGCGTCATGGTACTCGGAGTGATCGTCCTGATCGTGACCTTCGCGTTGCCGCGGTTCGGCTACCTGCCCGCACGTGCCGAACAGTTGCGTACGTACGCCGGCTGGACGATCTTCGCGAGCGCGGCGGTCCTCGTGTTCTCCGTCGGTCCCGCGCAGTTCTACGGCATACGCGCCAGCGACGGGGCGCGCCTGCCCGCCAGCATCGGCGGCATGGTGCCGCTGTACATCCGCAACACGCTGCTGGTATCGGGCGTCACCGGCGTAATGGCCGTGCTCCTCTCCACCACGGCCGGGTACGCGTTCTCGCGGCTCAAGTTCGAGGGGCGCTACGGCACCCTGCTGGCGTTCGTGTTCGTGCAGATGTTCCCCACGTTCATGGCGCTCGTGGCCATCTTCTACCTCATGAGCCGCTTGGACCTCCTCAACACGTTCACCGGCCTCATCCTGGCCTACTCCGGCGGCGCCATCGCGTTCTCCTCGTGGATCTTCAAGGGCTACCTCGACTCGCTGAGCACCAGCCTGGAAGAAGCCGCGATGGTCGACGGCGCCACGCGCTGGGGCTCGTTCTGGCGGATAATCCTGCCCATCAGCCTCCCCATGCTGCTGTTCATCTTCTTGCAGCAGTTCATCGGCACTTATAGTGAGTTCATCCTCGCCAACACCATCCTCGTCGGCCAAGACCTATGGACGGTCGGGATCGGGTTGCGCAACTTCTCCACCAACCAGTTCGCCACGCAGTGGGGCGCGATGGCCGCGGCCGCCGTGCTCGGCAGCGTCCCCATCCTCGTCATCTTCTACTCGTTCCAGAACGCCCTGACGGGCCAGTTCACGGCCGGAAGCGTCAAAGGATGACCCCTTGACGGGTGGTAGAGTCTCACTTCGTGAACGCTGGAGAGAGCATCGGGTTCGGCACGCAGATCTGCTTGGACGGCGCCAAAGCCGACGTCGAAGCGCTCGCGGACGTGGAGCTGGCGAGGCGCGTGATCGCCGAACTGGCGGCGGCCGTCGAGGGCTCCAACCCCGGAGCGGCACCCGAGGGCGTGGTGGTCCTGGATCTTCAGCGAGAGGGGCACAGCGCGGCGCTGGTCGTCGGCGAGACATCCGTGTCGCTACACTCGTTCCCGTCCGTGCGCGCCGTAACGCTGAAGTTCTTCTCGGTGCGCGACCTGCCGCTCGGGCGCACCACCAAGCTGTTCCTGGAGGCTTACGGCGTGGGCCGGTACCAGAGCGCCGTGAGCGGACGCAGCCTGCTCGTGCCCCGTGACCCCGGCCGGCTCCGGCTTGCGCTGGCCGGTGAGCGCGATTACACCTGGTTGCGCGTCGTGCCCGCCGAGCGCGTGACGCTCTAGCCGTGCCACGCACGCCTGGGCTCGTCCTCGCCCTGGACCAGGGCACTACGAGTTCGCGTGCCCTGCTCTTCGACGACCAGGGGCGCGTGGTCGGCTCGGCGCAGAAGGAGTTCCAGCAGCACTACCCGCGGCCCGGCTGGGTGGAGCACGACGCCATGGACCTCTGGTCGAGCCAGGTGGGCGTCGCCAGCGAGGCGCTCGCCAGGGCCGGAGTCGACGCCGGCCGCGTGAGCGCCATCGGGGTGGCGAACCAGCGCGAGACCACCGTGGTCTACGACCGGCGCAGCCTGACACCCATCGCCAACGCCATCGTGTGGCAGGACCGCCGCACCGCGGGAGTGGTCGAGGGCCTTCGGGAGGCCGGGGTCGAGGAGCGCGTTCGCGCGAAAACGGGCCTCCTTCTCGATCCGTACTTCTCGGCCACCAAGATCGCCTGGCTCCTCGACAACGTGCCGGGGGCGCGCGAGCGCGCGGAGGCGGGCGAATTGGCCTTCGGCACGGTGGACACCTGGTTGACGGCCCGGCTCACCGGGGGCGCCCGGCACGTGACCGACGTGTCGAACGCCTCCAGGACCCTGCTGTTCGACTTAGGGCGGGGCGTCTGGGACGACGAGCTCCTGGAGCTCTTCGGCGTGCCCCGCGCCCTGCTGCCGGAGGTCGTGCCCTCCTCTCACGTCGTCGGCGAGGCCACGGTCGGACCGCTCGCGGGCGTGCCCATCGCCGCGCTCGTGGGCGACCAGCAGGCGGCCACGTTCGGCCAGGCCTGCTTCCAGCCGGGGCAGGCGAAGGCGACGTACGGCACGGGCGCCTTCATCGTCCTGAACACGGGCCTGAAGCCGCGGCCACCGGCCGGCCGCCTCCTCACTACGGTGGCGTGGCAACAGGGTGGGCCCCTCGAGTACGCCCTCGAAGGGAGCATCTTCATGGCCGGCGCGGTGGTGCAGTGGCTGCGCGACGGGCTGGGCATCATCCGCGACGTCGCCGACGCCGCTCCCCTCGCCCTCAGCGTTCCGGACGCCGGTGGAGTCGTGTTCGTGCCCGCCATGACGGGGTTGGGAGCGCCCTACTGGGACCCACGGGCCCGCGGAACCATCGTCGGCATCAGCCGCGGGACCACCGCCGCGCATGTCGCTCGCGCCGCTCTCGAGGGCGTCGCCCTCCAAGTGGCCGACGTCATGGGCGCCATGCAGGCAGGCTCCGGCATCGCCATCCCTGAGCTGCGCGTAGACGGTGGCGCCTCCCGGAACGACGCCCTCATGCAGCTTCAGGCGGACGTCATGGGCGTCCCGGTCGTGCGCTCGGCGCAGGTCGAGACGACCGCGCTGGGCGCGGCCTACCTGGCAGGGTTGGCGGTCGGCGTGTGGCCCGACAGGGCCGCGCTGGCGGCTCAATGGCGTGCCGGCGCCCGCTTCGTGCCCCGGCTATCCGACCCTGAACGGGCAGCGGTAATGGAACGGTGGGCCGAGGCCGTTTCCCGTTCGCGCGACTGGGCGCAGGACGAAGCCTGAGCGGGCTGGTTAGACTTGTGAGGAGGCGTGCTGGGGCCGACCGATGAGGGCAACTTGGCTGGCCGGAATGGCGGAACTGGTAGACGCAGCAGACTTAAAATCTGCCGCCCCAACGGGCATGCGGGTTCAAGTCCCGCTTCCGGCACCAATCTGAAAACCGTGTAAGCAGGCGGCGTGAAGGGCCGCCTCTCACGTCGCCCACATACTCCGTAAGAGCGTTGTAAGACGCCGGACGATAGAACTGCGCTCGGCGTGGCCGCTCCTACCCCCCTAACCTCCCGGCACTGCTCTTCCACCCCTCTCTGCCCGGCCTGCGGCAACGCCATCGTGCGCATAGACACGTCGGTGGAGGTCAAGTACCGCGTGCATTACGCGATCACGGCGCAAGACCTCGAGATCATCGAAGAGCAGGTGGGCGACGGCGATTGGGACGAGAACTCGGCCGCGGCCTGCGACCATTGCGGGTGGAGTGGGTCGGTCGGCGAGTTGACGGCCCGGAAGCGCTGACAGAGGACTCAAGGACTAAACGGCGGGGTGGCACCCGGGCCGGCGCCAGGTATAATCTCAGGGCCCGGCCGTGGTTTGCACGACCGGCCGCCAACGGACGTCGGCGGGCGCAAGGCGATGTAGCTCAGCCGGTGAGAGCGCACGACTCATAATCGTGAGGTCGACGGTTCGATCCCGTCCATCGCTACCAGTTGCAGGACGCGCTTCCTCGGGAGGCGCGTCCTCGTTCTTCACGGGCCAACGGCCAGCTCGAGGGGCCCGAGCGGAGCGGTGTCGTTCTGTCGAAACCGGCCCAGGCAAGAGTGCATTGTTCAACCAGGAGTTCTCACGGCTGCTGCTAGAGTGGTGCTCATGCTCGAGCCATCGCTGGACCTTTACGGTTCCACTTTCGACGCCGTCGATGGCATCTTGCGCGAGCTGCTCGCCAAGAGCCGCGCCCGTTACGCGCTGATTATCGACCACAAGGGTTTCGTGCTCATGAACGTGCGGGCCCTGTGGGCCCCGAAGCCGCCGTCCTTCGACTCTTTCGCCACCCTCGTTGCCTCCAACTACGCCGCCAACCGCGCCATCGCGCACCTCTTCGGTGAGGACGGCTTCAAGGAGACCGTGCAACAGGGCGCGGAGGTAGGCACGTACTTAGAGGAGCTGGGCGCCGAGGCGCTGCTCGTCACCGTGTTCGACAGCACCGCCCAACTGGGCCGCGTCAAGATCGCCACCAAGCACGCCGCCGACGCCATCCGCATGGCCCTCGAGCAGTCCACCGAGGCATCTCCCGCCATGGAGCTCGACGCCGACTTCCAGCAAGACGCCACGGCGTTGCTCGATGGCCTCTTCGGGACGAGGCAAGGATGAGCACGATCAACTTCTCGGCGCGCGAGATCAACTTCAAGATCGTCTACTACGGGCCGGGCCTGTCCGGCAAGACGACGAACCTCAAGCAGATCTACCAGCAGGTGCCCGCGGAGTCCAAGGGCGAGATGGTGTCGCTCGCCACCGAAGACGAGCGCACGCTGTTCTTCGACTTCCTGCCGCTCGACCTCGGCAAGGTCAACGGTTTCAAGACGCGCTTCCACCTCTACACGGTGCCGGGCCAAGTGTTCTACAACTCGTCTCGGAAGTTGATCCTGCGCGGCGTGGACGGCGTCGTGTTCGTGGCCGACTCCGATCCCGCACGCCTGCGCGCCAACGCCGAGAGCCTCCGCAACCTGCGGGAGAACCTCCAGGAGTACAACCTGCGCCTCGCCGACGTGCCGCTGGTCATCCAGGCCAACAAGCGCGACCTGCCCGATGCGCTGGACATGGAGATGCTCAGGGCGGTCCTCGACCCGCAAGGCAAGCTGTCCATGTACGAGGCCGTGGCGGCCAACTTCGAAGGCGTGTTCGAGCCCCTGCGGGGCGTGGCCACCATGGTGTTGGAGAAGCTGGCCCAGAAGGCCTGAGCCGCAAGGCAGCCTTGTTGTTCTGCCCCACCTGGACGGGAAAAGCCCGACCCGGGCAGCGTGATATCGTCGACGCGATGAAGCGTACACCCTTGTTCGAGACGCATGAGGAGCTCGGGGCGCGCATGGTCGAGTTCGCCGGTTACGCCATGCCCCTCAACTACCCGACCGGCATCAACGAGGAGCACCTGGCGGTGAGGCAGGGCGTCGGGTTGTTCGACGTGTCGCACATGGGCGAGGTCCGTGTCATCGGGCCCGACGCCACGGAGTTCCTGCAGTTCGCCACCCTCAACGATCCCGGGCGTTTGAAGCTGGGCCGGGGGCAGTACAGCATGCTTCCGAACGACCGTGGAGGGCTGATCGACGACCTGTTCGTGTACCGCGACGGTGAACAGGAGTACCTGATCGTCGCCAACGCCGCCAACAAGGACGCGGTCTTCAGCCACCTCCAAGCACTGGCGCAGGGTAAGGATTGCCACGTGATCGACGAGTCCGACTCGGTCGCGCTGCTCGCCTTGCAGGGCCCGGGCGCCCCGCTGCTGCTCGGGCAACTCACCGACGTCGACCTCGGGCAGGTCAGGCGCAACGCCACCCTCGACATCACCCTCTCGGGCATCCCGGTGCGGGTCAGCCGCACGGGCTACACGGGCGAGGACGGCTTCGAGATCTACCTGCGGCCGACCGACGCGGTGGCGGTGTGGCACATGCTCACGCTGGCCGGCGCCACGCCCTGCGGCCTCGGGGCTCGCGACACCCTGCGGCTCGAGGCCGGGTTCCCGCTTTACGGCCACGAGCTCACCGAGACCTCTAACCCGCTCTGCACGCCGTTCGCGTGGGTGGTCAAGGACAAGCCGTTCTTCGGCCGCGAGGCCATGTGGGCACCCGACTGCACCCGCATGCTCGTTGGCCTGCGGTTGAGCGAGAGGGGCGTGCCGCGCCAGGGCTACCGCGTGCTGAACTTGGCCGGTGACGCCGTCGGTGAGGTCACGTCCGGCGTTCTCTCGCCCCTCACGCGAGACGGCATAGGCTTCGCCTGGATCGACACCGCACTGTGCGAGGCCGGTACGGAGCTGACCGTCGAGATCCGCGGCCAGGCTGTCGCGGCGCGAGTGGCCAAGCCCCCGTTCCACGGGGCATGATGCGAGTAAACGGCCCGCGCCCCGCTGGCGCGGCCTGAGGAGAACAGATGAACACACCCGAAGAACTCCGCTACGCCCCCACTCACGAGTACGCCAGGCGCGAGGACGAGACCGTCACCGTGGGCATCACGGACTTCGCCCAGGACCAGCTCGGCGACGTCGTGTTCGTGGAGCTGCCAGAGTCTGGCCGCCGCGTCAGTAAGGGCGAGCAGGTGGCGGTGGTGGAGTCCGTCAAGACCGCCTCCGACATCTATTCACCTGTCAGCGGCGTCATCACCGACGTGAACGGTGCGCTCGAGAACACACCCGAACTCATCAACGACCAGCCCTACACGGGGGGCTGGCTCTTTCGCGTCGAGATGGAGAACGATGCGGAGCTCAACGAGCTGCTCGACGCCGACGCGTATCAGAAGAGCGCTTTAGAGGAGGGCTGAGTGCGCTACGTCCCCCACACGAGGGAGGACGTCGAGCGGGCGCTGAACAAGGTTGGCGCGCCCTCGATCGACGCACTCTTCGCCGACCTCCCGGCCGCGCTGCGTGACCCCGAGATCGACCTGCCCAGCGGCATGGACGAGGCCGGCCTGCTGGAACACCTGCAAGGGCTGGCGGCCAAGAACGACGTGGCGGGCCCCAACTTCCTGGGCGGCGGCCCTAGGCGCCACTTCATGCCCGCCGTCACCGCCCACCTCGCCATGCAGAGCGAGTTCGTGACCTCCTACACGCCCTACCAGCCCGAGGTGGCGCAAGGACTCCTGCAGGCCACCTTCGAGTACCAGACCGTGATGGCCGAGCTCACGGGCCTGCCCGTGAGCAACGCGAGCATGTACGACGGCGCCAGCGCCGTGGCCGAGGCCGTCCTGCTCGCCATGCGTCAGACGGGCCGCGACCGCGTGCTCGTCAGCCGCGGCGTACATCCCGAAACGCGCGCGGTGATAGCCACCTACCTCACCGCCCTCGACACGGTGGTCGAGGTCGTCGACCTCGACCCTCACACCACGGTCCTGCCCGACATGGACGACGGCGTGGCGTGCCTGGTTGCCCAACAACCCAACTACCTCGGTTACGTCGAGGACATGAGCGCGCTGACCGAGGGCGCCCATGCGGCCGGGGCGTTGATGGTGGCGGCCGTCGACCCGCTGAGCCTCGCCGTCCTCGCGCCTCCGGGAGGGTACGGCGCCGACATAGCCGCCGGCGACGGCCAGACCCTCGGCAACCCCCTCGACTTCGGTGGTCCCGCCTTCGGCTTCATGGTCGTTAGAGACGAGCTCATCCGCCAGCTACCGGGCCGCCTGGTGGGCCAGACCGTGGACGTGGACGGCCGCCGCGCGTTCGTGCTCACGCTGCAGGCCCGAGAGCAGCACATAAGGCGTTCAAAGGCGAAGTCGAACATCTGCTCCAACCACCAGCTGACGGCCGTCATGGCCGCCATCAACGTTGCGGCGTTAGGGCCGCAGGGCCTGCGCGACCTGGCCCTCGGCTCGCTGGCTAACGCCCACGCCCTGGGCGCGGCGCTGAGTAACGCGGGTTTCGAACCCGAGATCGAGCGGCGCTACTTCAACGAGTTCGTCCTGAAGGTGCGGCAGAAGCCGGCGGCGCTTCGCAGCGCGCTGGCAGCGCACGGTGTTCATGCGGGCGTGGAAGTGCCCCCCGAGTACGGCTTCGGCAACGCCATCGTCTTGAGCGCCACGGAGAGCACGACTCGCTCTCACATCGGGGCGCTGGTGGCGGCGCTCACCGCCTCGGGAGAGGGCCTCGGCGCGCCCGCCGGCTACGGGGAGGTGGCCAGCCATGGCTGAGGCCTCCAAGCTCCCCCCCATTCCGCTCCACCCCCAGCTTCCCCTGATCTTCGAACGCTCGAGGCAGGGCCGCCGGGCCTCCCAGCCGCCCACCCCGGCGGCGGTCGACTTGGCCGAGTTGCTGGGTGAGGACAACCTGCGCAAGGAGCCCGCGCGGCTGCCCGAGGTCAGCGAGCTGGACCTCGTGCGGCACTACACCCAACTGGCGCACAGGCAGATGAGCATCGACGCCAACATCTACCCGCTTGGCAGCTGCACCATGAAGTACAACCCCAAGGTCAACGAGGACGCCGCCAAGCTGTTCCAGGACCTACACCCGTACCAGGCCGAGGAGACCGTGCAGGGCGCCCTGGAGCTCCTCTACAACCTGCAGGGCGATCTGGCTGCCATCACGGGCATGGACGCCGTCAGCCTCCAGCCAGCCGCCGGCGCCCACGGGGAGCTGGCGGGCATGCTGATGATCCGGGCCTACCACCGCTCCAGGGGTGAGGGCGAGCAACGCAAGTACGTCTTGGTCCCCGACGGCGCGCACGGCACCAACCCCGCCTCGGCCGCCATGGCGGGCTACGAGGTCGTGGAGGTTCCCACCGGCCCCGACGGCGAGGTCGACCTGGCCGCCTTCAAGGCGCGCCTCAACCCGCAGGTCGCGGGGGTCATGCTCACGAACCCGAACACCTTGGGCCTGTTCGAGCGGCGCATCCTCGAGATCAAGGAGGCCGCCCACGCGGTCGGCGCGCAGCTCTACTACGACGGGGCGAACCTTAACGCCATCGTCGGGCGCGTGCGTCCCGGCGACATGGGTTTCGACGTCGTCCACCTCAACCTCCACAAGACGTTCACTACCCCGCACGGCGGCGGTGGCCCCGGCACGGGTCCTATCGGCGTCAAGGCGCACTTGCGGGAGTTCTTGCCGGTGCCGGTCGTGGCCAGGCGCCCGGGCGGCCAGTTTTACCTCGAGTACGACATCCCGCGCTCCATCGGCCGCATGCGCTCGTTCTACGGCAACTTCGGCAACCTCGTGCGGGCGTACACCTACATCCGTGCCCTCGGCCGCGAGGGGCTCCGGGAGGTGAGCGGCCACGCCGTACTGAACGCCAACTACCTGCGCATCAAGCTCAAGGAACTCGGCTTCACCGTGCCGTTCGACCGGGTGAACATGCACGAGTTCGTGGCACAGCCACCCGGCGGCCTGCGCACGCTCGACATCGCCAAGGCGCAGCTGGATCACGGCATGCACCCGGCCACCGTCTACTTCCCCCTCATAGTGAAGGAAGCGCTGATGGTCGAGCCCACGGAGACGGAGTCGCTCGAGTCGTTGGACGCGTACGCCGAGGGCCTCGCGGACGTGCTACAGCGCGCGGAGGAGGACCCCGAATACCTGCACGGCGCGCCTTACAACACGCCGGTCAGGCGTCTCGACGAGGTGCGCGCCGCCAGACAGCCCGTCCTGAAGTACGAGTTCGGCGCGGACTGAACCACACGAACCGAGGCGCCCCGGGCTCGTTCGTCCGGGGCGCCAAAACTATGCGGTCGTAGCGTTCAGCTACCAGTTACCGGGTTCAAGAAGAGCAGGACGACGAGCCCTCGCCGCTGGGTGGAGCCGCGCCGTCGGTGCGGAAGCTGTGGCCGCAACCGCACTCGCTGGAGGCGTTGGGGTTGCTGACGCTGAAGCCGCCGCCCATCATGTTCTCGACGTAATCGACCTGAGAACCCTTCAGTAGCGGCCAACTCCGCTCGTCCACGACCAGCCTCACGTTGCCTACCTCGAAGACGTGGTCGCCGTCCAGGCGCTGATCGTCGATCTTCATGCCGTACTGATAGCCGCTGCAGCCCCCCGACTTCACGAACACGCGGATGGCCGCGTTCGCCTTGTCGTTGCCTGCGAGGAGCTGGCCGGCCTTCTCGGCGCCCGCCGGCGTGAGGGTCATGTGATCCTGGTCTGCCATCGACTGCTGCATGCGGGCAGGATACAGCACCCGCGCGGCCTTGCGCAGGGGCGAGGTGACGTTCGCACGTCTGGACGTGCCGGCGGGCGCCCGGTATACTTCCTACCCGGCCGCGGCCCATGCGGAAGCCTGGCGCCGGCCACCTGGGGGTATAGCTCAGTCGGTAGAGCGGCGGTCTCCAAAACCGTAGGTCGAGGGTTCAAGTCCTTCTGCCCCCGCCAGACATGCGTCCGGCGCCCGTAGATCACCGGGCGCCGGACGCTTTCTCGACTCGGCGGGCGGCGGTGGGCCCGGCCTGCGGCTGCATCTTGCCGTCTCTAACGGGCAATCCCCCCGTGGTATCTTGGCTGCGTGAACCCGAACACCGTCCGCCCCGCCAAGCCCCTCAGGGTGCTTGCGGCGGTGCTGGCCTGCCTTGCATTCGTAACGCCCGCGCTTGCGGCCACGAACGAGGTCTGGGTGGTGCCGATCGACACCGAGATCACGTCGGCCACCACGGCGTTCGTCCGCAACCGGGTGAAGCTCGCCAACGACGAGCAGCCGTTGGCGCTCGTCTTCTACCTCGATACCCCGGGCGGCGCCGTAAGCGCGATGCAAGACATCGTCGGCATCATCCTTCACGACACCAACGTGCCCACCATCGCCGTGGTTCAGAACGCCTTCAGCGCGGGCGCCCTCATCGCCATGAGCGCCGAGCACCTCGCCATGCTTCCGGGTGCCAGCATCGGCGCTGCGTTGCCGATCCTGTCGACCCCCACCGGCATCCAGGCCGTGGACGAGAAGTTCTCGTCCGCGCTGCGAGGCGAGTTCCGTAGCGTTGCCGAGGCGCGGGGGCGCAACCCCGTCGTGGCCGAAGGGATGGTGGACGCCAAGGTCGAGATCCCGGGGCTGTCGACGAGCTCCGAGCTCGTGACGCTCACGTCCAAGCAAGCCGTCGAGTTCGGCATAGCCGACACGGAGGCCAGGACGGTCGACGCGGCGCTGGCCACCTTCGGCTTCGCCGGCGCCAAGACGGTGCGCCTCGAACCAGGGCTGGCCGAGCGTTTGGCCGGCATCCTGTCGAGACCGCTCATCGCGGCCGCCCTCATCGTCCTGGGGATCGGCGGCCTACTCATCGAGGCGTTCACGCCGGGCTTCGGCGTCCCCGGCGCCATCGGGCTCATCGCGCTGGTGGTGTTCGCCGCCGCCACTTACTTCGCCAACCCCCTCGGGCTGGTCGACGTGGCCATCTTGGTGGTCGGGGTGGTGCTGCTGGCGGTGGAGGTCTTCGTCATCCCGGGCTTCGGGGTGGCGGGCGTCCTCGGGATCGCCGCCATCGTCGTCGCCCTCATCCGCATCTTCGAGGAGGGCGTGGTGCCCGTTCTCGGCTACTCGGTACTCTTCAGCGGGGTGCTGCTGGCGGTGTTGCTCTGGTTGTTGCCGAACAGCCGCCTGGCGTCGGCCTTCCGCCTCACCACCCGCATAGCCACTCCCGACGGGGGCGGCCTGCAGTTCCAGGGCGGCCGCAAGGACCTCGTGGGCCAGGACGGGGTCGCGCTGTCCGACCTCAGGCCGGCGGGGGTGGCGCGCTTCGGTAACGACCGGGTGGACGTGGTCAGCGAGGGCGACTTCGTGAACGCCGGAACACCCGTGCACGTCCTGCGCGTCGAAGGTAATCGCATAACCGTGCGCTCGCTAGCCGAGCCCACCTCCGCCCGTTCGGGCGACAAGGAGACCTAGATGGACATACCGATACTGATCCTCGCCGGTGCCGTACTTCTCTTCTTCATCATCTTGTTCAACTTCATCCCGGTTGGGCTGTGGATCTCGGCGGTGGCGGCGGGCGTCAAGGTATCGCTCTTCTCCCTCGTGGCCATGAGGCTCAGGCGGGTGCCGCCCAACCAGATCATCTTGCCGTTGATCAAGGCCGACAAGGCAGGGATAGCGGTAACCCAAGACCAGCTCGAGGCACATTTCCTGGCGGGCGGCAACGTCAACCGCGTGGTGGATGCGCTCATCGCGGCCGACAAGGCGCAGATCGCGCTGCCCTTCGATCGGGCGGCCGCCATAGACCTGGCCGGGCGAGACGTGCTCGACGCCGTGAAGGTGTCGGTCAACCCGCGCGTCATCCAGACGCCCAACGTGAGCGCCGTGTCGAAGGACGGCATCGAGCTGATCGCCACGGCCCGCATCACGGTGCGCGCCAACTTGGAACGCTTGGTGGGCGGCGCGGGCGAAGAGACCATCATCGCGCGCGTGGGCGAGGGCATCGTCTCCTCCATCGGCTCCACCGACAGCCACAAGCACACGCTCGAGAACCCCGACACCATCTCCAAGACGGTGCTGGCCAAGGGCCTCGACTCGGGCACGGCGTTCGAGATCCTCTCGATCGACATCGCCGACGTGAACGTGGGGCGCAACATCGGGGCACAGTTGCAGACCGACCAGGCCGAGGCCGACAAGCGCGTGGCGCAGGCCAAGGCCGAGGAGCGGCGGGCCATGGCCGTGGCCGCCGAGCAGGAGAACCGTGCCCACGTGGAGGCCATGCGTGCCAAGGTCGTCGAGTCCGAGGCCGAGGTCCCGCTCGCGGTGGCGCAGGCCTTCAGGGACGGCAACCTGGGCATCATGGACTACTACCAGATCCAGAACATCCAGTCAGACACCAAGATGAGGGGCAACATCGGCCGCGCCGCCGAGGAGGGCAGCGACCAAGGGTGAAGATCGGGTTCGAAGAGATCCTCGGCCTGTTGTTCCTGGTCTTCTTCGTGATCGTGCCACTGTTCACGAAGAAGTCGAAGGGGCCGACGAGCCGTCCGCCACGTGCCCCTGGGCCCGGTCAGGGACCGGCCCGGCAGGCGAGTGGCCCGGGCCACTCGGCGCCGGCCGGCGGGGGTGGCGGTCGAGTAGTCGCCGACACGGGCGGCCAGCCCGGCTCGTGGCGCGAGATCCTGCAGGAAGTCCAGCGCCGCGTGCAGAGCGCTGAGGCGACGGAGGCGGCGGCGAGCGGGCGTGGTCCCGTGGTCGGAGAGCCGAGCCTCGCCGGCCGAGCTACGCCGGGCCACATGCCGCAGGCCGCTGCCGGCGGGCAGGCGGGCACGGCGGCGCCTGCGGGCACGGCGGGGGCGAGTGGTCGACCGGGGTCCAGCGGCGGCGGGCTGGTCAGGAGCGACCCGTTCGGCGGAGGGCTCGTACAAGGACAGACCACTTCGAGCAGTCTTGGCCGCGAGGGGGCCCGGTTCGTTCCCCCGGACGAGGCCGACCCCGCGCGCGTCACGCGACTGCGCTCCAAGGGTCGCACCGCGAGCGGCGCCATGGAAGCGGTCGCCGCCCTGGACGCCTCGACCAGGCGACCAAGGGACCTGGCCACAGCGGCTAGACTGGGGACGGCCGTTCCGCATGAGCAACCGTTCATCGGGACGAGCCGGAGCGAACTCGTGCGCGGCATGATCTGGCATGAGATTCTCTCGGAACCGGCCGCTGTTAGGCGGCTCAGGAGGACACGATAGCGACTTCGATGACGCTCAAGCTGCGCAGCCCCGCCGAGGCCCTGTCCTTGTACGGTCAGAACGACGAGAACCTGAAACTAATGCGAACCCGACTCCGGGCCAAGGTAGTGGCGCGGGGCGACGAGCTTAGGCTCAGCGGCGAACCCACGGAGGTGGCGAAGGCCGAGCGCGCGTTCCGTAACTTGTTGACGACCATCCGCAAAGGGGGTGAGGTCAGTCTGGCAGAGATAACGTTCGGCGAGCTCGACCCCGGCTTCGAGGGTGGAGTCGAAGCCGACTCGAACGCCGCGGAAGGGGTCTTGCCGCCTCCCGCACGAGGCGGACTCCCGGGGATCGGGCGGCTGCCCGACGGGGCCGAGGCCCGGCTTCCTGGCCGTACCCGCCCGAAGACCGCGGGCCAGCGGCGTTACGTGAACGCGATAGCCAACAACCCCATAGTGTTCGGGCTCGGACCCGCCGGGACGGGCAAGACGTACTTGGCCGTCGCCATGTCGGTAGAGGCGCTCATGGCCAACCGGGTGAAACGGATCATCCTCACCCGCCCCGCGGTCGAGGCCGGCGAGCGCCTGGGCTTCCTCCCCGGCGACCTGCAGGCCAAGATCGACCCCTACCTGCGCCCCCTGTACGACGCGCTGCATGACATGCTGCCGGCAGACAAGGTCGAGCGCCTGCTGGAGCAGGGCACCATCGAGGTGGCGCCACTGGCGTTCATGCGTGGGCGTACCCTGAACGACGCCTTCATCATCTTGGACGAGGCGCAGAACACGACTCCGGAGCAGATGAAGATGTTCCTTACGCGCATGGGCTTCAACAGTAAGGTCGTCGTGACGGGCGACACCACCCAGACCGACCTGCCGACGACCATACAGAGCGGTCTAGCTACCGCTAGCGCGATTCTGCAGGACATCGAAGGGATCAGGTTCGAGCACTTCAGCAAGGCCGACGTCGTGCGGCATCCTCTGGTGGCTCAGATCGTCCTCGCCTATGAGCGGCACGCCTAGACGCCTAGCGGGGCCGCCCAGGGCGCGCTACTGGGTGCTCGCCGTACTCGCCGCCGCTGCCTTCGCGCTCATCTTGTATAGCGTTTACGGTACGCGCCAGCGCACCCCGCTGCGGGTGGGCCAGGCCAGCCCGCAGGAGTTCGTCGCCCCGGTCGACACTCAAGTGATCGACATGATCGCCACTCAGCGTGAGCGGCAGTCGGCACGCTCCCAGATCGAACCCGTCTACACGCCCGACCCGCAGGTCACGGCCCTGGTGCTGGCCGCCATCACCAGCTCGGGGCTGCCGACTCACGTCGTCGACGAGGTCATCAGTCGTTACCGTGCTGCCGGCGGCGTGCGTGCCTCGGAACTGCCCGGGCTGGTGGATGAGCTAGTGGCCCAGTCACCGCCCGAGAGGCAGCGAGAGGTGCGCCTGGTGCTCGACAAGCGCTTGGTCGCGAACTCCGTGCCCAACGACCGCCTCACACAGGTGGCCCGCGACGCGGCCGCCGCGGCGGTGGCCCCGGTCATGCAGTCGCTGGAGGCCGGCCAGGTGATTGTGCGCGCGGGAGAGCCGCTCACCGAGGATCAACTGCGCGTGCTCGACTCGCTCGGCCTCTACAGCGCACGCACCGAGGCCGCGACCCAAACCGCGTGGATCGTCGTTGGCGTCGCGCTGCTCTCGCTCCTGCTGCTCGCTCCCCTGGTCGTGGCCAGGGTGCAACTGAGCAGGGCCATGACCTTCAGGAAGATCGCGTTCCTGGTGGCGCTCACGCTGGGGATACTGGCGCTCCAACGGGTCGCCCTCGACTTCTCCGCGCATTTCCTCTTCGCCCTGCTGGTGCCCCTGGTAGTCGCCGCACTGCTGGGGCCTCGCCTGGCGCTGCCCTGGGCGGCCTGGATGGCCCTCGCAATGGGCATCATGGTCCCGGCTGCCCCGCTATACGCCGTGGCCGGCACGCTCATCGGGGGGGCCGTGGCGGCGCTGATGGTCCGCAGCGCCGGCAGCCGCCTCACCCTGCTGCTCGCCGGCAGCGTCGGCGGGCTGGCGGCGGCGCTGTCGTTGGTGGCCCTCGTCCTCGTCGGTGGCGGCATGCCCATGGCCTCCATGGCAGCCGGCGCCATGCTTCTGGTCGCCGGCGGCGTACTGGCCGGCGTTCTCGCCCTTGGGCTCCTGCCCATCGCCGAGGGCGGGTTCGGGTTCCTCACGGACTTCCGCCTCACCGAACTCTCGAGCCCCAGCAATCCGTTGCTTCAGCGGCTCATCACGGAGGCCCCGGGAACGTACCAGCATAGCCTGATAATCTCGAACCTCGTCGATCAGGCCGTGAACAGCGTTGGCGGCAACGCCCTCCTCGCGCGGGTGGGCGCCCTCTATCACGACGTGGGCAAGATCAAGCGGCCCGGGTTCTTCGTCGAGAACCAGTTCTCGGGCGACAACCCGCACGACCGGATCAGCCCGCACCTCTCGTACCTCATCGTCACCAGCCACGTTCGCGACGGCGTCGAACTCCTGCAGGAGTACCACCTGCCCGAGGAGCTGCTGCAGTTCGTGGAAGAACATCACGGGACCACCGTTCTCAGCTACTTCTACAAGCGCGCCCTCGACGAGGGCGAGGTCGAGGAGCTCAACTTCCGTTACCCGGGGCCGAAGCCGCGCTCGAAGGAGACGGGCATCCTCATGCTCGCCGACGCGGTCGAGTCGGCGTCCAGGACCCTCACCGACCCAACGCCCACGAGCATCCGTTCTCTCATCGACAAGCTCATCAAGCAGCGGCTGCAAGACGGCCAGCTCGATGAGACGCCCCTGACCTTCAACGACATCGAGGTCATCGCCGCCACGTTCCAGCGCATGCTCACCGCCATCCTGCACCGGCGCATCACCTACCCGAGCGCCGACGAGCTCAAGGGCCTGAAGCGCTCGCGTTCCGAGCGCTTCGCGGCCGTCTCGGGCGGGCATGTCGCCTAAGGTAGAGGTCATCGACGAGACGAGGAGTTACCGCCTCAACCGGCGGTTGCGCGACGTCGTGGCGGCGTACATGGAGGCCACGGGCCTCGGGGGCCGCGAGGTGACGATCGTGTTGACGAGCGACGCGGCGATCGCGGAGCGCAACTCGAGGGACCGCGGCGTCGCGGGCCCCACCGACGTGCTCTCGTATCCGACGTACGAGCCGGACGGGGCCTGGTTCCCCGGCGTCCCGTCTTTAGGCGATCTGTTCATCAGTCTCGACACCGCGAAGAGACAGGCCAAGGCGCACGGCCACGCCCTGGCCGACGAGGTGCTGGTCCTGGCGGCGCATGCGCTCACCCACCTCAGCGGCCACGACCATCAGGACGAGGCGGCCTGGGAGCCCTTCAGGGCGGCACAGGCTCGTATCTTGGAGCTGGCCCGGGAGCGGCCCGACGCGTGACGGGCCGAGGCAACGTGCGGCGCTCCCTCGGCTTCGCGGCGACGGGCCTCGCGAGGGCGTGGCGCGATCAGCGCAACTTCCGCGTGGAAGTGGCCCTGGCGGCGGTCGCCGTCGCCCTGGGCTGGTTGACGGGCGCCGCCCTCGTACCCATCGTCGTGGTGATCGGACTCGTGTTGGCACTCGAACTCGTGAACAGCGCCGTGGAGGCGTTGGTCGACCTGGTACAACCGAGTCATCACGAACTGGCGAAGGCCGCCAAGGACCTGGCCGCGGCCGCCGTCCTCGTGGGCGCCGTCATGGCTGCGGTGGTCGGTGTCCTGGTCATCGGGCCACCGCTCGTGCGCGCGCTGCGTGCGATCTTCTTAGGAGGTTGAGAGGTGACCGACACCGAGCCCGCTCCTGAAAGCGTGCCCCAAGACCTCCTGCGAGCGGCCAGGGCGGCGCTTGCGAACGCCTACGTGCCCTACTCCCACTTCCCCGTCGGCGCCGCGCTGAGGAGCGCCTCGGGCATCGTGTACTCCGGCGCGAACGTGGAGAACGCCAGCTACGGTCTCACGCGCTGCGCTGAACAGTCGGCGGTGCAGGCCATGGTCACCGCCGGAGAGCGTGACTTCACCGAGATCGTCGTGGTATCGGGCTCGGAGGTTCCGGCGTCACCGTGTGGCGCCTGCCGTCAGATCCTCTTCGAGTTCGCGGGGCACGCCCGCGTCTACCAGGTCAACGCCGCCGGCACCGTGGTGGCGTCGACGGTCGCCGGCCTGCTGCCCGGCGGATTCCGTCTGTGACGGTTGCGGCAGGCATGCGTTTTCTCACGACGTCATAGGTATACTTCGGCTTGATGCCTCGACGTCTCCTGATAACGTTCCTCGCGCTGGCGGCAGCGTTTACCCTGCTGCAAGCGCCGGCCGCAGCCCAGGGTGTACCCGCCATAACGCGGGTGGTCATCCTGCCGTTCGACACCGACGCGACCGTCTCGCCCTACCAGCTCGGCCTCCCCACCGCGCTGCAGCACGCGCTCAACCAAGTGCCGAACCTCTACGCGCCACCGGTGGGAGACGCGGCCCTGGTGGCCAACAAGGCCGCCGCCGCACAACTCGACGTTGGCGCCACCATCGGCCGGCTGTTCGATGCCAACGCGGTCATCACAGGCCGCGTGGCCACCGGCGGTGGCGGCGTGAAGGCCACCATCAACGTTGCCATCGGTGGCGCCGTCAAGCCGGTCGAGGTCCAAGGCGCCACGCCGGCGGCCCTCGCGACGGCGGCGGCCGAGGCCGTCTTGCGTATTGTGCTGCCCGAGTCATCGGCAGAGACGTTGAAACGCGTCGGCGACGCGGCCGGGCAGACGCCTTCGGTGCCCAGCCTCGGGCCTACGGGCCTGGCCGCTTCGGGCCTACCGGGCGCACGCGCGGAGGATCTCAAGGCGGCGGCCGATCTCGACGCCGGCTCTGCCTGGGTATTGGTGGAATACGCGCGCGTCCTGGCGCTCGAAGGCGACCTGAGCGCCGCCGTGGCTGCCGCCAAGCAAGCCGCCACCCTGGCCCCAGCCGACGCCGAGGTACAAGCCGGCGCGGGGGTGGTGTTCGATGCAGCCAACGACCTAGAAGCCGCCGGCGCCGCCTTCGCCGCCGCCCTGGCCACCAACCCCGCGCACGCGGTGGCCCTTGCCGGGCGCGCCGCCGTCGAAGCCGCCTCGGCCACCGCTGGCGGGGCCGACCCGAGCGCCGACCTGCAGGCCGCCATAAACGCCTACCCGCGGTTCGTGGACGCCTACGTCAGGCTGAGCGCCCTGCAGCCCGACTCGCAGCGCGCGCTGCAGACCCTCCGCAGGGCCGAGACCTACGCGCCCGAGTCCATCCTGTTGCGCAGCACGGTCATGCACCGCCTGATAGAAGGCGGCGCCGCAGGCGACGCGCTGGCGTACCTGCAACAGGCCCTGGCGGAGCCCCTGGCCCGCTCAGCAGGCCTCTACGCCCTCGCGAGGCTACTGCCATCGACCTATGCCGACAAGGCCCTGGCCATCGTCCAGGACGGCCAGGCCCTCTACCCGGGCAGCACCGACCTCAAGGTCGCCCAGGCGGACCTGCTGCTGCAGAGCGGGCACGCGGAGGAGGCCGAGGCCATCCTGCGCCCCCTCTACACCCAGGCGCCCAACGATCTGGCCGTCGGCAACCTTCTCGCGGTGGCGCAGGCTCGCCGGGGCGACCTGGAAGGCGCGCAGCGCACGTTCGAAGCGATGCGGGGTCAGGGCGCCGACGTGGACCGGAGCCTCGCCGAGCTCTACCTGGCTGCCGGCCGCGCGAGCGGCGCACTCAAGTTGTTGGAGCCGCTGGTCGCCGCCGCTCCCGACGACGCCGAACTGCAGGCGCTCTACGGCACTGCCCTGGTGCGGCTCGGCCGCTTGGACGACGGCAAGCAGGCCCTCGACAAGGCCCTCGCCCTGGAACCTGGCCAGGCGCTGGCCAAGCGCAGCCTCGAGCTCCTCGACCAGCAGCGCCAGCTGACCGGCGGCGCCGACGTGACGTTCGACGAGGAGGCCGGCGTCGCGTTCCAGCAGGGGCTCTACGCCCTGGACGTCAAGGACTACACCGCGGCGGCAAGCGCGTTCGCCCGTTCCAACGCGGCACAGGCGACGGGCCTGGCGTCGTTCTACCTCGGCTACGCCAAGCAGCTCGGCGGCGATACCCGCGGCGCCGTCGACGCCTACCAGGTAGCGCTTCAGTCGTACCCGGACTCCGACATCGTGCTCAACAACCTCGGCTACGCGCAGATCGAGCTCGGGCGCTTCGATCTCGCCCTCGACTACCTCCGCCGGGCGGTGGCGAGCAACCCGGACAACGCGCAGGCACACCTCAACCTGGGCATCGTGTACTACGCCATCCAGCGCTTCGACGAATCGATATCCGAGTTCACGGAAGCCGGCCGGCTCGACCCGAGCCTCCAGGCGACCACCGATGGGCTCATCGCCGACGTCCGCAAGCGCATGGGCCAGTAGGGCCCGCCGCGTAGGGCGACGGGCCGCGACCGGGGCCACGCCGCGGTAGGTTCCGACCGAAGCGCTACCATGGAACGCATGACGATCAGGAACGCCGTGAAGGCGCTGGCCCCCTACCGCTTCACGCCGCATTCGGAGCCCATCAAGCTCGACCAGAACGAGAGTCCCGACGACGTTCCACAGGCCGTCAAAGAGCGCGTCTTCCGGCACATGCTCGAGGTTCCCTGGAACCGCTACCCACACCTCACCCCAACGGCCCTCGAGGGACGCCTGGCCGCGCGGCACGGTTGGGACCCGGCCGGCGTCGTCGTGGCGAATGGTTCGAACACGCTCATACAGGCCCTCACGGTGGTGTCCGGCATAGGCCGCACCGTCGTGACGGTCACGCCGACCTTCGCCGTCTACGCCCAGCAGGCGCGCCTGCTGGGCGCACAGCTCGTCGAAGTGCCGCTCCTTCCGGGCTTCGGACTACCCAGCGCCGACCTCCGGTCGGCCATGGCCGACCGCCCCGGCGTCATGTTCCTCGCCAACCCCGCCGCGCCCACGGGCAACCTCTTCAGCGAGGCGCAGGTCGAGGACCTCATCGAGGCCGCGGGCCAGGCGATGCTCGTGGTCATCGACGAGGCCTACGCGGAGTTCGCCGGCGGCAGCCTGACCGGGCTGGCGCTGCGCCACCCCAACGCCGTCATCCTGCGCACTTTCAGCAAGGCGCTCGGGCTGGCCGGCGCCAGGATAGGCTTCGCCCTCGCCCACCCCGACGTGGCCGAATCCGTGCGCAAGGCGCTCCTGCCGTTCAGCGTGAGCCCCTGGCAGGAAGCGGTTGCCGCGGCGCTGCTCGACGAACCAGAGCTGGTAGCTGCGCGCGTAGAGCACGCGCTCCACGAGCGCGAGCGCATCAGGACCGCCCTGGCCGGGTTGCCGGGGATCGAGCCGTTCCCGACCAGCGCGAACTTCATCCTGTTCAGGACCGCGGACCCGGCCGGCCTCTACCGGCGGCTGCTCGCTGCCGGCGTGGTGATCAGGCGCCAGGACCACCTGCCGGGCGCGGCGGGTTGCCTGCGCGTGTCGGTGGGCACCACGGCCGAGAACGACGCTTTCATCGCCGCCTGCGAGGCGGCCGTGATGGAAGTACCCCAAGCCCACGGAGGAGACCGATGAGCCGCAACGCGCGAGTCGAGCGCAACACGCGCGAGACCCAGATCCAGGTGACCCTAGACCTAGACGGCGCCCCCGGCGCGACCAGTGGCGCGGCGACGGGTCATGGCTTCCTCGACCACCTGCTCGAGCAGGTCGTGCGGCACGGCCGCCTCGACCTGGGGGTGAAGGCCGTCGGCGACCTGCACATAGACGTGCACCACCTGGCGGAGGACACCGGCATCGTCCTCGGTCAGGCCGTGGCGAAGGCGCTAGGCGACCGGACGGGGATCGAGCGTTACGGCAGCTCGTTCGTGCCGATGGACGAGACGCTCGCCCACGTGGTGCTCGACCTGTCGGGCAGGCCCCACATCTCCTTCGAACCGGGCGCTCTCAGCGGCGAGCCGGGAGGTTTCGGCGCCTACCACCTGCGAGAGCTGCTCAGGGGCTTCGCCAACCACGCCGGGGCGACGCTGCACGTGCGACTGCTTGCCGCCGACGAGACGCACCACGCCTGCGAGGCCATCATGAAGGCCTTCGCCCGCGCACTGCGCGACGCGACGCGGGTGACGCACGAGGGACTCCCCTCGACCAAGGGCCTGCTGTGAGTTTCGAGACCGTGGTCATCGACTACGGTGCGGGAAACCTCCACAGCATCGAGCGGGCGCTCGAGCGAGCGGGCCTCTCACCACGGGTCGTAGCCGACCCGCGAGAGGTCAGTGGTCCAGGGCTACTGGTGCTACCCGGCCAAGGCCACTTCGGCCAGGTCGCCAGGGCCTTCCGCGCGTCCGGCTTCGAGGACCTGGTGCGACGGCACATCGCTGCCGGCAGGCCGTTCCTGGGCATCTGCGTGGGACTTCAACTCCTCCTACGGGGCTCCGAGGAGGCGCCCGACGAACCGGGGCTCGGCATCGTCGAGGGCTGGGCGCGGCGCTTCCCCGCCGGCCTGGGGAGCGTGCCGCAGATGGGCTGGAACCAGCTCACGCCTCGCGGGGCCTCCCCCCTGCTCGAGGGCGTCGCGCCCGGGGCTTACGTTTACTTCGCCAACTCGTATTACGCCGACCTTACGGGTCACGGCCCCGCCCTGAACGGGGCGACGACCGAGTACGCCGGCGTGACCTTCCTGTCCGCGATGTCGCTCGGCAACGTGCACGCCACGCAGTTCCACCCCGAGAAGAGCCAGGCGGTCGGCCTGCGGATACTTGCCAACCTCGCGCCTATCGTGCAGCAGGCGGCCGCGTGATCGCCCGCGCGGCCATCACCTTGCTGCTCATGGCCTCGGCGACGTTGGCGACGGCCCAGGCCTGGGCGGTCCAGACGGTTGCGCTGCGCGACTACCGGGAGGCGCAGGCCGCCGCGCAGGAGTTGCGCGACCGCTCGTTCGATGCCTACACGGAGTTCGCCATGCAAGACGGACTGCAGTTCGTGCGGGTAAGGATCGGTTGCTATACGGACAGGGCCGCCGCCGAGGCCATGGCTTCGGTGCTGGCCGGGAAGATCGTCAGCGAGGCTGCGGTCGTGGAGTTCACCTCGGGTGCCCCAGCGCACGCCTGCGCCACGAGCACCGTGGGCTTCGTCAAGCCGGGTGAGTGGGAGCCCTTGACCGAGCCCGGCGCGGTGCCGGCCTTCGCGGTGAAGGTGGCCGGCCGCGAAGCGCGCGTGGTCCACGACGGCACCCGCTGGCGGGTACTACAGGGGCTCGGCCCCATCCCCGAGGCGGCCGCTGAACCCGCGGGTGAGTTCCAGGAACTGGTGAGGGGCGGCGTCCGGTTCGTGGCCCAGAAGCTCGGCAGCAAGGAATATGTCGTCTGCCCGGGCCGCTTGCTGGCTCACGTGGGTAAGGTGGCGATCGTGGAACAGGGGGACCTCCTGGTGGCGTGCGAGTTCACGGAGGAGACGCCGTGACCGACTCCTCAGGCGCTGCCCAGCCCAGGGTGCGCCCGCTCGTCATCCTCACGGGCGTCAGCGGCGCCGGTAAGACCACGGCGCTGCACGCGCTCGAGGACGTCGGCTTCTACACCGTCGACAACCTGCCGCCCGGCCTATGGCGGGGCCTGGTCGAGAAGGTGACCGACGAGTGGAAGGGCATCTGCATCAGCATCGACATCCGCGCGCGCGGCCTTCTGGCCGAGGCGCCGACGGCGCTTGCGGAACTGACGTCGCTGGGCCACGTTCCGCGCCTGCTGTTCCTCGACGCCTCCGACGAGGTGCTCGTGAAGCGCTATAACTTCACGCGCCGCGCGCACCCGGTCTCGACGGGCACACTGACCGGTGACCTCGCCGCCGAGCGCGTGGCCTTGGAGCCGCTGCGGGCCCTGGCAGACGACGTCATCGACACCACGGCAACGAGCGCGAGGGCGCTGACTCAACTCCTGTGGGACCGCTTCTCGGGCGGGACCGGCACGCTCTTGAGGCTCGTGTCGTTCGGCTTCAAGCGTGGTGCCCCCACTGACGTCGACGTGGTTCTCGACGTGCGGGGGATGCCCAACCCGTTCTACTCCGAGACGCTGCGGCCGCTGCCAGGAACCGACGCCGAGGTGCAGCGCTACGTCTTCTCGCCGGAGGCCCTCGAGCTCTACCAGCAGATCCGCTTGCTCGTGCGCTCCCTCGCGTATCTGGCCGAAAGCGGCGGCAGGAGCAACTACGCGGTCGCCGTGGGGTGCACCGGCGGTCAGCACCGCTCGGTGGCGGTGGTGGAGCGCTTGAGCCATGACCTGGCGGGCGCCTACCGCACTCAAACACAGCACCGTGACCTGGCCGCCGCCCTCGCCGAGCATGAGCAAGGGGGCGGTGAAGCGCCATGAGACCCGTGTGGGACGGCGCGCGTAGGCTGCGGCTCTGGTTGGCGCCGGGCATGGGCGTCAAGCGCCACATGGTGGCGGCTATCGGCGGTGGCCTGGCTTTGGTGCTCGGCGCTGTTCTGTTCACGCTCTGGGTCTACGGCGAGGGCCGCGCGGAGCTCTCCCAACCGGTGGAGCGCGTGCTCAGCTCCCGGCCCTGGGGTGCGATCGGCGGCTGGGTCTCGTTCGCCGTGGCCCTGTCGGGCCTGACCCTGACGGTGGTGGCCATCGGCCGCCTCAACCGGTCGCTCCTCTCCAACTGGCTGCCCCACCCCGACGACGCGGCGCGCCTGCTCAACCGCCGCCTCGTCCTGGCCCGCGGCCCCAGGGTGGTCGCCCTGGGAGGTGGCACGGGGCTCTCGAACCTCCTGCGCGGCCTGCGCAAGCACACGTCGAACCTGACTGCCGTGGTGGCCGTCAGCGACGACGGCGGCAGCTCGGGGCGGCTGCGCGAGGCCTACGGCATGCCTGCCCCTGGCGACCTGACGGACTGCCTGGCCGCCCTCTCCGACAACGAGTCCGAGTTCACGCGTCTCCTTCAGTACCGTTTCGACCGCGGCCGAGAGCTGAGCGGCCACACCTTCGGCAACCTGTTCATCACCACCGTTGCCGAGGTCGAGGGCGACTTCGGCAACGCGCTGCGCCTGATCAACCGCCTGCTCGATCTCTCCGGTGCGGTGTACCCCGCGACGGCCGAGGCAGTCACGCTGGTAGTCGAGAAGGAGAACGGGGAGACGGTAAGGGGCGAAGAGAACCTGCGCAACGCGCCGGGGCCGATCAAGACGCTCTCGACCGAACCCGCCGATCCTGAAGGCCTGCCGGAGGTGGAGCAGGCGATCCGCCTTGCCGACCTGATCGTGCTGGGCCCCGGCAGTCTGTTCTCGAGCACGATCCCACCGCTGGTCGTGCCATCGGTTCGCGAGGCCGTCAACCTCAGCAGCGCCAAGCTCGTCTACGTGTGCAACATCATGACGGAGGCGGGCGAGACGGACGGGTTCGACGCTTTCGATCACGTGGCAGCCCTGCGCAACCACGGAGTACGCCTCCCCGACATGGTGCTGTTGAACTCGACCCCAGTGGACCGCGGCCGGCTGGAGAACTACCGCGGGGAGGCAGCGGAACTCGTCGACGCCGCCAGGCAGCGGTTCGAGGAGGCGGGGATCGAGCTCGTCGAGGCGCCCCTACTCGGGAGCGGTGAGCACGCCAAGCACGACAGCGACAAGCTGGGAACCGCACTCGCAGTACTCGCCACCCGGCGCGATAGCAAGCCGCGGATCCTCCAAGCGGTGCGCATGACGCCAGGAGCCTCCGCTTGAACCTCCTCCCGATCCTGGCTCTCGTCGCGCTGACCACCGTTACCGACCCCAGCGGTGACGCCTTCGGTGACGGCACGCTCACCCCGCCCACCGCCCCCATCTATGCGAACGTGGCCGTCTTCGACCTGCAGTCGGTAACGCTGGACAAGGCCGAGCAGGGCACGAGGCTCGCGGTCACCCTCGGCTCCCTCGGGCTCCCCGCCGACAAGGCGGCGCCTAGTGGCGCCGCTGCGTCTGGTTACGCGGCTGCACCTGGCGACGCCCATGCCGCCGGCGATGGCGACGTGGCCGGCCACGCTGATCTCACCACCCTGGACGGGCCCATTGGGGCCGCCGCAGGCGAGGACGCCGGCGAGGAGGCCCCGCTCGAAGGCTTCCTCCCGGCGGTGGTAGACGTCTATCTGGGCGCTGTCACTGGGGGCTCGAGTCGCACGCTCCCGGGGCCGGACCTCGGCTTCCCTGACGGGACGGGCTGGGAGTACGCCGTCCGGATCACGAGCGCCGGAGCGTTCTTCGTCACCTACCCCCAGACGACGGACGAGCCGCCCAAGGAGCCCGACGAGCCTGTGGACGTGTCATCCCTCCCGCGCCGCCACCTCGATGTGTACGCCACCGGCAATACCCTGGTGGTCTACCTGCCCGTCACGCTCGCCGCCGACACCCAGATTCACGCCATGACCGGCGTGTACGACCCCTTCTCCGCGAGCGGCTGGCGCGGCCTCTCGGAGACCCCCTCGCCGTGGCAGTACTCCGGCGCCACCGCGCAGCAGAGCCCCGTGGTCGACCTGATCGCCCGCAACGCCGACGCACAACGTGACGCGCTGAGGAGCGGGGTCCTGCCCCGTGCCGGAAACGAATCCTCGCTCTGGAAGGTCCCGTGGCTGTGGGTCATGGTGGCCGGCCTCTTGGTTGCCGTAGCGGGGCTGGTCATGCGCGGTCGGGTTCGCAATCCCCAACCCGCCGTCGCGGACGAGCCGTCGGCCGCGGAGGGCGCAACGGCCCCTGAGGCCACAGAGCCCCCCGAACCGAAAGATGCCGAAGGTGCCGTGGACGCAGAGGCACCGATGGTGGCCGAGCCGGAGGACGCCGCGGAGGTTGCTGAACCGGAGGACGCCGTGGAGATCGCCGGGCCGGAGGACGCCGTTGGGGTGGCCGAGTCGGAGGACGCCACGGGGGTTACCGAACCCGAGGACGCCACGGAGGTCGCGGTCGTGGCCACGCCCCCGCCGCCGGAAGCGAACGAGGACCAGTCCTCGCTCGAAACCCTGACAGCTCCGGAGGATGGCGCCGCAGACGGGGAGCTGGAGGGACTGGTCGGCCCCGAGCCCACCACGGCTCCGGCGGATGGCGCCGCAGACGGGGAGCCGAAGGGACAAGCCGGCCCCGAGTCCACCACGCCCGCGGACGAGACTGGGAGCGCCGCTACCGAACCCGGCCCCGCGGGCGCCGACCCGTTCGGCACGGCGGTCGAGGAGAGCTTCCTACTGTCCTTGGACGATCCGCGAGCCATCACGGACCTGCTCAGCGAAGATGACGCCGAGGAGAGCTTCTGGCACCCACGCGCGAGGAGGGTCCAGGTAGGGACCCCTGAGGCGGGTGACGCGGCTTCGCACCAGGACGAAGCCGGGGTACCTGGGAACGATGAGGACGAGGGTGCCGGTTAGACCGGTGCCAGTGCGTCAACTGCTGGATTCTCAACCGCCGTAAGTGCCGGTGGCCGTCACTTCTGGGGTCACCGTGCGCTCCACTCGCCCCCCAAGGCTGCGTAAGCGCTCGGCTAGGCCCTCGTACCCCCGGTCCACGAAGCGCATGCCACCCACCTCGCTGAGCCCCTCCGCCGCTAGTGCCGCCACGACCAGCGCGCCGCCGGCGCGGATGTCCGCCGCGTACATGGCGGCCCCTCGGAGCGGACCACCGCGGATCTCGAGTCGCTGTTCCTCCAACTGCATCCGCGCTCCCGCGCGGGCCATCTCCTCCACGTGAGTGAACCGGTCCGGGTAAACGTGATCGCGAACGTGGCTCAGTCCGGGCAGCGTGGCGAGGTAGGCGGAGAAAGGGGCCTGCAGGTCGGTCGGGATGCCCGGGTACTCGCGCGCCTCGATGTCGACCGGGCGCAGCGGACCCGACGCGTCGACGCTCACACTGGTCGCGCCGCGGGTGACGACCACGCCGGTGCGTTCCAGGGCGTCCAGGACGGCGCCAAGGTGGTCGGGCTCCAGGTCGTCGACGGTGATGGCGCCCCTCGTGGCCGCGGCGGCGAGCAGGAACGTGCCGACCTCGATGCGGTCTGCGATGGGCCGGTGATGTACCCCGTGAAGCTTCTCGGCACCGTGCACGACGATGGTAGACGTGCCGGCGCCCCGCACGTCGGCGCCCATGGCAACCAGCATGGCGGCAAGGTCGGGCACTTCGGGCTCGCGGGCGGCGTTCTCGATGACGACCTCGCCCGCCCCCAGCGCAGCAGCGAGGAGCACGTTCTGCGTGCCCCCAACCGTGGGCGCCTCGAACCGCACCGTGCCGGCCAGTTTGCCGGTGCGCTTGGCGTAGAAGTCGCCGTCCTCTTCGACGATCACTGCGCCCAGCGCCTGGAACGCCTCGAGGTGGCGGTCCACGGGTCTGGGCCCGAAGGCGCAGCCACCAGGCATGCTCACGCGCGCCTCGCCCGCTCGTGCAAGGAGGGCGCCCATGATGACGAAGGAGGCTCGCATCTTGTTGACCAGGGAGTATGGGGCGTGATGGTTGCGCAGGTTGGCCGCGTGAAGGTGGAGGTCGTGCCCGTCCCAGCGGGTCTCTACGCCCACATGCCTGAGGATCTCCTCGCTCACGAGCACGTCGGAGAGCATCGGAACGTCGTGGAGAACCACGGGCTCGTCCGTCAGCAGGGAGGCGAGCATGAGGTACAGGGCGGAGTTCTTGGCGCGGTAGGCGCCCAGGCTTCCCGAGAGTGGGATTCCTCCGCGTACCAGCAGGACGTCGTGGTTCTCCATCGGCTTCTCCCCAGGCGCGCATGGCGCCGACACGAGACTTCGCAAGGCACCCCGAGAGGGGCGGAGGGCTTGCCGCGGACCAGCGGTCTTACGGTCTTATGATGTGCAACTTACACAACACCCTCATGCGGAGTGTAAGCCGTCACATCACACGCGTCAAGGACATGCTCATCCTGCTATAGTCGGAGCACTGAGTAAGTGGCGCATCGCACTCGTTCGACCCCGAACGCCATGTGGTCACGGTCGTGACGCGCCGCAAACGGAGGGAAGGCCTTGGCCAAGCGTGAGAAGAGCAAGCGGTTGCAGGTCGTCATCACCGAGGAGCAGGATTCGCTCCTGACCAAGACCGCCTACCAGCTCTCGAACCCGGAGCGGCTCGTCTCCAAGTCGGAAGTAGTGCGGCTGGGCATCGAGATGCTCAACCGGGCGGTGGAGCAGGGCGCCCTCGATCCGGAGATCCTCAAGGCGCTGGACGAGGCCTAAGGCCGGGTCGCCAGGGAGATGTTCGAGGCGGGCGACAAGGTCGACGGCCGGTACGAGGTCCTGGGGCCGCTCGGGGTGGGCGGCATGGCCCACGTCTTCCGCGCGCGTGACACCCACTTGGAGCGCATCGTCGCCCTCAAGGCGCTGCGGCCACACCTCACCGAGGCCGACAGCGAGCGCTTCAGGCGCGAGATCCGCGCCCTCGCCCGGCTCAACCACCCAGGCATAGTCACGATCTACGACCTCGGGCTCGGGGAACACGTCTACTTCGCGATGGAACTGATCGAGGGCGGCCCCATCACGGAACTGGGGCCGTTCGAGGGTGATCCCGAAGGGGCCGACCGGATCCTCGGCGCAGCCATCACCGTGGCGGAGGCCCTCGGCTACGTGCACCGGCTGGGCATGGTCCACCGCGACCTGACACCGAGGAACATCCTGGTCACGCCCCAGGGAACGCCCAAGGTGATGGACTTCGGCCTCGTGCAGCTCACCGAGAGCTCGCGCGCCCTCACCAGGACGGGCTTCACCTTGGGCACCCCGCAGTACATGGCGCCGGAACAGGCGACCGGCGAGCCTACCGGCGCGGCCACCGACCTCTACGCCTTCGGCGCCGTCTTGTACCGCACGGTCACTGGCGTGGCGGCCTTCGACGCCGACAACGACCAGGCCGTCTTGTACCAGCACGTCTACGGCACGCCAACTCACCCCCAGGAACTCAACCCACAGGTCCCGACGTCGCTGGCGCGCCTCATCCTGGCGCTGCTCGAGAAGGACCCGGGCAAGCGGCCCACCTCGGGCTGGGCGGTGGCCGACGCCCTACGCGCCATCCGCAGCGCCGCGCTGCAGCGCGCGCCGCAGCAGGCTCACGCGGGCCCGGGGCGTACCGGCGCCTACCCAGTTGGCCCCGCCAACCCCACTACGCTCAAGCGCCGCTGGACGCTCGAGCTCGACGAGGGCCCGCAGTTCCCCTCGGGCCTGTCCTCCGCCGGCGGCTTCCTGCTCGTCGGCCAGCGTTCCGACGCCCTGGCGGTGGTGCGGCCGGCAGACGGCGGGCTGCAGGCCACGTTCGCGCTCCAGGACGAGGCCAGCCAGGCGCCCCTCGTGGTGAGCGACGTTCTCTACCTCGCGAGCCGCGACGGGGCCATGCGGGCCCTCAACTGGCCCCGGGGCGACCTCGCCTGGGAGCGCCTCGACGACGAGGTGGTGGGCGCCGCGCCGTACGGCCACGAGCTCATCGTGGCCCTGGGCGACGGCGTGGCGCAGTGGACCAGCGAGGGCCAGGAACGCTGGCGCCTGGACCTGGGGGCGAGGCCGTCCACGGCGCCGACCCTACACGCCGGCCTCTCGCTCATACCCACTCGTGACGGCTGGCTGCACGCGGTGCGCACGCCCTCAGGCACCTCGGCCTTCAAGGTCGACGTCGGTGCCATAACCACCCCGCCCTCAGCGGCCGGTGGCCTGCTCCTGATCCCCGTGAGAGCGGGCGAGGTGCACGCCTTCGACCTCGCCAAGCGTGAGGTCGTGTGGAGTTACGACCTCGAGGGCGAGCAGTGGTCCACCCCGGTGATCTGGCAGCAGTACGTCTACGTCGTGTCCTGGGGCCAGCGGCTTCACTGCCTGTCGCTGCGCAGCGGCGACGACGTTTGGACCCGCCCGCTGCCGGCGCCCGTGACGGCGTCGCCGGCGATAGCCGCCGGCACCCTCTACGTTGCCACCGAGGGCGGCGACCTCATAGTCCTGGACGCCCGCAGCGGGCGCGTCCTGCTCCTCGACAAGGTCGCCAACGCCGCCATCCAGGCGTCTCCCCTGCCCCTCGGCGACCGCGTGATCGTGGCCGCCCTCAACGGCACCGTGGCCGCTTACGGCTGAGGCGGCCACCGAGCAGCGGGCGGCAAGCGCGGGCCGGCCAGGCGCTGGCCAAGCAAGCGCTGGCCGAGCAAGTGGTGGCCGGTCAGGCGCTGGCCGGCAGCTCCTTCTCGGGTAAGCGTGGCTCCACCCCGTCGCTGACGAGCTTGTACTCGTAGGCGTCGATCAACGCCTCGTAGGACGCCTCGATTATGTTCGTGCTGGCGCCCACGGTGCTCCACGTGGTGGTGCCGTCGCCCATCTCCACTTGCACGCGCACCAGGCTCGCCGTGCCGGTCTCGGCGCCAGACAGCACACGCACCTTGTAATCGCGCAAGGCCAGCGTGCGCAGCGCGGGGTAGAACGAGCCCAGGGCCTTCAAGAGGCAGCGGTCGAGCGCGTTGACGGGGCCGTCTCCCGAGGCGGCGCTATGCTCCTCGTGGCCCCCCACGCGCAACCTCACGGTGGCCTCGCACCGCGGGCTGCCGTCGTTCTTGTCGATCATCACGGTGAAACCGTCGAGGTGGAAGTACGGTTCGAAGCCGCCCTGGACCCTGCGGGTGAGGAGCTGAAAGCTCGCCTCGGCGCCCTCGAAGGCGTAACCGCGCGCCTCCAGCTCCTTGATGTGAGCTACCACCGTGCGCGTGTCCGCGCCGGCGGCGTGCACCGCGTGACCGCCCCCGCCTGGAAGCGCGTCCGCTGCGCTTGCCCACTCCGCCAGCTTGGCCACGACGTTGGCGCGGCCGGAGAGGTCGGACACCAGCACGTGGCGGCGGTTGCCCACGCTTTCGGGCGGGACGTGCTCGTAGGTCTCGGGCGCCTTGTTCACGGCCGACACGTGAACCCCGCCCTTGTGCGCGAAGGCACCGTCGCCCACGTACGGGGCACGGACGTTGGGCGCCAGGTTGGCCCGCTCGTCCACGTAACGCGAGAGCGCCCTGATCTCGACCAACCGCTGCGGCTGGTCGCGGCCCAGCTTCAGGGCCAGGTTCGCGATGATGCTGACGAGGTTGGCGTTGCCGCACCTTTCCCCGTAGCCGTTGATGGTCCCCTGCACGTGGCCGGCCCCCGCGTCCACCGCGGCCAACGTGTTGGCCACCGCCAACTCGCTGTCGTTATGCGCGTGGATGCCCACCGGCACCGGGCTCATGCCGACGACGGCGCGCGTCAGCTCCGCCACACGACTGGGCAGCGTGCCGCCGTTCGTGTCGCACAGCACCAGGCGCGCGGCGCCCCCGGCCAGCGCGGCGCGCAGCGTCGCCAGCGCGTACTCCCCATCGGCCGCGTGGCCGTCGAAGAAGTGCTCAGCCAGGTAGAAGACCTCGCGGCCCTGCGCCCTGAGGTACTCGACCGACGAGCGGATCATCTCCAGGTTCGCTTCGAGCGACGCGCCAAGGGCGTGCTCGACGTGAAACGTCCACGACTTGCCGAAGATGGCCACGATCTCGGTGCCGGCGCCCAGGAGCGCCCCGAGGTTGGCGTCGTCCTCGGCCGCAGCGTCCTTGTGCCGCGTACTACCGAACGCCGTCAGCTTCGCGCGGCTTAGCTCCACGTCCCGCATGATCTCGAAGAAGCGCGCGTCCTTCGGGTTCGAGCCCGGCCAGCCGCCCTCGATGAAGTCGATGCCGAAGGCGTCCAAGCGTTTCGCTATCGCCACCTTGTCGTCGCTGGTGAAGTGCACGTCCTGCCCTTGCGTGCCGTCGCGCAGGGTCGTGTCGTAAACCTCGACGGCGGCCCGGGGGTGGGTCACGGTAGCGTCATGGTCAAGACCGGCCCGTCCGACTTGGCCTTGCCCACGCCCGCGGCGAGCTTGTTCATGACGTCCACGTAGGCGAGCACGGAAGAGTGCACCACGTCGGTGGAGATGGCCCGCCCGAAGAGCGTCTGACCACCCGCCGTCACCCGGATGGTCACCTCACCCAGGGCGTCCGTGCCGCTGCCGATCGCCTTGAGGTCGTAGCTCTCGAGCACGAACGGGATGGGAGCGAGGCTGGAGAGCGCCTTGAAGGCCGCGTCGACCGGGCCGGAGCCGGTGGCGGTGGCTTCGAGGAGCTCGTCGGGCGTGCGCAGGCGTACGAGGGCCTGGGGCGTCATGCCGCCGGTGCCCGACTGGAACTGGACGTGCTCGAGGCGGTAGGTCTCCGCCACCTTGACGATCTCGTTCTCCACGAGGGCCCGGAGGTCGTCCGTGGTCACGCTCTGCTTGAGGTCGGCGAGCTCCTTGAACTGCTTGAAGAGGTCGTTGAGCTGCTCCTGGCTCAGGTCCTCGTAGCCCAGCTCGCCCAGCCGTTGCCGGAAAGCGTTGCGCCCGGAGTGCTTTCCCATCACGAGCACGCCCGCCTCGCGGCCCACGAGATCGGCGTTCATGATCTCGTAGGTGCTCTTGTTCTTGATGACGCCGTCTTGGTGGATGCCAGCCTCGTGCGCGAACGCGTTCTCGCCCACCACCGCCTTGTTGGCCTGGACCATCATCCCCGTGTAGCGGGAAACGAGGCGCGAGACGCGGTAGAGCTCGCGGGTGTTGATGCCGGTCTCGTGGCCGAAGTGATCGCGCCGCGTGTAGAGGGCCATGGCGACCTCCTCGAGCGACGTGTTGCCGGCGCGCTCGCCGATGCCGTTGATGGTCACCTCGACCTGCGTGGCGCCGTTCTCCACGGCGGCCAGGGTGTTGGCCGTGGCCATGCCGAGGTCGTCGTGGCAGTGCGTCGAGATGCTCACGCCGTGCGCCTCGGGAACGTTCTCGAAGATGTCCCTGATCAGCGCCCCGTAGTCCTGGGGGGTGCCGTAACCGGTCGTGTCGGGGATGTTGACAGTAGTGGCGCCTGCCTCGATGGCCGCGCGCACGAGCTGGTACACGAATGCCGGGTCGGCGCGCATGCAGTCCTGGGCCGAGAACTCGACGTCATCGGTGAACTGCTTGGCGTACCGCACCATCTCGTCGGAGATGGCCAGCACTTCCTCGCGTGACTTGCGCAACATGTACTCGAGATGCACGTCCGAGGCGCTGGTGAAGATGTGGATCCGGCCGCGAGCGGCCGGCGCTATGGCCTGCGCCGCGCGTTCGATGTCGGGCTTGTGCGTGCGGGCGAGCGCCGCTATGACGGGCCCCCGCACCTCCTTGGAGATCTTGTGAACGCAGTCGAAGTCGCCCGAGGACGTGATCGGGAAACCTGCCTCGATGATGTCGACACCCAACTTGGCGAGCGCCTGGGCGATCTCGAGCTTCTGTTGCGTGTTCAGCGCGACGCCTGGGCTCTGCTCCCCGTCGCGCAGCGTCGTGTCGAAGAACTTGATGTACGCCATGCCTCTGACCTTCCCCGCTCCCTGGTGGGAGCGAACTCAGCGCTTGGTACCGATGAACGGCATCATCTTGCGAAGGCGCGCGCCGGTGCGCGCCAAGAGGTGCATCTCGGTGTTCTTGCGCCCCGCCTTCAGGCGCGCCTGGCCGGTCACGTTCTCGGTGAGGAAGTCGTTGGCGAAAGCGCCACTGCGGATGTCGGCCAGTATCCTGCGCATCTCGGCCTTGGTCTCCTCCGTCACGATGCGCGGCCCCGAGCGGTAGTCACCGAACTCCGCCGTGTTGCTGACGGAGTAACGCATGCGTTCCATGCCGCCCTCGTAGATGAGGTCGACGATCAGCTTCATCTCGTGCACGCACTCGAAGTAGGCGATCTCGGGGTCGTAACCCGCCTCGACGAGGGTCTCGAAACCCGCCTGCATGAGGTGCGACACTCCACCGCAGAGGACCGCCTGCTCCCCGAACAGGTCGGTCTCGGTCTCCTCACGGAAGCTCGTTTCGAGCACGCCCGCCCTCGTGCCGCCGATGGCCTTGGCGTACGCGAGCCCTAGGTTCTTGGCGTTGCCGGTCGCGTCTTGGTGGATGGCGAGGAGGCACGGCACGCCGGCGCCCTCGGTGTAGACGCGGCGCACCAGGTGTCCGGGGCCCTTCGGGGCCACCATGAAGACGTCCACGCCTTGGGGTGCGGCGATCTGCCCGAAGTGCACGTTGAAGCCGTGCGCGAACAGCAGCGCGTTGCCGGCCTCCAGGTGCGGCTGGATCTGGGCCTCGTACACGCTCCTCTGCACCTCGTCGGGCAGCAGGATCATCACCAAGTCGCCCGCCTTGGCGGCCTCGTCCACCTCCATGACCGTCAGGCCGGCGGCCTCGGCGTCCGCCCAGGAAGCGGATCCGCGGCGCAGGCCCACTACGACGTCGCAGCCCGATTCCTTGGCGTTGAGCGCGTGAGCGTGGCCCTGCGAGCCGTAACCGATGACCGCCACGGTCTTGCCGGCCAGGTGTTGGAGGTTGGCGTCTGCGTCGTAGTAGATGTTGGCCATGTTCGGTTGTTCTCCTAGTCGAGTGCGGCCGCGGGAGCCGCGCGATGAGTGCGTTCTGGCTGCTTGTCGGGATGGGCTCCGGGGAGGGGAAGGGTCGTTCGCCCGCGCACGCTAGGCGGGCGCCGCCGTCGTGCGCTCCAGGGCCACTCGTCCAGTGCGGATCAGTTCGACGATCCCGAAGGGCCGCATCTGCTCTATGAAGGCGTCCATCTTGGCCTCGTCGCCGGTCACCTCGAACACGAGCGCCGAGCGTGCAACGTCGACGATGTGGGCGCGGAAGTCCTGAGCGATCTGCCTGATCTCCACGCGCTCGTCGGGGTTCTTGACCGAGACCTTGAGGAGCATCAGCTCGCGGTCCACGGAGCGGCTGCGGGTGTGATCGACGACCGTCAGCACGTCGATGAGCTTCTGCAGCTGCTTCTCGACTTGCTCCATGGTGTCGTCGGAACCGCTGACGACGAAGGTCGTGCGGCTGATTCCCGGACGCTCGGTCTGGGCCACGGACAGCGACTCGATGTTGAAACCGCGCCTGGCGAAGAGGCTGGCGATGCGCACGAGGACGCCCGGCTGGTCGCGCACGACCACGCTGAGCACGTGCCTTGCGCTCACTTGGTCACCGCCGCGACCTCGGGCTCGGTCGGCTCGTCGGCCGGTTCCTGGTCGCCCAGGATCATCTCGTCGACCCCGGCGCCGGACGGCACCATCGGGAACACCTTCTCGGCCTCGTACACGAAGAAGTTGAGCAGTACCGGCTTCTTCGCGGCTATCGCGGCCTCGATGGCCGGCCTGGCGGCGTCGCGGTCGAAGATGTTGTGGCCCTCGATGCCGTAGGCGCCCGCCAGCTTCGCGAAGTCGGGGTTGGAATCGGCGAGGTACACCTCGCTGTAACGCTGGGCGTGGAAGAGCTCCTGCCACTGCCGCACCATGCCGAGCATCCCGTTGTTGAGGATGGCGATGACGATGGGCAGGTTCTGCTTGTATAGCGTGGCGAGCTCCTGGATGTTCATCTGGATGCTGCCGTCACCGGCGACCAGCACCACCGTCTCACCCGGCCGCGCGATGGCGGCGCCGATGGCCGACGGCAGGCCGAAGCCCATGGTGCCCAGGCCGCCCGAAGTGATGAAGGAGCGCGCCTTGGTCGTGGGTAGGAGCCTCGCCGCGAACATCTGGTGCTGACCGACCTCGGTGGCGACGATGCAGTTGCCGCCCGTCGCCTCGCGCAGCATGGCGAGGACCTCCTGAGACACCAGTGGCTTGTCGAGCTGGTACTTCTCGGGGTAGGTGGCCTTCCAACCCTGCAGCGTCTCGCGCCAGGGACCGATGTCGAGGTAGCCGAGCTCCTGCGTCAGGCGGGGCAACACGTCGCGCAGGTCGCCCACGACCGGCACGTGGGCCCTCACGAGCTTGCCGATCTCGGCCGGGTCGATGTCGATGTGCACCACCGTCGCGTTGGGCGCGAAGCGGCTGATCTTGCCGGTAACGCGGTCGTCGAAGCGGATCCCGGCCGCCAGGATCAGGTCGCAGTTGCTGATGGCCTTGTTCGCCGTTACGGTCCCGTGCATGCCGGGCATGCCCAGCGTCTCGGTCGCGGCGGGCGGGTAGGACCCGATGCCCATGAGCGTCGTTATGACGGGGATGCCCGTCCGCTCGACCAGGTCCGCCACCTCGCGCGGCGCCACCTGCCCGCCGCCCCCGACGATGAGAACGGGGCGCTTGGCGGCGATGACGGCCTCGGCGGCCTTACGGATCTGCTTCGCGTGCCCCACGACCGTCGGGCGGTAGCCGGGCAGGTCGATCTCGACGTCGAGCGACCCCTCGAACTTGGCGAGCTGGACGTTCTTTGGCACGTCGATCAGCACGGGCCCGGGGCGGCCGGTGCCGGCTATGTGGAAGGCCTCGGCAAGGACTCGCGGCAGGTCGGCCACGTCCTTCACGAGGTAGTTGTGCTTGGTGACCGGCCCGGTGATGCCGTAGACATCGGCCTCCTGGAAGGCATCGGTGCCGATCAGCCCGCTGGGCACGTTGCCGGTGATGGCGACGACGGCCGAGGAGTCCATCATCGCCGTGGCCAGGCCGGTCACCAGGTTCGTGGCCCCCGGCCCGGAGGTCGCGAAACAGACCCCCACCTTGCCGCTGGCGCGGTAGTAAGCGTCGGCCATGTGGGCGCCGCCCTGCTCGTGGCGCACCAGCACGTGCTTGATCTTCGAGTCGTACAGCGCGTCGTAGATCGGCATGATCGCGCCGCCCGGGTGCCCGAATATCACCTCCACGCCGTGCCGTTCGAGCATCTTCATCACGACTTCCGAACCCGTCATCGACTACCTCCACCTGCTCTTGCGCTAGTAACTGGTCAAGCACCGCGGCCAACTGAAAAGCCCCGCCGATTCGCATCCGGCGGGGCTCATGGGCAGGCTTGAACGACGGCTAGCCGGCACGACCCCTCGAGCTGAGAATTAGGCCCCAGCTGATCGTCGCCCCGAACCGTGAATCCGTCATTGGCGCGCACTATAAGGGCGCCCTTCGGGCCGTGTCAAGGCGAATGTGCTCCTCGTGCGGCACAGCCGGCAGCTCACGCGGGACCGGCGTTCCAACCGAGGCGCCGGCCGGAACGCCGCGCCGCGGCCGTTCTCGGCGCCCGGACGTGACGACCGAGTACGCCGGTCGCCCGCTGGCGGTACAGAATCTAACCAGATTTGCGTCTTGGAGGTCGGACATCGAAATCCTACGCGTATCAGGTTCATCCCGGCCGAACTCGGTGGCGGGCGCCATCGCGGCGCTATTGCGGAGTGCCAGCGAGGTGGAGGTGCAGGCCATCGGGCCGCACGCCGTCAACCAGGCCGTCAAGGCCATCGCCATCGCGCGGTCGTACATCGAGTCCGAGGGGCTCGGGCTGCATACGGTCCCCTCGTTCGTGAAGCTGGAGCTCCACGACGAGGAGCGCACGGCCGTCAGGTTCCTGATCGAGTCGTTCATGCTGGCTGGCGAGGAGCGCTCGAGGAACGAAGACCCCACCTGACCTGGGCCCTTCCGCCGAGTGCCGGTGGCGTACATTGATCTGATGGCGAAGGGCGGCGCGCTTAACTCGACGACCGACCGTGGCGTACCGCGTGGGAGGCCCGGCGAGGCCGCGCGGCGGGTGGCGCTCGAGGCGCTCAACCGCATGGAGCATGGCGAGTTCCTCGCGCCGACCCTCAACGACCTGCTGGCAAGATCGGGCCTGGCGCGGGAGGACCGCGCCCTGGTCACGGACCTCGCGTACGGCGCGGCCCGGCGGCGCATCCTCCTGGACGCCGCGCTGGCGCCGCTCCTGGCCAAGCCGGAGCGGCTCCCCCCTGCCGTGCGCGAGATACTTCGCTTGGGGGCGTACGAGATCCTTTACCGCGGCACGCCGGCCTACGCGGCCGTGAACGCGTGGGTGAGCTTGACCAAGGCCGAGGCGAAGGCGCTCTCTGGCCTGGTGAACGCCGTGCTTCGGCGCGTGCGTCCCCCGGCGACCGCCGGCGACCCTGCCGTTGAAGCCTCGTTACCGTCATGGCTATGCGCGTCCCTGGTGCGGGGCCTGGGCGCCGCCGCAGCGGGGGCGGCGTCTGCTGCCATGCTCGAGCCGGAGCCACTCTGGTTGACCGCCTTCAGCGAGGATGCCGAGGCGCAACTGACCCGAGAAGGCGCGACGGCGCTTCCCCTGCAAGTAAGCGTGCACCCGGGTTGGCCGAAGAGCCTTCGGGTCAGGGCGCCGTTGAGCGTCGACCGGCTGTCGGCATTCGAGCTCGGACTCGTGCAGCCTCAGAACCCCACCTCACTGGCCGCCGCGCTGTTGCTCGGAGCTGGAACGGGCGACCGGGTCCTCGACCTCGCTAGCGGGGGCGGCGTCAAGAGCGCCGTGTTGGCGGCGCTGGGGGCCGAGGTGACGAGCGTGGAGTTGAACCCCCGGCACGTGGCTGCGGCGCGCAAGAACCTGGCTCGGCTGGGCCTCGCGGCCGAGCACGTGATCGCCGACCTGACCCACCCTCTCGACCTCGAGCCGGCGCCCTTCGTCCTGCTCGACGCACCCTGCAGCGGCACCGGCACGCTCCGCGGTCACCCCGAGATCAAGCTGCGCCTCACGCCTGGCGACGTGACCGCGGCCGCCGCGCGCCAGGGCCTCATGCTGGAGAGCGCCGCCGGAGTCACCGCGCCCGGCGGCATGCTGCAGTACGCCGTCTGCGCACTGACCGCCGAGGAGGGCCCGGCCGTGGTCGCGGACTTCCTGGACCACCACCCGGAGTTCCAGGCCGAGGACTTCGCCCTACCGCTGACCACGCTGGCCGTCGGGGCCGGCAGGTTCGTCCTGCCACTGGAGGGCCTCGACGGTTTCTACCTGGCGAGGCTGCGGCGGCGCGCCTAGCAGCCAACCGTAGCCCTGGCGCGGCGGCGCAACCAGCTACCATCCGTAGCCCTGGCGCACCGGCAGAATCCGCGGGCACCCCGGCACCGCTCATGGCGAACTCGCGCCATGCCCGGTAGTCTGACTCATGCCCGAAGTAGCGCAAGAGCAGGCACGCCGGTTGTCGGAACCACTATCCGACCGCGTTCACGCCGTTCTCGGCGGCGTGAACTGCGCCATCGTCGAGATCGGCGAGGGCAAGGCCCTGCTGGTCGACAGCGGCCAGGACAAGGAGTACGGCCGCAAGATCCGCAAGGCGCTCGAGGCTCTGGACCTCGAGCTGAGCGTCATCCTCACGACCCACAGCCACGCCGATCATTACGGCGGCAACGCCTACCTCCTGCGGCAGTTCCCCCAGGCCCAGGTGTGGGCGCCCGAGGTGGAGGCCGAGATCATCCGGACACCCTACCTGGAGCCCGTCTACCTCTTCCACGGCGCCAAACCGCTGCCCGAGCTGACCGGCAAGTGGCTGCAGGCGGACCCCTCCCCCGTCCACCGTGTGATCGGCGCCGGCGAGGAAACCGTGGGTGGCGTCACGCTCACCCTGGTCGACGTCCGCGGCCACGCCCACCGCCAACTGGCCGTCTTGGTGGACGACGTCCTGCTGGCCGCCGACGCTGTCTTCGGGGTCGAGACACTCGAGAAGTACCCGATACCGTTCGCCCAGGACGTGATGGGCCAACTGGCGGCCTTCGACACCGTGGCGGCCCAGCCGGCACGCTTGCTGCTGCCCGGCCACGGAGCCCCCACGACCGACCTGGAGGGGGTGGCCGACCTCAACCGCCGCGCCGTGCTGCGCGCCGCCGGCGCGATACTCGACTGTTGCCATGGCTCCTCCACCGAGGAGGTCGTCGCCGGCTCGGCCCGCGCCCTCGGGATCGTCATGACCGACCTCGCGCGCTACCACCTGAACTACTGCGTGGTTTCCGCCCACCTGGGGCGGCTGCGAGAACTGGGGCTCGTCGACTGCGCCGTCGTCGACTCGCGGCTCGAGTGGAGCAGGGCGTGAGGTTCACCAGCGCCGGCGCCGCACGCACCGTGACCGGGAGCTGTCACCACCTGGAGGTCGGCGACTACGGCCTACTGGTGGACTGCGGGCTCTTCCAGGGCGGCGCCGAGCTCGACGCGCTGAACTCGCAGCCCTTGCCGTTCGATCCGGCCTCCCTGAACGCGGTGCTGGTCACCCACGGGCACCTCGATCACGTCGGGCGCCTGCCGCTGCTCGTGAAGCGGGGTTACCCCGGCGCCTTCATCGCGACCCGCGCGACGGCCGAGGTGGCCGCCGTGATCCTGCGCGACTCCGCCAAGTTGCAGGAGGAGGACTTCGAACGCAGCCTGCGCAAGGCGCGGCGCGCGGGGCGGGAGCACGAGCTGGAGGCGCCGCTCTACACGTCGGCCGACGCCGAGGCGGCGATCGCCCGCTTCAAGGGCATCGGCATGGGCGCGCCCGTGCCGCTGGGCGCCAAGGTGACGGCCACCTTCAGGCCCGCGGGTCACATCCTTGGCAGCGCCTACATCGAGATCTCGACGCCGGAGGCGCGCCTCGTATTCTCGGGCGACCTGGGCAACCGGGAGAGCACCATCCAGGCACCGGCGCTGCCGCCGGGCGAGTGTGACGTGCTCGTCATCGAGTCGACGTACGCCGACCAGGTACACCCCAGCCGCGCCGTCACCGAGGCGCACTTCCTCGACGTGCTCAAGCGGTCCCTCGGCCGTGGCGGCAAGGTCATGATCCCGACCTTCGCCACGGAGCGCGCGCAGCAGATCCTCTACCTGCTCGATCGCTTCATGACCGCCGGCGACGTGCCGAGCGTTCCCGTGTTCCTCGACTCACCCATGGCCGCCAAGATGACCCACCTCTACCAGGAGTGCGCCAACGACTTCCGGCCCGCCATCGCCCGCCAGCTGGCATCGGACGACGACCCGTTCGAGCCGCCCACCATGCAGTACACCGTGACGGCCGAGGAGTCGAAAGCGATCAACTCGTTCGAGGGCGGCGCGGTCATCATCGCCGGTTCGGGAATGATGACCGGGGGACGCATCAGGCATCACCTCAAGCACAACCTCTGGCGCGAGGAGGCGAGCCTCGTGATCGTCGGCTACCAGGCTCGGGGCACGCTCGGCCGCATCCTCCTCGACGGGGCCCAGCGGGTCCGGATCTTCGGCGAGGAGATCGCCGTGAAGGCAAGCGTCGAGAACATCAAGGGGTTCTCGGCGCACGCGGATCACGACGACCTGATGGCGTTCTTGGAGCCCACGCGCGCCGAGAAGGTGCTCATCGTGCACGGCGAGCCCGAGGTGATGGACGGCTTCGCTGCCCAGTTGAACGCGACTTCTCAGCGCGCCATGACACCGGAGCGTGACGTGCCCATCGAATTGTAGTCAGCGTGCGCCGGCGCCTACTCCCCAGAACGGCCCCGGAACGTCGCCTAGGCGTCGTCAGCCACCTTACGGAGACGATGCCTCGTGAGGGGGTTGAATAGCCGTATGGATTGGGAACTGCCTGTCATAGCGTTGCGCACCCAGGTGGTGCTGCCGCGCACACTGGAGAACGTGGACGTCGGGCGACCGAAGTCCAAGCGGGCGCTGGAGGAGGCGCAGGCCGGTGACAACCGCGTCCTGCTCGTCGTCCAGCGCGATTCGCGCATCGACGACCCGGGCGAGGACGACCTGTACGAGGTCGGGACCCTCGCGGTGGTCAAGCAGGTCATCCGCCTGCCCAACGACACCCTGCAGGTCCTGGTGGAGGGCCGCGACCGCGCCCGCATCGAGGAGTACGTACAGGGCGGCGCCCTGCGCGCGCGGGTGAGCACCGTGAACGAGGTGGGCGTGGACCGCCAGGACGAGTCGGTCCAGGGCCTCATCGAGCAGGTCAAAGTGGCCTTCGGTGAGTACGCCCAGCAGAACAAGAACATGCGGCTCGACTCCTTCCACTTGGAGAACCTCCGCGCCATGAAGGAGCCCGGTTCGTTGGCCGACGTCGTGGCGAAGTTCGCCACGTGGGAGGTCGCCGACAAGCAAGCGGCGCTCGAGGAGGCCGTGGCGGTCAAGCGCCTCGAGCTGGTCTTCGGCTTCCTCACGCGCGACCTCGAACGCTTCGACACGGAGAAGGAGATCAGCGCCCGCGTCAAGCAGCAGATGGACTCGAACCAGCGTGAGTACTACCTGCGCGAGAAGATGAAGGCCATCCAGAAGGAGCTCGGTTCCGGCGAGGAAAGCGAGTCCGACGACCTCCGCGGCAAGATCGAGGCCAAGAACATGCCCGATTACGCCAAGGAGCGGGCCCTCAAGGAGATCGACCGGCTGGACAAGATGGCGGGCGGCTCGCCCGAGGCCACCGTCGTCCGCACGTACCTCGACACCCTCATCGACCTGCCCTGGAGCGAGATGGACGAGGAGCACCTCGACATCCTCAACAGCCAGGCGGTGCTCGACGAGGACCATTACGCGCTCGAGGAGCCCAAGGAGCGCATCCTGGAGTTCCTCGCCGTCAGGCAGCTCACCAAGGACGTGGAATCGGCCGACTACAAGGCGCCCATCCTCTGCCTGGTTGGTCCGCCGGGGGTCGGCAAGACCAGCCTCGGCAAGTCCATCGCCCGCAGCCTCAACCGGAAGTTCGTGCGCATGAGCCTGGGCGGGGTGCGCGACGAGGCCGAGATCCGCGGCCACCGCCGCACCTACATCGGCAGCCTCCCTGGCCGCATCATCCAGGGCATGAAGACCGCCGGCACCATCAACCCCGTCTTCTTGCTGGACGAGGTCGACAAGATGACGGCCGACTTCCGGGGCGACCCGTCGTCTGCCCTGCTCGAGGTCCTCGACCCCGAGCAGAACAACACCTTCGCCGATCACTACCTCGAGATCCCCTACGACCTGTCGAAGGTCATGTTCATCACCACCGCCAACTCGCTCTCCACCGTGCCGCGGCCGCTCCTCGACCGCATGGAGGTCATCCACCTCCCCGGTTACACGCTGGTGGAGAAGCTGGAGATCGCCAAGCGTTACCGGGTGCCGCGGCAGTTGCGCGACCACGGGCTGGCCGATCACCTCACCATCGACGACAGCGCCCTGCGGCGGATAGTCACCGAGTACACCCGCGAGGCGGGGGTGCGCAACCTCGACCGGCTCATCGCCAAGACGGCCCGCAAGTCCGCCAAGGAGTTCCTGACGACCCCGTGGGAGGGCGTGCGCAACGTCGACGCCGAGGCCGTTCGCGGCCTCCTCGGAGTGCCTCCTTACCGCGACGAGAAGGCCGAGAAGGAGCCGCAGGTAGGGCTGGCACACGGGCTCGCGTGGACGTCGGTAGGCGGAGTGACGCTCGACATAGAGGTAGTGGCCGTTCCAGGTAAGGGCGTCGTCACTCTCACCGGCCAGCTCGGCGACGTGATGAAGGAGAGCGCGCAGGCCGGCATCGCCTACTTGCGCAAGCACGCCGGCGATTACGGGATAGCCCCCGACTTCCACGAGAAGCGCGACCTGCATGTGCACGTTCTCGAAGGGGCCACACCCAAGGACGGCCCGTCGGCCGGCATCGCCATCGCCAGCGCCGTCGTGTCGGCCCTCACGGGCCGCCGCCTGCGCGGCGACGTGGCCATGACGGGCGAGATCACGCTGCGCGGCCGCGTGCTACCCATCGGCGGCGTCAAGGAGAAGCTGCTGGCGGCGCACCAGGCCGGCATCGGCACCGTCATCCTGCCTCAGGACAACGAGGCCAACTTAGAGGACGTGCCGGAAGTCATCCTCGCGGATCTCGAGGTCGTGGCCGTCAGCGACTTCCACGAGGTGCTCAAGTTGATGCTGCTGGCCGAGGAGAGCAGCGAAGCTGCCGACTTCGTCCCGCCCCCCGACGACGCGCCGGGTGCTCAGCCGGGGGCCACTGCCGGAAGCTGAGGCCCAGGTCGCCTACGCCGTCAAGTAGGCGGAGAGCCTGGACGGAGCCAAGCACGCCCCGGGCCGCTCCGCCGGGTCGAGCGCGGACCGCCCATCGCCGACCTAGCCGCCTGGGGGCTCCGGTGCCACCCACGGGAGCAGGGCCAAGAGTACGGCCTGCACGTACAGTTCCGACCGCGTGACCAGGCCCCGGCTCAGCACCCCCGCTGCGCCGGGGCCGTCCTTCGCCCTCTCGAGGCCGAAGGCAGCGTCCAGCGCCGTGCCCAACTCCGCGCCCCTCATCACGGGCCCGGCCAGGTGGTCGGGAACCTCGAACGCCGCGCTGCAAGCGCTTCCCTCCAGGCCGTAGCGGTCAACGGCGACCACCCACGCGCTCGTGAACAACCGGGGCCCCGGCGGTTCGGCGCCACGCCCTTCCCCGCCCCGGGCGGCGGTCGGGCGCCACGCTACTCCGGCCTCTATGCCGATGCCCAGCAACGCGCCTGGCACCAGCCTCAGAGCGCCCGCGGCCCTCGCCCGGGCGCCCCGGAAGGTCTCCTCGTCGCCCACCGGCTGGTTCGCCACGTGTGACGGGGCTCGAACGGGCGTCACGGCGACGAACCCGCCGTGAACGCGCCGCAGCGCGGTCTCCACGGCACTGACCTTCGCCGGGCTCACCGACCCCAGGGCAACGCGGCCCAACGTCGCAATCGCCTCGGCGGCGACGCCGGTCAACAGGGGCTCACCCCCGCTCAAGCGCCCACCGCCGAGCGCAGGACCTCGGCGTCGCCGGTGAGTCGGTAGGTTCCCAGGGCCGCAGGTAGGACGACGGTGCCGCCTTCACGCACCGTCGCCTCCTCGCCGCCGCCGCTCACGGTCAGCTCGCCGCGCACGCTCACCAGGATCTCCAACGAGCGACGCTCGGTGCGGTACTCCCTCGTCTCGCCGGGCATCACCACCCGATGGTCGAGCACGAACTCGGGAAGTGCGACCAGCCGCGCGAAGCCGTCGCCGACTGCCGTGACGGGGTTCGCCGGCGGCGGCGCCCCGGACAGATCCGCCACCGCCAGGGCCCTGTCCAGGTGGAGTTCTCGTGGTCGGCCGTCGGCGGCCAGTCGGCCGTAGTCGAAGAGGCGGTAGGTGAGGTCGCTGGCCTGCTGGATCTCGAAGAGGAAGCACCCTGCCCCAACGGCGTGGACCGTGCCGGCGGGGTTCACCACGACGCTCCCCCTGGCGACGGGCAGCCGGTGCATGAGGTCCGCGAGCGTGCGCTCCGCCACCGCTTGGCGCACCTCCTGCTCGGTGAGCGGCCGGCGAAACCCCCACAGCACGGACGCCCCTCGCGCTGAGTCCAGTAAGAACCAGGCCTCGGTCTTGCCGAGGTGACCGCTGCCCGGGTGCTCGCGCAGCGCGTAAGCGTCGTCCGGGTGCACCTGCACGGAGAGGTCCTGGGCCGCGTCGATGAACTTGGCCAAGAGCGGCACGCGGGGGCCGTAGCGCAGCATGGCGGTCTCGCCCACGAGGTCGGCCTCGGCGGTGGCGGCCACCATGCCGAGGGTATCCCCCGAGTGCGGCCCGTTCAGGACCACGCTGGAGGCGTCGAGCAGCCACGCCTCCCCGACCGGCTCCCCTTCGGGGCCGCTGACCGGTAGGTCTCCCCTCCCGCCCAGCCACGCGGCCAGCCTCGACCCGCCCCAGAGCCGGCGGTACAGGTGCGGACCGAGGACCAGCGGGTACGGCTCGAACCCCCCGCTCACCCCGCGGCCGCCTTCGGAAGCTTCTTGCCGGGGTTCATGATGCCCGCGGGGTCGAGCGTGTCCTTGATGGCGCGCATGAGCGCCAGCGCCGCGCCGTGTTCGCGCTCCATGTACTTGAGCTTGCGCAGGCCCACACCGTGCTCCCCCGTGGCGGTGCCGCCGGCGTCCAACGCCCGGTAGGTCATGCGGTCGACGATCCCCTGCGCCGCCACCCGCCGCGCGGGATCGTCCTCCATGTACAGCGTGAGATGGAAGTTCCCGTCGCCGACGTGGCCCACCAGGTTGGCGTCGAAGCCGTTGGCGGCGCAGTCGTCGAGCGCCGCGGTCAGCGCCTCCGGCAGGTTCGAGATGGGCACCGCCACGTCCGTGACCAGGCTTTCCAGCCCGGGGTGCGAGGCGTTGGAGGCGAAGAGCATGGTGTGGCGCGTTTCCCATAGCCGCGCGCGTTCCGTGGCGTCCGTGGCGGCCTCGAACGCGGTGGCCCCGGCGTCCTCGGCGAGGTCGCGGGCCAGTGCCACCTCGGCCCCTATCCCTGCCGGGTTGCCGTGGAACTCGAGGAAGATGGTCATCTCCTCCGGGAAGCTGGTACCCGAATAGGCGTTGGCGGAGCGGATGCTCGCGGCGTCGACCAGCTCGCAGCGCGCCACGGGCACGCCGGCCTGGATCAGCCGGGTAACGAACGACGTGGCCTTGAAGGCGTCGGGGAACGGCAGTCGCGCGGCCGCGGCAGCCTCGGGCAGCCCGACGAGCCTGACGGTCACCTCGGTGATCACCCCCAGCGTTCCCTCGGCGCCGGTGAACAGCGCGCACAGGTCGTAGCCGCTGGCAGACTTGCGGGCGCGATTACCGAGCCGGAGGATCTCGCCGGTGGGGGTCACGACCTCCAACGCCAGCACGTAATCGCCCGTCGTGCCGTAACGAACGGCCGCCGTGCCCGAAGCGTTGGTGCTGACCATGCCGCCCAGCGAGGCGTGAGCGCCGGGGTCTATCGGGAAGAACAGTCCGTGGCGGCGCACGTGCTCGTTCAAGCGCGGGTACGTGACGGCGGGCTGCACCACCGCAAGGAGGTCCTCGGGGTGCGCCTCGAGGATGAGGTCCATGCGCCCCAAGTCGAGCGAGATGCCTCCGGCCGCGGGAACCGTGTGTCCCTCCAGACTGCTGTTGGCGCCGACCGGGGTAACGGGGACGCCCTCTCGTGACGCGAATTGCAGCAGGGCGGCGACCTCGGCCGTGCTCTGCGGGTAGACGACGGCCGCAGGGATTACGCCCTTGGCGTAGGACTCCCCGTGGGAGTGTTGAGCGAGCACCGCGGCGGACGTGTCTACACGGTCGGCGCCGAGCAGGCTCGCGAGTTCGTGGGCGACGTTCATGGGCCCTACTCTAATGCGGAGGCCGGCTTACCTACCTCGCTGCCTGAGCCCTTCCGGTGGCCGGTAGGCCGGGGACCCCGCGCGGCAGCCGGTAGGCCGAGGACCCCGTGCACCAGCCGGTAGGCCGAGGATGCTTCACGGCAGCGGCAGGCCGAGGACCCCGCGCTTCCGGTGCCGCGACGCTACACACTAGACGTTAGGCAATAGGCACTAGGCGCTAGACGTTACGCAAACGCGGGTCCAGCACGTCCCTGACCGCGTCGCCCAGCAGGTTGAAGCCGACCACGGCGAGGAAGATGGCGAGGCCCGGGAAGAGCGACATCCAAGGTGCGCGCAGGAACTGCGTGAAACCGTCGCGGATGAGCAGCCCCCACTCCGGAGCGGGTGGCTGCGCGCCGAGGCCGAGGAAGCCCAGGGCCGCCACGTCCAAGATGGCGGTGCCGATCGACAGGGTCAGCTGCACGATGAGGGGCGCCATGCTGTTGGGCAAGACGTGCATGAGGACGATGCGTGGGGCGCCCGAGCCCAACGAGCGCGCCGCCTGCACGAACTCGGACTGCCTGACGGACAACACCACGGAGCGCACGATCCTCGTGTAGATGGGCACCTGCGTGATGGAGATGGCGATGAGGGCGTTGGTGAGGTTCGGACCGAGCGTGGCCACGATGGCGATGGCGAGCAGAATGCCCGGGAAGGCGAGCAGGATGTCCATGGACCACACGATGATGGTGTCCGTCCAGCCACCCACGTAGCCTGCCAGGAGGCCGAGGATGGTCCCCGTGACCACGGCGAAGGCCACGGCCGCCAGGCCTACGCGCAGGCTGATGCGCCCGCCGTGGAGCACGCGAGTGAACTGGTCGCGGCCCAGCTCGTCGGCGCCGAACCAGCGCTCCGCGCTTGGGGGCGCTAGGCGGGCGCGGAGGTTGCGGTCGCGCGTGGCGTCGTAAGGCTTGATGATGGGCGCCAGCAGCGAGACGAGAACCAGGAACAACACTATGCCCATCCCGAATACCCCGGTCGGGTGACGGAAGAAGCGCTTCAAGGCGTCGTTGCGGCGCTGGGGGGAAGCGGCCTCGACGCTCACGAGTACTGGATCCTCGGATCGATGAGTCCGTAAGACAGGTCGACGAGCAGGTTCACCAGCACGAACATGGTGGCCACGAAGATCACTCCGCCTTGGATGATGGGGTAATCACGCGCCGAGATGCCGTCGTAGACCCAACGCCCGATGCCCGGCCAGCTGAATACGGTCTCGGTGAGGATGGCGCCCGAGAGGAGGGTGCCGAAGCTGAGGCCGATGACGGTGATCACGGGCAGGAGCGCGTTGCGTAGCGTGTGCTTGCGCACCACGACGCGCTCGCTCAGGCCCTTCGCGCGCGCGGTGCGCACGTAGTCCTGGCCGAGCACCTCCAACATGGCGGAGCGGGTCATGCGCACCACGATGGCGAGGGGGATGGTGCCCAGAGCGACTGCCGGCAGCACCAGGTGCCTGAGGGCGTCCCAGGTGGCTGTCAGGTTGCCGCGCAGCAGCGAGTCGAGCACGTAGAAGCCGGTGATGGGCTGCAACTGGATCTGATTGGAGATGCGGCCGGACGGCGGTAGCCAACCGAGGACGACGGCGAAGAAGTAGATGAACACGATGGCCAGCCAGAACACGGGGAACGACACGCCCGAGACGGCCAGCAGCATGACCCCGGTGTCGGCCAACGTGCCGCGCCTAAGGGCCGCCCACATGCCGGCGGGAATGCCCACCGCCACGGCCAGGAACATGGCCGCGAGCGTCAGCTCGAAGGTGGCTGGGAACCTGTGTTTGAGGCTGTCGGTGATGGGGACCAGGGTGAAAATCGAGCGCCCCAGGTCGAGGCGGATTAGACCGCCCATGTAAGAGAAGTACTGGCTGTCGAACAACGCCTTGACGTTGCCGGTCTCCTTGAACTTTGCGGTGTTGACGAAAAGGGGGCGGTCGAGCCCAAGGTCTGAGCGCAGACGCTCGACCAGGGCAGGGGCGGCTCGCTGGCCGAGCATGGCGACCGCCGGGTCGCCCGGCAGCACGCGCGTTAGGAAGAATATCAGGAGGGTAACGCCGATCAGGACCGGAATCAGGCCAGCGACGCGGCGCAGAACATAGGCGGCCAAGCTTCAACTCCAAGCTGATTCGTGGGACGCGTGCCCAACCCTCGAACCCATCACCGAGCGCGCCCCACACGTGCCGTCGGGCGCGCCGTACTCAAGATAAAGGATGCCGTGAGGCGCCCGAGAGAATGGGCGCCTCACGCGAACAAGTAAACCTACTCGGTCTTGGTGACCGGGATCAGGCTCACCGAAGAGTAGCCGAGCGGGCTGGGCTGCCAGCCGTCGATGTTGGCGCGCACCGCGTTCAGCGAGCGGTTGTGCGCCATGGGGATCGAGATGGCCTGGTCGGCCACCGTGTCGTTGACCTGCGCGTACAGCTCGGCACGCTTGGTCTGATCCGAGATCTGGCGGGCCTCGTTGAGGAGGGCCAGGGTCTCGGGGCTGTCCCAGCCGAGGCTACCGGCGGCCGAGGGGCCGAAGAAGGTGAGCAGGAAGTTGTCGGGGTCGGCGTAGTCGGCGTTCCAACCCAGCATGTACATCGGGAACTTACCGGTCGTGTAGTCGGCCAGGTAGGTGGTCCAGTCTTCCGTCATGAGGTTCGCGGTGATGCCGACGTCGGCCAGGTACGAGGCGACCGTCTCGGCGATCGGCTGCGGGGCCGGGAAGTACGGGCGGCTGACCGGCATGTACCAGAACTCGGTCGTGAAGCCGTCCGGGAAGCCGGCCTCGGCAAGGAGCTCCTTGGCGTGCTCGGGGTCGTACTTGTACGGCCAGGGCTCGCCGTGCCCGAACAGCACGGGCGGGAGGTGATCCTGGGCCACCACGCCCAGGCCCTGGTAGAACGCATCGACGATGGCGTCGCGGTCAATGGCCGTGGCGATGGCGCGGCGAACCAGCACGTTGTCGAGCGGCTTGTTCATCTGGTTCAAGGCGATGTAGCCGACGTTGAGTTCCGAGTCGGCGATGGCGACCTTGAGGTTGGGGTCGTTCTCGACGGTGGGGAGGTCGTCACTAGTGAGCAACACGGCGATGTCGATGGTGCCGGCCTGCAGTTCCGCCAGGCGGGCGGTGGGCTGATCGATGCCGCGGAAGATGACGCGTTCGACCTTGGGCTTCTCGCCCCAGTAGTCGTCGTTGCGCTCGAGGACCACACGCTCGCCCTCGACCCACTCGACGAACTTGAAGGGGCCGGTGCCCACGCTACCGACACCCGGAGTGCCGTAGTTGACGCCGTTGGCCTTGACCGCGGCGGGGCTGTTGAACTGGAAGTAGACGGCGGCGAACAGCGCGGGGAGGAACGGAGCGGGCTGGGTGAGCGTGAGTTCGACCGTGTACTGGCCCGTTGCCTTCACGCTCTCGATGAGGTTGCCCTCACCGATGGGGCCACCGAAGACCCAACCCCAGGGCACGAACGTCTTGCCCTGGTCGCGCCCGCTATAGGGATCGTTGGGGTCGTTCCAGCGGTCGATGTTGAACTTGACGGCCTCGGCGTTGAACGGCGTGCCGTCGTGGAACTTGACGCCCTGACGAAGCTCGAACGTCCACACGGTGGCGTCGTCGTTCGCGCTCCAGGAGGTAGCGAGAGCGGGGATGAGGTCGGTCTTGCCGGGCGCGAAGTCGACCAGGCGCTCGGTGATCTGAGAGCTGACGACCAGCGAGTTGCCGTCTTGCGAATCGACGCCTTCTAGGGAGGAGGGGAAGCCGCTGGCCCCGAATACCAGGGTCTGGGCGCTTGCCAGGCCGAAGGTCAAGAACAGGGCGAGTAGAACTGACAGTCTCTTCATGTAGCCTCCAATATCCACGACGTGGACAGCACGGAAACTCCGCGGACCCCGCGTCTCCTGAGAGTGGCGTTGCGCGGCTCCGGCTGTGCCTACGTTCGACGCTCACGATGTTATCACGTGAAGTAACTCACAGCGAGGCACCTGCCTTGACGTAACTTTCATGATGTGAACGCCGCTGCGTGCTTGCGGGCGCGGCGGCCCGCGGCTCAGGCCAGCTCGCTCAGGGCGGGCTGCCGCGGCACGCCGGGCACGAGCCGACCGTCCAGTAAGCGCAGCGTGCGCACGCCGGGCCTGTCGACCAGGCGCTCGTCGTGGGTCACGGCCACGACGGCGGTGCCCTCTTCGGCGGCGAGTTCGAGGAGCAAGGAGAACACGGCCTCGGCACGCGCGTGGTCGAGGGAGCCGGTGGGCTCGTCGGCGAGTAGCACCCGCGGCTCGAGTGCCAGGGCTCGCGCTACGGCGGCACGCTGTCTCTCACCGCCCGACACGCGCGAGGGCGGGAAGTGCAGTCGTTCTCCCAGGCCCACGCGCTCCAGCAGCTCCTTGGCGCGCTTGGCGTCGGGCTGCCCGACTATCCTGCCGGGCATCATCACGTTCTCCAGAAGCGAGAAGTCGGGCAACAGGTAATGGTTCTGGAAGATGAGGCCCACGTGCCACGCCCGCCTGGCGGCCAGCTCCCGCGGTGGATGCTCGTGCACGGCGAAGTCGCCCCAGTAGATCTCGCCGCCGTCGGGGCGGTCGAGGCCGCCGAGGAGGTGCAGCAGCGTGCTCTTCCCCGAGCCCGAGGGGCCGAGGACCGCTACCACCTCGCCCTCGTCCAGCGCCAAGGACGCACCTCGAAGCACCGGCACATCGCCGCCCGGAGCCTTGAAGCGCCGCACCAGATCGCGGGTCGCAAGTGGCTGACTCACGGGGTTACTATAATGGCAAGCTGAAACCCGTCGCTCGCCCAAGTTTGGAACCCATCAACGGGCTGCTCGAAGTGGAGTTGGTGTGAACAGCGAACCGGATAGCAACCAGCTACTTCGCCTCTTGAAGAGTGTGCCGCTCTTCCGTGACGCCCCGGAGCGGGCGCTCGAGATAGCCGCGGCCGCCGTCCGGAAGCGCGTTTACGAGCCCAACGCCACCGTTTTTCAGGAGGGAGACCAGGGCGAGGCGCTCTACATCGTCTCGGCCGGGCTCGTGAAGCTGTCGAAGGTCGACCTCGGGGGCCACGAGAAGACGCTGGCCATCCTCCAGTCGCCCGAGTTCTTCGGCGAGATGGCCCTCCTCGGCGAGACTACCCGCAGCGCCACCGCCACCACCCTCGGGGAGATGCACGCCTACCTGCTCTTCAACGACGACTTCCGCAAGCTCATTGCCGACTACCCGGCCATCAGCCTCAACCTCAACGCCACCCTGGCCGAGCGCCTGCGCGGCATGGACGACGAGTCGCAGATCCTCTCCTACAAGGACGCCCAGGGCCGGGTGGCCTACGTGCTCCTCAGGCTTTATCAGGGCGGCGTCGTGGAGCGCGAGGAAGACCGGCCACTCGTGCGCCTCACGCATCAGGAACTTGCGAACCTGGCGGGCACGTCACGCGAGACCGTCACGCGCGCACTCAAGGCGTTGGAGGCCGAGGGGGTCATCGAGACGCGGCCGAAGGAAGTGTTCATCACCGATCCGCAAGGCCTGGACGAGATCCTGCACGGCATCCGCTAACGTTCTGCCAAGTCGGGGGATAAGGCCGCGCGTGAAGCGGCTGGGGATCGCGCGGGTCGGGTTCCGCCCACGGAATCAGGCCGCGCGGGTAGCGCCCGCTGTCCGCTTGGCGAGCCGCGCCCGCAGGTGCGGCTCCACCTCCGGCCAGTCCAGGTCGGTGATGCCGTACACCATCGAGTCGCGCACGTAACCGTCCTTGGCAACCTGATGCCTGCGGAGGACCCCCTCGAAGCGTGCGCCCAACGCGAGGATGGCCCTCTGCGAGCGAACGTTGCGGGTATCGGTGTGGATCTGGACGCGGTGCATGCCGAGGGAGTCGAAGGCGAACCCCAACAGCAGCAGCTTGCAATCGACGTTCACGCCCGTCTGGAAGAGCGTCGGGTCGTACCAGGTGAAGCCGAGTTCGCACCGACGGTGCCGGATGTCGACCTCGCTAAGGCGGCTGGTGCCGATGACGCGGCCGGCTGCATCGAGCACGGCCACCGGGTGCGCCGTGCCGGCCGCCCGCTGCGCCAGCACGGCGCCGAAGTACTTCTCGGCCTCGGCCTCCGTGGTCGGGGTGGACGTCAACCTGAACTCGTCGGGGTTGGAGAAGGCGATCTCCAGGAGCGCCGGCAGGTGCGCCGGCGTCAGGGGCTCCAAGCGCACCAGGCTCCCTACCAACACGGTGTCGGTCGGCAGGCTGACCGTGGCGCTCACCTGACTACGCGCGGGGTGTCAGCGGCGAGCTTCGTGTCCTGGTCGAGGTCGAGGTCGAACGGCACGATCTCGGCGTGATCGACGAGCCTTTGCACGCCTACCAGACTACCGATGACTACCCCGTGTGTCACCACCACCAGGGTGTTGAAGCGCCGGTAGCGCCTCAACACGGCCACCACCCGCTGGCGCACCTCCTCGATGGACTCCCACGGCGCGTTCTCCTCCAGGCGCGTGCCCGACAGGCTCTGCCGGGCGCGCTCGAAGGAGTTCGGATCGAGCTCGGTGAGCGGGTCCTTCTGCGGCAACCACTCGTGGAGGTCGTGTTCGACGTATAGCGGCTTGTTGATGGCGCGGCTGAGCAGCGCGGCGGACTCCAGCGCCCGGGTGTAGGTGCTGCACAAGATCGCCTCAGCCTCCTCGAGCCGGTAATCGCGCGCGATCGTGTCGATCTGTAGGCGGCCCAGGGCGGTAAGCGGGGCGAAGTCCTTCGCCCAACCCTTGGCGCCGCGCGACTCGACCAGATTCCAGTCCGTCTCGCCGTGGCGAACGAAGTAAAGCCTCAACTCAGGGCCTCGCAGAAAGTGTAGTCGTGTGCGGACAGCGGGCGGGTACTCGTCATCGGCAGCAGGTCCTCCACGCGGCGACCGAGCAGAACGGGGATCGGCCGAGCGACCCCGCCCGCGCTCACACGCTGACACCAAGTTAGCAGCGCACCAACTCCGGGCTCTGTTCGAATGTTTACTCGACCTCCAGAGCCAACCAGAAAGCGCGTCCCACCCGGTTACAATCACCGTATCGCCATGGACGTCGCTCCCCTCTACCGCAACGTGACGCTGGCCGTAGCCTCGGCTCCATTCGTGAAGTCGGTCATCAGCCGCTACGGCTGGCGCGTGGGGGTCGGGCGGTTCGTGGCCGGTGAGGACGTCTCGAGCGCCGTTCCGGCTCTACTGGCCATCCAGCAGAGTGGCCGCCGCGTCATCCTGGACCTGCTCGGCGAGGCAGTGGGCAGCGAACGGGGCGCGCGGGCGGTCGCCGACGAGATCGAGGACTGCCTGGTGGTGACTCAGGCGGCCGGCGTGGAGCCGTACCTCAGCGTCAAGCCAACGCAGCTCGGTCTCGGCGTCAGCCCCGAACTCGCGTTCGAACTCGCAGACCGCGTGGTGCGCCGTGCACTGAGCCTGGGCGGCCACGTGTGCCTCGACATGGAGAACGTCCCTTTCGTGGGCGGCACGCTCGACCTGTTTGAACGCCTGCGCGAGGCCGGGCACCAGGGCGTGAGCACCGTCTTGCAGAGCTACTTGTACCGGACGCCGGAGGACCTCGAACGAGTGATCGAGCTGGCCAAGCGCTACTCGGGCGTTACGGCCTTGCGGCTGGTCAAGGGCGCGTACAACGAGGCGCCCCAGGACGCCATCCCCGACGTGCGCAAGGTGGACGACGCTTACCGCACACTCGCCTTCCGCGCACTCGAGGCCGGGCTCAAGCTGAACATCGCCACCCACGACGAGGCCCTGCTGCGCGAACTGCTCGCGTACGCCCGTGGCGCCAGGCTCGGACCGGAGCGCTACGAGGTGCAGATGCTCTACGGCGTACGGCCGCAACTGCAGGAACGGCTGACGGCCCAAGGGCACCCCGTGCGCGTGTACGTACCGTTCGGCGCGGACTGGTACGGCTACTACAGCAGGCGGCTGGCGGAGCGGCCGGCCAACCTGGCGTTCGTGGTGCGCGGCCTGTTCGGCTAGCACCCCGGTAACGCCCCGCAATGCGGCCTCGTTGCCGCTCTCGCGAGAGGAGAAAGCCCATGCTATTCGAGCCATACAGAAACGAACCGTTCGCGGACTTCACCGACCCCGCCACCCTGACGCGCTTCCGAAGGACGCTGGAAGACGTACGGGGCCAACTTGGCAAGGACTACCCCCTGACCATCGACGGCGAACACGTCACCACCGGTCAATACCTGGAGTCGCGCGACCCGTCGCGCAAGGATCGGCTGGTCGGGCGCGCCACCAAGGCCGGCCCCCGCGAGATAGAACTGGCCATCGACGCCGCCTGGCGGGCCTACGAGGGCTGGTCGCGTTGGAGCATGGAGGACCGCGCCCGCCTGCTCGTCAAGCTGGCAGCCATCATGCGCCGCAGGCGCGAGGAGCTGGCCGCCTGGGAAGTGTTCGAGGCTTCCAAGAACTACCTCGAGGCCATCGCGGACGTCGCGGAGGCCATCGACTTCTGCGAGTACTACGCCCGCATGGCGCTCACCCACGCCGCGCCGCTACACTCCTACACCCATGCCGGCGAGGAGAACACCACGGTGTTCCAACCTATGGGCGCCGGGTTGGTCATCCCACCGTGGAACTTCCTCTTGGCCATCCTGGTCGGCACCACCGTCGGGCCCGTGGTCGTCGGCAACACCGTAGTGGTCAAGCCCTCCCCCTCCACGCCGATCATCGCCGCCAAGTTCATGGAGCTGGTGGCCGAGGCCGGCTACCCGCCCGGCGTCATCAACCTGTTGACGGGCGACGACGCCGTGCTGGGCGACGCCCTGGTCGACCACCCGCGTGTGCGCTTCATCAACTTCACGGGCTCCGTGGGCACCGGCACGCGCATCTTCGAGCGCGCCGCCAAGGTACAGCCCGGCCAGACGTGGCTCAAGCGCACGTTCCTCGAGATGGGCGGCAAGGACGCTCTGATCGTCGACGAGACGGCCGACCTGGAACTGGCCGCCCAGGCCGCGGTGACCAGCGCCTTCGGCTTCCAGGGCCAGAAGTGCTCCGCCATGAGCCGCCTGATCGTGGTGGACGAGGTTCACGATGAGCTGCTGGAGCGCGTCAAGTCGCTGACCGAGAAGCTGACGATCGGCCCGGCGGACGAGAACCCGGACGTCGCCCCTGTGATAAACGAGCGCCAGTACCAGAAGATCCTCGGCTACATAGAGTCGGGCAAGGCCGAGGCGCGCCTGGTGACGGGCGGCGGCCCAGCCGCCGGCGACGGCTGGTTCATCCAACCGACGGTATTCGCCGACGTGCCGGTGGGCGCCACTATCGCCTGCGAGGAGATCTTCGGGCCCGTCATGGCTGTGCTGCGCGCCAAGGACTTCGGGCACGCGCTGGAGATCGCCAACGGCAGCATGTACGCCCTCACGGGCGGCGTCATCAGCCGCAGCCGGGAGAACCTGGCGCGCGCCCGCGCCGAGTTCCAGGTGGGCAACCTCTACCTCAACCGTAAGATCACGGGCGCCCTCGTGGGCGTCCAGCCCTTCGGCGGCTTCAAGATGTCGGGTTCCAACACCAAGGCCGGCGGCCCGGACTACCTCAAGAACTTCATGGAGATGAAGACGACCACCGAGCGCTTCTAGGCCAGAACCATCGAGGCCGGTTCCGGTCCCCAGGCTGGTTCCGGTCCTAACCCCGGATCCGGTCCTCGGGCCGCCGCTGACACCGTCACGGCCAACGGCGCCGCGGCTGCTCACCGGTCGTCAAACGCCGGCCGCCAGGCGCAGCATGATGACGAGGTGGCAACCCCATCCCGCCAGCACGAAGAGGTGCCACAGCTCGTGATAGCCGAACGTCGCCGGCCACAGCCGGGGGCGCTTCAGCGCGTAGACGACCGCGCCCACGCTGTAGAAGAAACCGCCGATCCCGAGCCAAATCATGTTCTCCAGCCCTAGCGCCTTCGCCACGGGCACGATGGCCACGACCACCAACCAACCCATGGCCAGGTACAGCGCAGTGCTCAACCAGCGCGGGGCGCCCAGCCAGAACGTCTTGAACAGCAACCCGCCGACGGCGAAGAGCCAAACCAGCCCGAACAGCCACCACCCCCAGGTGGCGAACTCGGGCTGCATGGCCACCAACGCGATCGGCGTGTAAGAACCCGCGATGAGACCGTAGATCGCGCCGTGATCCATGCGCCTGAGCCAGCGTTCGAGGCGCGGGCCGGCGAAAACGGAGTGCAGCGCCGTGCTGGCGCTGAAGAGCACTACGGAGGACGCCCCATAGATGAGGAACGCCACCAGCGCGGTGGTGCTCGACCTGGCCATGACGACCAGGACGATAGTGGCGGCCAGCGACAGCACGGCGCCTGCTAGGTGAGTCAGCGCGTTCACCGGCTCCCTGAGGAACCCGTGCGAGCTTGCCTGAGAGGACGTACCCATATGGGCCAGTCTAGGGCCCAACACGTAAGGCGACCGTAACGACCGTAGGTTCAGGCGCGCGCGGGTGCCCTGACGACGCAGCCGAACGCACCCGAAACGAAATCCGTAGGTTCAGGCGCGCGCGGGTGCCCTGAGCGGCGCTCGCGCCACTCGGCGGCGGCCGCGCCACTCAGCGCTCGAGCGGCAAGTTGGCGGGCGCCTTCTTCCTCGCCGGCAGCACGTAGCGCGCGCCGGTCCAGAGCAGGATGATGCCGAAGATTATCTGCAGCGGCCTCTCGGGGGTGAGCAGCGCGAGCTTGCCGCCCCCGAACGCCCCGATGGCGACGCCGATTATCAGGCCCAGCACGAGCCGCGCGTCTATGCGCCTGTTGCTGACGTGCACGGCGGTCCCGGCTATCCCGGCCGGGATCATGACGGCGAGGCTGGTTCCCTGCGCGAGGTGTTGCTCCAGGCCGAATGCCAGTACCAGCAACGGCACGATGAAGGCGCCCCCGCCTATCCCGAGCAGGCCCGTGAGCGTCCCCGACAGGAGCCCCAACAAGACCGCGGCGGGCAGGCGCCAGGCGCCGCCTATCCCCTGCCCGCTCACCTCTAGCCCGAAGATCAGGCTGATGGCCGCGGCGATGAGCAAGAGGCCGAAGATCCGCTTCAGCACCCCTGCCGGCACCCGGGCCGAGTACGCGGCGGCGAAGGTGGAGGTGATCACCGCTGCGATGGCGACGGGAACGGCTATGCCCCAGTCGAGGGCTCCCCCACTGGCGTACGCCCAGGCGCCGATGAGCCCGGTGAAGACGACGGCGACCAGGCTGGTGGCGTGCGCCTTGTGCTGGCTCACCTTCGCCCACCCGGTGAGCAGCGGGATGATCACGACGGCGCCCCCGAGACCCACCATGCTGCCGAAGAACCCACCCGCGAGGCCGATGACGATAGCGCGACCGGAAAGTGACATCACGCGCTACCCTACACCCAGGAAACGACGTGGGTGAGCGCCCCCCGGCCCCTCGCCGCCAGGTCAGGCCCGGCAATCACGGCCGCCGGACGCTGCCGCAGCTCCCTCGCCACGCCGCCCCGTATGGTTAGGCATGTTTCGGCCAGTCACGAATCCAGCGGGCGAGCTCCCCGACCTCTCCCGGTTCGCCGCCGTCCTGTTCGACCTCGACGGCGTCCTCACCCCCACCGCCACCGTGCACATGCGCGCGTGGGAGGCCCTCTTCGCCGACTACCTAGGGGCGCATGCGGGCGTGGCGCCCTACGGCACCCAGGACTACTTCGACCACATCGACGGCAAGCCCCGTTACGAGGGCGTGGCTGAGCTACTACGGTCGCGGAACATCGAGCTGCCGTGGGGTGGGCCCAACGACCCGCCCGAGGCCGACACCGTCTGCGGCCTCGGGAACCGGAAGAACGTCGTCTTCCAACGAGTGCTGAGCGAGGAGGGAGTGACCCCGTACCCCGGGTCGTTGGCGCTGCTGGAGCGGTTGGAGGCCAGCGGCACACCCATGGCCGTGGTCTCGAGTTCCAGGAACGCCGTCAACGTGCTGGCCGCGGCCGGCCTGGCAGGCCGCTTCCCCGTCGTGGTGGACGGCGCCCTTGCTGCCGCCGAGGGGCTTGCCGGCAAGCCGGACCCCGCCACCTACCTGGCCGCCGCGCAGCGGTTGGGGGTCCCGGCGGGGCACGCGGTGGTGGTCGAGGACGCACTCTCGGGTGTGGAGGCGGGGCGCGCCGGAAACTTCGGCCTGGTGGTGGGCGTCGACCGCGGGGCCGGAGCCGACGAGCTGGCAGGCGCCGGCGCCGGGCTGGTGGTGGCGGACCTGGCGCCCCTCGCCGAGGCCGTGGCGACCCCGCCGCTCGACAGGCGCCTCTACCCGGTCGACGAGTGGCGGCTGGTGGAGAGGGCCCGCCCTTCCGCAGAGCGGCGCGGCCAGGCCGAGACGCTCTTCGCGCTGGGTAACGGCTACCTGGGGCTGCGAGGCAACGGCGAGGAGGCGGGATCCGCCTACGAGCACGGCACGTTCATCAACGGCTTCCACGAGACCTGGCCCATCACTTACCCGGAGGCGGCCTACGGCTTCGCGACCGTCGGGCAGACCATCCTCAACCTGCCCGACGCCAAGACCATCCGCTTACGCGTCGGTGACGACGAGCTCGACCTGGACACCGCCGAACTCGACGACTACGAACGCGCCCTCGACATGGCGGGGGGCAGCCTCGAGAGGCGCCTCCTGTGGCGCACGCCGAGCGGCAACCGCGTGGCAGTCAACTCGCGCCGGTTGGTCAGCTTCAGTGACAAGCACCTGGCCGCGATGGAGTACACGGTCACCCTGCTCGACGCCGACGCCCCCGTGGTGATCACTTCGTCGCTGGTCGACCGGCAGGACGAGCCGGGCGCCACGGCGGCTACCGCGCCACCACCCGGCACCGCCGAGTTCGACCCGCGCAGGGCCGAGGACATGAGGGGTGCGCTCGTGCCGCAGCGTCATGGGGAGGTGGGGGGCCGCCCATTCCTTGCCCACGCGACGCGCAACTCACGCCTGGGGGTGGCCGTCATGCTCGACCACCGTTTGGTAGTTGACACTCCCTTCGAGGCCACCACCACCGTCTCCCCTACGCAGGCAAAGGTCACTTTCGAACTGCACGGCAGGCGCGGGGCAAGCACCACGCTTCACAAGCTGGCCGCCTACCACGACGGCGCAGCCGACCGGGTCGACGACCTGGTGGCGGCCTGCAGCCGCACCCTCGACTCCGCGGCGGCGGGTGGGGTAGGCGCGCCGGTGGACACGCAGCGGCGGTGGCTCGAAGAGTTCTGGGCCGACGCCGACGTGCGCGTGACGGGACAACCGGCCGTGCAGCAGGCGCTGCGCTGGAACCTGTTCCAACTGGCGCAGGCTTCGGCACGCGCCGACGGGCGCGGCATAGCCGCGAAGGGCGTGACCGGCAGCGGCTACTCGGGGCACTACTTCTGGGACACGGAGATCTACGTCCTGCCGTACATGATGCATACCCGCCCCGCCGTCGCCGAGGCGGCGCTCTCGTTCAGGCACGCCATGCTGCCGGCCGCCAGGCGCCGCGCACGGGTGATGGCCGAGGAGGGCGCCCTGTTCCCGTGGCGCACCATCAACGGCGAGGAGGCTTCGGCCTACTACCCCGCGGGCACGGCGCAGTATCACATCGACGCCGACATCACCTACGCCGTTGCCAAGTACGTAGCGGCAACGGACGACCGTGCCTTCGCCGAGGGCCACGGGGCGGACATCGCCGTGGAAACGGCCCGCATGTGGGCTTCCTTGGGGTACTTCGAGGCCGGACCCCCGGAGTCGTTCCACATCAACGGCGTGACCGGGCCCGACGAGTACAGCGCCGTGGTGGACGACAACTTCTACACCAACGTGGCCGCGCGCTTCAACCTGCGTTTCGCGGCCGACATGCTGGAGGAGCTCGCGCGAACGGCGCCCGAAGCCGCCGCTGCGCTCATCGCACGCCTGGGAATCGAGGACTCCGAACCGGCGTTCTGGCGCCGCGCGGCCGACTCAATGCACGTGGGCTTCGACGCAGAGCGCGGCGTGCACCTCCAGGATGCGCGCTTCATGGACCGCGAACCGTGGGACATACCCGCCACGCCACCCGACAAGCGCCCGCTGCTACTTCACTACCACCCGCTGGTCATCTACCGCCACCAGGTCTTGAAGCAGGCCGACCTGGTGTTGGCGATGTACCTCTACGCGCTCGAGTTCACGCCAGCAGAGAAGCGCGCCGCCTTCGACTTCTACGACCCGCTCACCACCGGCGACTCCACGCTGTCGGCGGCCGTGCAGGCGATCATGGCCGCCGAGGTAGGGCACCACGACCTGGCGGCCGACTACTTCGAGCGCATGCTCTACGTCGACCTGGCCGACAAGCACGGCAACGCGGCCGACGGCGTGCACATCGCCTCCGCCGGCGGCACGTGGCAGGCGGTGGTGGGCGGCTTCGGCGGCATGCGCGACGACGGGGGCCGCCTGCGCTTCGACCCCCGCCTCCCGGCTGGCTGGGAGGCGCTGGAGTTCAAGCTGCGCTGGCGCGGCGCGCGCATCAGGGCCAGGGTCACGCGCGACGCCATCTCGCTTGCTGTCGAGACGCCTGGGGCGCGAACCTACGAGGCCCTCACCCAGGTGGAGGTGCGCGGTGAACCCTACTCGCTCTCGGCCGCGGAGCCGCTCGCCGTTCCTTTGAACGACAGGAGCGCCGCGCCGGGCTAGGGACCGCCACGGCCGCTGCGGGCCGCCACGAGGGCATCGCAACGCCAATGCAGGGCCGGAGCTTGTCTCGCAGTACGGACAATGCGAAGTTTCATCATCGGCCCAGCCACCCGGTGTCATGCTGATTCGATGTAGAACACGCGGATCGCCAGTGGGAGCGCCCCAAGGCAGTCGCCGCGTGCCGCCCATCCTCGGAGGTCCCCCGGCCGTCTCATGTTCAAGTCGCAGGCAACCCGCATCACCGTACTCGTCGCCGCCGTCGCCGCCTGCGCCGTGCTGCTGCACGTTGCCGGCCCGGGGAACTTCGTGCTGGTGTACAACTTCTACTTCGTCATCTTGCTGGCCGCCTACTGGTACTCGGTCCGGGGTGGCGCCCTCGTCGGCGCCCTATCCGGCTTGGCGGCTAGCCCGTTCCTCATCGCCTCAACGCCGAGCGAGTATGGCGCCGGCGCCTGGGCCGTCAGGATGGGCTACTTCGTCTCCATCGGTCTCGTCTCCGGCCTCATGAGGCGCAAGCTCGCCAGGCGCCGCCTGACCCTGGAGGCCAACGTCACAAACCTCTCGCGGACGTACGCCCGGACGCTCGAAGCGCTGACCAAACTCTTGGAGAGCCACGACGAGGAGACGTCCGGTCATTGCGAGCGCGTCGCTTACAACGCCCTGAGGCTAGGCGAGCGCCTTGGCCTGCGGCCGAGGGATCTCGAGACGCTCTATTGGGCCGGTTACCTGCACGACGTCGGCAAGCTGGCCACCCCGGCCAAGATCCTGCTCAAGGCCGGGCCGCTCACCCATGAAGAGTACGAGGTGATGAAGCAGCACGCGGCCGTGGGCGCCGACACGCTGATGAACATCAACCCCGAGTTCCACGTCATTTCCGAGGCCATCCGCTCGCATCACGAGCGTTGGGACGGCCGCGGCTACCCCCGTAGCCTGGCGGGCACGCAGATCCCCATCTTCGGTCGAATCCTCGCGGTGGTCGATGCCTTCGAGGCGATGACCAGCGACCGTCCCTACCGGGCAGCCATGCCCACGCGCGAGGCAAGCCTCATACTTCAAGAAGGGGCCGGTTCCCAGTTCGATCCCGCCATCGTCGAGGTCCACCTCCAGCTCCTCGCCGAGGGCATACTTCACACGCAAAAGCAGAACGGCGAGCACACCGGCATGGGGCTGCCGGAGTTCTTCAACGCCGAGCTGCTCGAACGCGTGGCAAGCTGAATCCCCGCCCGGATCTCGTCCCGGGCGGGGAGACTCTTGGAGCCAATGGTCGGATTTGAACCGACGACCTGCCGATTACGAATCGGCTGCTCTACCGCTGAGCTACATTGGCGCGGGCGCTCGGCCTCGGCCGCTTGCGTAAGGCGGAACGCCGCCCGCCCTCTCGGGGGTGGCGGCGCCCACGCTCTCTGGTGGCCAGGGGCAGAATCGAACTGCCGACACTGCGATTTTCAGTCGCATGCTCTACCGACTGAGCTACCTGGCCTCGCCTTCGGGCCGGGCGAGCGTGCCGCTTCGGCAGGCGCTCGCCCTGATGGCCCTCGGGTTCTGGCGGAGCCGACGGGATTTGAACCCGCGACCTTCTGCGTGACAGGCAGATATGCTAACCGCTACACTACGGCTCCGCGATGCGCCTCTGTGCCGTTCTGGTCGGTATTCCCGGCCTCATAGGCGAAGGGTAGGATACCCGGCCGGCGCGCGGCGTGTCAACGAGAGTCGGGGGCTTCAGGGGCGTGCTGGCGGACGGTGGCCGTAAGCCAGAGGGCCGGGCTCAAGGTTCGAAGCGGGGGACGCGCGCCGCCTGCCTCAGGACTCGAAGCCGGCGACGCGCGCTGCCGGATACTTTCCCACGCCGAGGCTCTCCAGGGTGCGCCGTATCGCCTTCGGCCCGTAACCCAACTCCTCGTGTTGCGCCTTCGGATCGCCGTGTGGCACGCTCACGTCGTGGACGCCGAGCCTCACCACGGGCACCGTGGAACCGATGTCGGAGAGCGCCTCCAACACGGCGCTGCCCAGGCCGCCCATGACCGTGTGATCCTCGACGGTGACGAAGGCGCGCGTCCTGGCTGCAAGCCTCGACAACAGCGCCACGTCCAGCGGCTTCACGAAGCGGGCGTTCACCACTCCCACGCGCGGGTCGTCGGCCGCGGCCTCGAGCGCGTAACCTAGAGTCGGGCCTATGCCCAGGACGAACACCTCGGTGCCGGGCTTCAGCAGCTCCCACGTGCCCCACTCGACCTCGGGCCACTCGCTCACGGGTGCCTCGGGCGCGGCTTCCACCCCGCCACGGGGCCAACGGATGGCCTTCGGGCCGCCCACGCGCAGGGCGGATTTGAGCATGCCCCTCATCTCGACGGCGTCCTTGGGCATTCCGACCATGACGTGGGGGACGCTCCTCAGGTAGGCGAGGTCGTAGATCCCTTGGTGGGTAGCGCCGTCGCCGCCGACCAGGCCGGCGCGATCGACGGCGAAGACGACGTCGAGGCCCTCGAGGGCAACGTCGTGGATCACCTGATCGAAGCCGCGTTGCAAGAACGTGGAGTAGATGGCCACGATCGGCTTCTCGCCCCGCAAGGCCAACCCCGCGCCAACTGTCACCGCCACGTCCTCGGCGATGCCGACGTCTATGTAGCGGTCCGGGTGGAGCTTGCTGTACTCGACCAGGCCGCTACCCTCGCGCATGGCTGGGGTGATGACCCAGACGCGGTCGTCGCTGCTGGTCAACTGATCGGCGGCGGCGCCGAAGGCGTTCGACCAGGTGTAGCTCTTGCCCTTGGCCACGGGGTGCAGCGGATCGAAGCTGGAGGCGCCGTGCCACGTGATGGGGTCGGACTCGGCCACCTTGTAGCCCTTGCCCTTGCGCGTCACCACGTGGAGCATGGTGGGCCCGTCGAGCTCGCGGATCTTGCGCAGGTAGTAGAGGAGTTGCGCGATGTCGTGGCCGTCGATGGGGCCCACGTAACGCAAGCCCATGGCGTGGAACGGGTTGTTGCTGGCCGGATCGAAGAAGCGCCGGGTGGCCTTCTTGGCCCGGCTGGTCAGGTCGGCGAGCGGCTCCCAGACTCGCGTGAGGCGTTGCTTGGCGCGGTCCTCGGCCTTCTGGAACCACCCCTGCACCTGCAGCGTGCGCATGTAGTGGTTGATGGCGCCGACGTTCTCGCTGATCGACATCTCGTTGTCGTTCAGCACTATCAGCATACGCGGCTTCAAGTGGCCGATCTGGTTGAGAGCGGCGAGCGCCATGCCGCCAGTGAGGGCGCCGTCACCGATGACTGCGACCACGTCGTAGTCGGCGTTGCGCGCGTCCCGGGCCAACGCCATGCCCAAAGCCGCCGCCAGGCTGGTGCTGGCGTGACCCACCGTGAGGGCGTCGTGTTCCGACTCGCTGGAGGTCGTGAAACCCGCCAGGCCGCCCGGTTGGCGGATGGTCTCGATGCGGTCCTTGCGGCCCGTGAGGATCTTGTGCCCGTAGGTCTGGTGGCCGACGTCCCACACGATGCGATCGCGAGGGGTGTCGAAGACGTAGTGCAGCGCCACGGTGAGTTCGACGGCGCCGAGGCTGGAGGCCAGGTGCCCGCCCGCCAGGGAGCATGCGCGGATGATCTCGCTGCGCACCTCCTCCGCCAACAGGGGCAGCTGCGCCGGCCTCAGTCGCTTGAGGTCCGCGGGCTGGTCTATGCCCGTCAGGAGCCCTTCCGGTGGGGTCGCGCTCATGGACTCTGAGTCCCTACCGGACCGACGTTCGTGCTCACGAGCACTTGGCCGCTGCGCAGGCGCACGTCGCCGAAGTACGGGGTGAACCAGGTGGTCTGTTTCAGCTCCTCCTTGATGCCGCCGTTCTCGTCGGTGGTCCGGCTGGTGAAGTCGATGACGAACACCTCGATCTCGCCGGCGGGGACCGTCACCTTGCGCTTGTCGACGACGATGTAGCTGTAGTCCACCTTGACGTCGAGCGTCTGCTTGCCCTCCTGGGCGCTGATATGAACGTTGGTGGTGCCCGTCCACAGCTCACCGACGCGCAGGCTGTTGGGCGCCGGGTACTCGTGAAGCGGCGGGTCGAACTCGTACGTGGTCCCGAGGCGCTCCTGACGCTTGAGCCACACCCCGTCGGGGCGGACCTGGCGGTAGCTCATCTCGTCCAGGCCGCGGCCCCGCGCGTTCCAGGCCACCCAGACCTCGCCCTCCAAGACGGTGGGGCCGAGGATCTGCACGGTCGTGGTCGGGTCGGTGAGGCGCGCTCCGTTAGGCAGGTACTGCCAGGTGGCGCCCGTCTGGTTCGGGTAGTAGGTGATGGGCTCGGTGAGCTGAGCCACACCCACTCTCTTGGTGTCGTCCGTGGTGGGGGCGCAGGCGGCCAGCGTGAAGGCCACGAGGGCAAGTAAGGCGGCAGCCCGGGTCTTGTTGCGCATGGCCCGAGTCTACCGCGCCCTCACGCGGGAATCACTTACCGATGTCCGTCCGGTACTGAGCGCCCGGGAACTCGATGCTCGCAACCACGTCGTAGGCCGCGGCGCGCGCGGCCGCGGCATCTTGCCCGACGGCCACCACGCTCAGTACGCGGCCGCCACTGGTCGAGTAGACGTGCGGTTGGTCCACCGGCACCATGCCGCCGGCGAAGACGTGCACGCCGTGCGGCAGCCGGCCCGGCAGGCGTACCTCCACGCCCCTTACGGGCGCCTCCGGGTAGCCGGGGGCCGCCAGCACGACGCAGGCGGCGTGCGCGTTGCGCCAGGTCACCGGCGCGCCGGCCAGCCGGCCTTGCGCCACGTCGAGGAAGAGCCGGGGGGCGCTCGAGGCGAGGAGTGGCAGCACCGCCTGCGCCTCCGGGTCGCCGAAGCGGACGTTGAACTCGAGCACCTTGGGTCCGGCGGGCGTGAGCATGAGCCCGACGTAGAGCACCCCCCGGTAGAGCATGTCCTCCTCACGGACGCCCCTGAGGACGGGTTTGACGATGCCGTCCTCGATCTGCCCAAGGAGCCCGGGATCAGTGAGGGTCACCGGCGCCACGGCTCCCATGCCGCCCGTCATCGGCCCCAGGTCGCCGTCGCGCAGGCGCTTGTGGTCGCGCGCCGGCGGCAGGAGCCGGTAACCGCTCTCGTCCACGAAGAGCATGACGGTCAGCTCGGCGCCCGTAAGGAAGTCCTCGAGGATCACCTGGGCGGCGGACCGACCTTCGAACACGGCGCGTACGGCGGCCTCCGCCTCCGCGCGGGTCTTCGCGACGGTCACCCCCTTGCCGGCCGCCAGACCCGAGTCCTTGACAACGATCGGGACCGGTTGCTGGCGCAGGTGGTCGAGGGCGGGGGCGAGTTCGTCGAACGCCGCGTACTTTGCCGTGGGCACGCGCCAGCGCTCCATGAAGGCCTTGGCGAACGCCTTGGAACCCTCCAGGCGCGCAGCGGCCATGGAGGGTCCGAAGACCGGGACGCCCGACTGCCGGAGGATGTCCGCGAGGCCCGCCACCAGCGGCGCCTCGGGCCCCACCACCACGAGTTCGGGGGCGCTGCTCAGCACGGCCTCGGCTAGCTGCTCAACGGTCCCCCCCGCCTCGAGCATGGCGACCTCGGCGGCACCCTGCCGCAGGGCCCAGGCGAGCGCGTGCTCGCGCCCGCCGGTTCCGACGACCACGACCTTCACGGCAACTCCCCGCTAAGGAGGCGCCTTACGGCCTCCGGGTACGCCTCGTGCTCGGCATTCAGCGTGCGCTCGGCGAGGCTGTCCACGTCGTCGTCCGGCAACACGGGCACCCGGCGCTGCAAGATGATGGGCCCCGAGTCGACCCCCGCGTCGACCAGGTGAACAGTGCAACCAGACTCGGTGACGCCCGCCCGCAACGCCTGACCGTGCGCGTCTAGGCCGGGAAAGGCCGGCAGCAGGCTCGGGTGGACGTTCAGGAGCCGGCCCGCCCACGCCTCGGTGAACCCGGGCGACAAGAGCCGCATGAACCCTGCCAGGCACACCACGTCCACGCGCGCCGCGAGCAGCCGTCGCTGCGCTTCCGCCTCGAACTCGGGGCGGCTGCGCCAGGGCACGTGGACCGCCTCCACGCCTTCGCTCGAAGCCCGCTCCAACGCCCGGGCATCCGGACTGTTACTGAGCACCAGCACCACGCTGCCCAGCGCGTTGTCCGCGGGGAAGGCCTCGAGCAGCGCCTGAAGGTTGGAGCCGCGGCCCGAGGCCAGGACGGCCAGTCGGGCGGGTCTCGTAAGCGGGAACCTCACCGGCCTGGTCTCACTCGCGGTCCTCAAGCGGGGCGCAACCGTTCCGGGTGGAGCTTGGTGAAGTAACGCTTGACGCCCCCGACGGTCATGGCCGCGTCGGAGGTGACCCTGTAGCGCTGCCTGATGCCCGGCAGGGCGCCGTCGGCCGCCAGCTCGGCGTCTTCGAGGGTCCGGATCCTCGCCACCAGGGCTGCGTCGTCCTCGCCGGCGTTCATGCCCCCCAGCACCTCCTCGCTCCACACGCGGTTGCGCTCCAAAGTGAGGCGCAAGTGGGCCGCGGCGGCCTCGGCACCCGCCACCGGACCGAAGTGGGTGAGGATCAGCCGCTCGGGCCGCGCTTCCAGCATCCGCTTCACGCTGCCCTCCCAGGCGTCCAGGTCGAGGTCGGGCGGGGGCAGGGCGGGGCGCAGGACCCCGGAACCAGCCAGCTTCACCCCGGCGCTGTCGCCGGTGAAGAGCGTGCCGTCGTCCAGCAGGTAGCTGACGTGGTGCGAGGCATGCCCGGGGGTGTAGATGACGCGCACGCGCAGGCCGCCAACGTCGACCTCCTCGCCGCCCGCCACCGCAGTGACGGAGGCGGCGGGCACCGGCCGCATGTGGCCCCAGAGAACCTCCAGGGAATCGCCGTAGACGCGCAGCGCGCTGGCCATCAGGCGGCTCGGGTCCACCATGTGAGGCGCCCCCACCTCGTGAACGACGACCTGGGCGTCGGTGCCGGCCACCAGGTCACCCGTGGCCGAGGCGTGGTCCAGGTGGATGTGGGTGAGGAGGACGTAGCGCAGCTCCGCCGGGTCCAGCCCGGCGCCCTCCAGGCCGGCGAGAACCGCCGCCCTCGTGCTGCCGGGGCCACTCTCGACCAGTGCGAAGCCGCCTGTGGGCAGGGGCAGCGCGAAAACCGCTATGGTTCCAGGGTTGCCGCAGTGCCCGGTATCGAGTTGCAACACCCCGCCCCCGAGGTCGCGCACGCGCGGGTAGTCGGGCGGCACTACCCCGCCGGCGCCGGCGCCCCCACGCAAGGAGGCCGGATCGAAGGGCTCCGGCACGCTCACGCAGCGACGACCTGGTTCACGAGGGTCCCGATGCCCTCCACCGTGACCTCTACCGTGTCGCCCACCCGCAACGGGCCCACGCCCTCGGGGGTGCCGGTGAGCACGACGTCGCCGGGGCCCAACGTCATGAAGCGGCTGATGTAGGAGAGGACTTCCGCGACCGGGAAGATCATGTCTGCCGTGTTGCCGTCCTGCTTGACCTCGCCGTTCACCCGGAGGGTGACCTGCAGGTTCGTCGGATCGAGGTCGGTCTCGACCCAGGGCCCCACCGGGCAGAAGCCGTCGGCCGACTTGCCCCTCACCCACTGCAGGTCTGCGCGCTGCTTGTCGCGCGCCGTCACGTCGAGGGCGCAGGTGTAGCCCAACACGTACTGCAGCGCGTCTTCGGGGCTCACGTCGCGCATCTCGCGCGCGATCACTACCGCCAACTCGCCCTCGTGCTGCAGATCGCCCGTCCAGCTGGGGTAAGGCACGTCGTCGCCCGCGCCGGTAAGGGTGTTGAGGCCCTTCAGGAACAGCCCCGGCTCGGTAGGCAGGCCGGCCTTGTCGTTGCCCATCTCACGAATGTGGGCGGCGTAGTTGCGGCCGACGCAGATGATGATGCTCGGATCGCATGGGGGCAGCAAAGACACGTCGCTGAGCGGCACCGTGTGCCCGCTGGGCGAGCCGAGCATGCCCGTGAGCTGGTGGATCATGCCGCCCTCCAGCTCGCCCCAGTGAACCCCGTCGAAACTCCTGTAACGAACACGTTGCATCTTGGTCACGCCTCCTTAGGTAGTGAGCCTATCCGTGATGTCGTCCCACTCCTTCATCTGCTCGAGGAGCTTCGTCTCCAGACTGTCATGTTCCACCGCCAGCGCGGCGAGAAGCTCCGAGGCCGGCGGCGGCGGCCCGGGCGCGCTCCAATCACCCACACCCAAAGCGGCCAGGTCGGCCACGTCAAGTCCGACGGGCCTGGCCAGGAGCTCCCTCACGCTCTCCAGCCTGGCCTCGACCGCATGGATCTCCTCTTCGAGGCCCGCCAGGCGCCTGTCGAGCTGCCAGCGCGAGGGTCCGGCGGCTTCGCGCGAGGCGGGCTCGGAGGGCTTTGTCGCGGGCGGCGAGGCAGATGGCCGATATGTGGCCTCGCGCTTCCTCGCGTAATAGTCCCAGTTGCCGCGGTAGTCGGTGAAGGTCCCGCCTTCCACCTCCCAGACGCGAGTAGCCAGTTTCGCAAGGAACCGCCGGTCGTGGGACACGAGCAGCAGGGTGCCCTCGTAGGCGTTCAGCGCGTTCTCGAGCGCCTCGATCATCTCGACGTCTAGGTGGTTCGTGGGCTCGTCCAGCACCAGGAGGTTACAGCGCGCCAGGGTGAGGTCGAGAAGCGCCAATCGCGCCCGCTCGCCGCCGGACAGGTCGTTCACGCACTTGAACTGGGCCTCGTAGGGGAACAGGAAGCGGCCCAGCACGTTGTGGGCGTCGGCGTCGCCCATCCGCCGCAGCAGCTCCTCGAACAGCGTGGCCTCGCCGTCCACGCCGCGCAGGTCCTGGTCGTAGTACCCGAGCCGCACGCGGGCCCCGGTGCGGACGGCGCCCAGCGGGTGATCCGAGGTCAGCTCCCCGAGCAGCAGGCGCAAGAGCGTGGTCTTCCCCGCCCCGTTCGGCCCCACCAAGGCCACGCGCTCGCCCTGCCTGAGTTCCAGCGTGACGTCGTCCAGCAGCCGCGTGCCGCCGAAGCTCTTGCTCATGTGTTCTGCGGTGAGGACGATGGCGCCGCTCGGGTCGCAGTCGAAGGTGAAGCGGGTGGTGCGCTCGGCCCTCGCGAGCTCGTCGACCATGTCGGCCTCGTAGCGATCCGCGCGCTTCTCCATGGCCTTCGCGCGGCGGTGAAGCTTGGCGCTCTGCCCCGCCCAGCGCTTCATCTGGTCGGCCGCGGCGTCCAGGCGCTTCAGCTCCCGCTCCTGGTTCGAGCGCGTCAGGGCCTGAATGCGTTCCGCTTCCAAGCGCGCCGCGCGGTACTCCGTGGGGTTGCCGTTGCCTACTCGCAACTCGCCCCGGCTGACCTCGGCCGTCCGGCTGCAGGCGCCGTCGAGGAAGGCGCGGTCGTGCGAGACGATGAGCGCCGCCCCCGGGTAGCGTGACAGGTGGCCCTCGAGCCACGTGCGCATCTCGATGTCCAAGTGGTTCGTCGGTTCGTCGAGCAGCAGCACGTCAGGCTGCGCCATCAGCAGCTGGGCGAGGCCCAGTCGGGTACGCTCGCCGCCCGAGAGCCGCGGCACCGGGTCGTCGTGGCGGCCGCGGAAACCCAAAGCGTCCAACACCGCGTCGCGCCGCGCCCTACGCGCGTAGCCCCCGCGTCGCTCGAAGGTGGCGTGGAGCCCCTCCCAAAGGTGGTAGCGGTCGGGGTCGTCCAGGCCCGCGGCTTCCAACGTGGATAGGCGCGCCTCCAGCTCGTCGAGTTCGGCGAACGCACGCTCCGAGACGCTCAGGACCGTGTCGGCTTCGCCGAACTCTGGATCTTGGTCCAACATGGCCAGGCGCGTGTCGTCGGCCTGGAACACGGTGCCCCTATCGGGCTCCTCGACGCGCATGAGGAGCTTGAGCAAGGTGGACTTCCCGGAACCGTTGCGGCCGATGAGCGCCGTGCGGTCGCCGTCCCTCAGCTCGAGGGTCGCGGCGTCAAGTACGACCTGCTCGCCGTAGACCTTCTCGACGGAATGAAGCGCGGCCAGGAGCATGCGGCAACCAGTCTACCGCCCTTCCAGGCCGCGCTCCCGTCGCCCATCCACGGGCCAAAACCGGTCCTACTCGAAACGGATGTTGTTCTCGGTCTCCATGTCGAAGGCGTGGAGGTGGCTCAGGCGCGCCAGCAACTCGACGTTGTCGCCAGGCTTGACGGCGGCGTGGGAATCGACTCGCGCGACGATGCTCTGGTCGCCGCCCACGGAGGCGATGATGTGGGTCTCGGCGCCGAGCGGTTCGACCACGTCGACCACGGCCTTGATGACGTTGTCGCCCTCCGGGATGTCGGTGTAGCCCTTGAGGTCGATGTCTTCGGGGCGCACGCCCACGAAGACCTTCTTGCCGTTGTGCCGGGCCAGCTTGGACGCCAGGGCGGCATCCGGCTTCAGATCGAACTGCGGGCTCTTGAGCCGGCCGTCTTGCACGGTGCCGACCATGAAGTTCATCGCCGGTGAGCCGATGAAGCCGGCCACGAACTTGTTGACGGGCTTGTCGTAGAGGTTGATGGGGTTGTCGACCTGGTGGATGAGGCCGTCCTTCATGACCACGATGCGCGAGCCCATCGTCATGGCCTCGACCTGGTCGTGTGTGACGTAGACCGTGGTGACGCCGAGGCGCTGGTGCAGCTTGGTGATGCTGGCGCGCATCTCGACCCTGAGCTTCGCGTCGAGGTTCGAGAGCGGCTCGTCCATCAGGAAGACCTTCGGCTCGCGCACGATGGCGCGGCCGAGGGCGACGCGTTGGCGCTGGCCGCCCGAGAGTTCGCGGGGCCGGCGCTCGAGCAGGTGCTCGATCTGCAGGATGCCCGCGGCGTCCCTGACGCGCCTGTCGATCTCGGCCTTGGGGGTGTGGCGCAACCGCAAACCGAACGACATGTTCTGGTAGACGTTCATGTGCGGGTAGAGGGCGTAGTTCTGGAACACCATGGCGATGTCGCGGTCCTTGGGCGGAACGTCGTTGACGATGCGGTCGCCGATGCGGATGGTGCCCTCGGTGATCTCTTCGAGGCCGGCGATCATGCGCAAGGCGGTCGTCTTGCCGCAACCCGATGGGCCTACCAGGACCATGAACTCTTCATCGGCGATGTCTAGGCTGAAGTCCTTGACGGCGGTGACGTTACCGAACCGCTTGTAGACGTTCTCGAGTACTACCTCTGCCACAGTTCAGGCCCTCCTAGACCACAGGATGCTTGCTAGCGAGAGAATAGCATGCTGCGCTGCGAGCGACCCGAAGGGCATACAGGCGTAGTACTTTCTCAAGCGCCACTTCCCCCGAACCGCGCAGCCCGCGCCTCGGCCGCGGCGTCGCCGCGCGGAAGCCCGGAGTCCGGCCATCGACCCCGCCGCCCGAGCCTCGGCTAGCGACCCTAGGCCGGCGCCCGGGCCGCACTCCCGAACCAGCGGCGCTGCAGCGCCAGCGCCACGTTGACCAGCCCGATCATCACGGGCACCTCTATGAGGGGCCCGATGACGACCGTAAACGCCACCGCAGAGCCGATGCCGAACACCGCGATGGCCACGGCGATGGCGAGCTCGAAGTTGTTGCTGGCGGCCGTGAACGCGAGCGTGGTGCTGATGGCCCCGTCGGCCCCGAAGCGCCGCCCCATCCAGAAGCTCACCAGGAACATGACGACGAAGTAGAGGGTCAGCGGCAGGGCGATGCGCGCCACGTCGAGCGGCAGGCTGAGGATGGCGCCGCCCTTGAGGCTGAACATGATCAGAATCGTGAACAGCAAGGCTGCCAGCGTCAAGGGGCTGATGAAGGGTAGGAAGCGGTTCTCGTACCAGTCCTCCCCCTTGGCGGGTATCAGGATCACGCGGCTCAGGACGCCCGCGGCGAAGGGCACGCCCAGGTAGAGGAGCACCGCCCGCGCGACCTCGCCCATGGAGATCGCGACCAGGTGACCCTGCAGTCCCAGCGCCCGGGGCAGGACGGTCGCGAACAGGTAGGCGTAGGCGCCGTAGAACAGGACTTGGAAGATACTGTTGAGCGCGACGAGGCCGGCGGCGTACTCGCGGTTCCCGCCCGCCAGGTCGTTCCAGACAATGACCATGGCTATGCAGCGGGCCAGGCCTATGAGGATGACTCCCACCATGTACTCCGGGCGGTCGCGCAGGAGCAGCACGGCAAGCGCGAACATCAATAGCGGACCGAGGACCCAGTTCTGCACCAGGGAGAGCAGGAGCACCCGGACGTTGCCGAACACCGCCGGCAGGCGCTCGTAGCGCACCTTGGCCAAGGGCGGGTACATCATGAGGATCAAGCCGATCGCGATGGGCACGTTGGTGGCGCCGACCTGCACGCGTTCGAGCGCGCCCTCGATGCCGGGAACCAGCGCCCCCACGGCCACGCCGAGCGCCATCGCGACGAAGATCCAGAGCGTCAGATAGCGGTCCCGGACGCTCAATCCGGGACCGGCAGTAACGGTATTGCTCATCAGGCCTTGGGAGCCTACTCGGGCACGCGGAACATGAAGCGGAAGTGGATCTGGTTCGGGTGATCCTTCCAGGTCAGGATGGCCTGGCGGTAGAGGAACGGTTGCTCGTCCGCCTCGCTGTAGTCCTTGTTGCGATAGAAGGACGGGTAGAGGTCGATGACGTGCCAGCCGGGAGCCCAGCTCGCGGTGAACGGCACCTGGACGTCGCCGTTGGTGCTGAAGCCGCAGGCGTAGCCGAAGTAGACGTTGTCGATCACGATGGCGAAGATGTTGTCGGTCTGGGTCCAGCCGACGCCCTTCATGTGGAGCATGATGTCGGTACCGAAGGGGCCTTCGGCCGGATCGAGCGAGATGGCGATCGGGGTGATGTTGAAGAGCGTGGTGGCGAGGACCTCGCCGCCCGCGCTCGCCTCGAGCCTGTGCTCGCCCCCGAGGACGTCGGGCGTCTCGAAGGGGAGCGTGAAGGCCCCGCTCGCGTCCGTGGTCACCTTACCCACCTTGACCATGGCGGCGCCGTAACCCGCCAGTGTCACGCGGGAGCCGGCCATGTTGGTGAAGGCGAGGTCGAGCGCCGTGTTTGGCGCGAAGCCTTTGCCGTGGATGTGCCCTTCCGTGTACACGCCGGAACTGACCGGGTCGGTCCAGATTGCCGGGCCGGTCCCCGTCGGCTCGGTGCCGGCGATGGTGGCCGGGCCCTGCGTCTTCATTTCGGGTGGCATGACGGGTTCCCCGTCGGTGACGGTGAAGGTGAACTCCGGTTCGGGCAGGTAGGCGTAGGGCGAGGAGGCCAGCGCCAGGTAGGGCGAGTTGAAGGGCGCGTTGCGGAGTTGCACCAGGTGCTTGCCGACGCGGCCGGCGGCGGGGATGGTGACCACGGCGGTTCCCTGGGTCTCGACGGCCGTGACGAACCCGGTGATGGCGTTGTCGTACATGACGGCGTACCAGCCGGCGACGTTGTTCAAGATGTCGAGGCCGGTCACGGTGAGGGTTATGTCGGAGCCGACGGGCCCGCTCTCGGGCGTCATGCTGGCGCTCATCGCGACCTTGAAACCGGCCTTGTTGACGTTCACGCCGTCCTCGCGGACGTACACGTCGTGCGTGCCCCCGAAACCCTCGGGCACCGTGAAGTCGGCGGCGAAGGTGCCGTCGGCGCCCACTTGCGCCGTGGTCAGCAGCACGTCGTTCTCCTCGAACTCGCGGCCCGAGAAGGTGCCGGTGTACTCGCCGTCCTTCATCTCGAGCTTCCACTTGCCCTTGAAGGCGCCCCAGAAGATCTGGAGTTCGGCGCCGGCATCGAAGCCGCTGCCGGTGAGCGTGGCGTGGGCGCCGACGACGCCGTGGTCGGGGCTGAGGTCGACCTCGCCGACGATGCCTTTCGGGAAGGTCGCCTGGGAGCTGGCGGCATCGCCCTGGGCGAAGGCGGCGCCGAGGAGCATGCCTACGAGCGACAGGAGGGCGACGAGCTGGACCCAGCGTCCGCCATGGCCCGTGCCTTTGGTGATTGGTGAGTCATCCATGTGTTCACTGCTTTCATGTGCCTTGCTGCTGGAAGCGTTGGACGCCGCCGCAGATACTCGAGAGGCGGGCGTACTCAGAAGGCGGGCACTGGCGAGGGGGCACTTGCAGAGAAGTGCACGTATCAGGAAGGGGCGCCCCCGAGTTCGGAGGATCGTCGCAACGTTCCCGGGGGACGCCCAAACGGTCGAGCCTAGGTGTTGGGGATGCCTAACCGAGCAGCCAGTACCACCAGTGCGCCTTCTCCCGTTTACGCAGGAGGGCGTCTACCCCCCAGACATGCCCGGCGCCCAAGGACGCCACCAGGAAGAAGGCGAACATCTGGATGAGCTGGACTTCGAACCAGCCGTTGGTTGGCGGCATGTCGGCCGTGTAGAAGCTGAACATCATGAGCGTGCCGACCAGGGCCGAGACGCGTGTGAGCAGGCCCAGTACCATGCCGATGCCGACGGCCGCCGCCCCTAAGACGATGAGCCATAGCACGAACTCGTTGCCCCACAGCGCCGTGTAGATGTCGCCCATCGGCCCCTTGACCACGCCCGGCAGCAGGGCGCCGGCGTTCAGCCAAGCGTCCCAGCCGCCGCGGGCCAGGTTGTAGGCCACTTGCAGCATGCTGAGGCCGAGCACCACGCGCATGGCGAAGAGGGCGAACTCGCCGGTCGACAGGCGCGCGCTGCGCCCGAAGGCCTCCTCGGGCCACTCGCTTGGCGGGGTGTTGAGGCGCCCCTTGTCGCGGGTCGCCGGCACACCCTTGGGTGCCGCCGCTTGCGCTCCGTGGTCGGAGACTGCCACCTCTTACCTCTTCTCGATCGTCATCAACGAGCTGTAACCGCCCTCGCGGTCCTGCCCGATCGGTTCCCAGACGACGCTGTTACCCGCGTCATCGGTGACCGTGATGGTGTACTGCAGCGTCCCGGTGGGGTAAACGGGCGGGATGACCCAGGCGCCGACGAAGAGGTAGATTTGGGGTGGATCCTTGGGGTGCAGGCCGTATTCCATGTCGAACGAAGTGCCGTCCTCGAGCTTGGCGGTGACCTTGATGCCCCTGGCCACGACCTCTTCGGGCGTGAGCTTCTCGCCCGTCGCGGCGTCGTAGACCACCGCGCGCCACACGACCTGCTCACCGGTCTTGAAGACGGGCGTGAGGACGCACGTCGGTCCGACAGGGTTCTTGGCGCCGCGAACGACGTCGGCGTTAACGACGTAGGCGGGCCCCTGCGCGAACGCCGCTGCTGAGAGGGCGAACGCGAGAAGGACGGTCAAGCTAGCTAGTGTCTTACGCATGAGGTGGTGCTCCTATATCCGATGACTATTGAGCGACCGTGGACGGAATTGCCACGTGCCATTCTGTTCAGACGTGCTCTCGGGGCGACAGGGACAACCGTACCGGGGCACGGCGCCCCGCCCAGGGTGCACCAGAATAGGTCCACGCGCGAAGAGTAGCACGACGGTGGTCATGCACTACTTCGCGTGATACGTGAGCGACCTGCGCGCGAAGTATGGGAAGCGTAAGCGCTTATGGTCTTGAGGAACATGATTTCACGGTGCGGGCCAAATCAGGCGGCCCGTCAGCCTCCGACGTCGATCCGGAGTGACGGGCCGCCTGCTTGCGGGTGGTGGAGGCGGCGGGAGTCGAACCCGCGTCCGAAACCCCCTACAGTGGGCGTCTACGCGTGTAGCCGTTGATCGATTGTCGGCGCGCGGCTGGCTCATCGGCGGGCACTGCCGAGCGCTTAGACGTCAGAAGTCTCGCCTTCGGGTCAACGTCCGAACCCTACGGCCAGCCCACTTTAGGACGTTCGGTCCGGCGAGCCGTGGGCGGGGCTTCCGGGGAACGCTAACCGCGGTTAAGCAGCTAGAGCGTAGTTATCGTTGCCAGTTAATGGCGTTGCAGCTTGTTGACGCGGCCAGCTGCACCCGCGACGCGCAGCCTCACCTTCGAAGGGCCCCGTCGAAGCCGTGTCGCCCCCACGAGAACCACACCACCGGTGCGGCTAGAACTCCTGAGCCAGCCCTACGCCGGCCAGCTCGACGCCAGTATACTGGCGCATGGCCCATGCCGTCAGTATGCGGGGCATCACGAAGCGCTTCCCGCTGGTGATAGCCAACCAGGACGTCGATTTCACGGTGGACTGGGGCGAGGTGCACGCGCTCGTCGGCGAGAACGGCGCCGGCAAGAGCACGCTCATGAAGATCCTCTACGGCATGCAGCAACCCGATGCCGGCACGATCCAGGTGAACGACAAGTCCGTCGTCATCCGCTCGGCGCGCGAGGCCATTGCCCTCGGCATCGGCATGGTGCATCAGCACTTCATGCTCGTCGAGCCACTCACGGTGGCGGAGAACATCGTGCTGGGTTCCGAGCCGCGCGTGGGCCCCGTGCTCGACATGCGTACCGCCACCCGCCGTACCGAGGAGCTCATCGAGGAGTTCGGGTTCGACATCGCTCCGGACAACCGAATCGAGGACCTGCCCGTAGGGCTGCAGCAGCAGGTCGAGATCTTGAAGGCGCTGTACCGCCAGGCGCGCATCCTGATTCTCGACGAGCCGACGGCCGTGCTCACTCCCCAGGAGACGGTCGGTCTCTTCCGCTTCCTGCGAGACTTCGCGTCCAAGGGCCACGCGGCCGTGTTCATCAGCCACAAGCTCGACGAGGTGGTCGAGATCTGCGACCGCATGAGCGTCATGCGTGACGGAGCCATGATCGGCACGGTGGAACGCGCCAACACCGACCAGCGCCGCCTGGCCAACATGATGGTCGGCCGCGACGTGCTCCTGCGCGTCAAGAAGGGCCCCGCCGACCCCGGCACCGTCGCGCTGGAGGTGCGGAACCTGGTGCTCAAGCACGTCACCAAGCCGCGCAACGTCTTGGACGACGTCAGCTTCGAGTTGAGGCACGGCGAGATCCTGGGGATCGCGGGTGTCGAGGGGAACGGGCAGTCGGAGCTGGTCGAGGTCATCACCGGCCTGCGCCTCGCCGACTCCGGCACCGTGCTCGCCCGGTCGCGGCAGGACCCCGCGCTGCAGGACATCACCGAACACGACGTGCGGCAACGTCACGAGCTCGGTATCAGCCACGTTCCCGAGGACCGCACGGGCCGCGGCCTGGTGATGCCGTTCTCGGCCTCTCTCAACTCGATCCTGGGTGATCATTACCTGGCCCCCTACACGGGCGCGGTGGGCCTGCTGCGCGCGGGCGTCATAGAAGATCACGCGCGCAAGCTGATCAAGGACTACGACGTCAGGCCAACGGACCCGAACATCACCGTCAGCCATTACTCCGGGGGTAACGCGCAGAAGCTCATCGTGGCGCGGGAGCTGGAGCGCGGCCCGAGCGTCCTCGTCATGGCGCAACCCACGCGCGGTGTAGACATCGGCGCCATCGAGTTCATCCACCAGCAGATCGTCGCCGCGCGCGACGCGGGCCTGCCGGTCCTGCTCGTCTCCGCCGACCTCAACGAGATCATGAGCCTTTCGGACCGCATCATCGTCATGTACGAGGGCCGCGTGATGGGCGAGATGAGCCAGGCCGAGGCGACGCCCGAGAAGCTCGGGCTCATGATGGCCGGCTCGCTGGAGCAGGCGGGCACCGCGGCCCCGGGCGTCAATCGTCCTGGAGGAAGCGCCTGAGCTGCGCCGCAAGCTGCGGGTACTCGATGAGGAACGCGTCGTGACCGTGCGGTGAGGAGATGGTGGCGTAACGCGCGGCGGGCAGGTGCTCCACGAGGGCCTTGGCCTCGGCCTCCGGGTACAAGACGTCTGAGTCGATACCCAGGACCAACGCGGGCATGGTCATCTTGTTCAACACCTGGCGCAGCGTTCCCCGGCCCTCGGCCAGGTCGTAATCGTCCATGGCGCGAGTGAGGCTCAAGTAGGTGTTGGCGTCGAAGCGCTCCACGAGCTTCACGCCCTGATAGGCGAGGTACGACGCGATCTGGAACGAAGCGTCGAGGGCGTCGTTGGCACCGCGCAAGGCGGCGGTGGGGCCGTGCGAGTCTGCGCTGGCGCCGTGCGAGCCTGATGTGGCGCCGCGCGGGCTGTCCTTGGGGTTGCGCACGCCTCGATCGGAGCCGCGCACGTCGCCGTTCACCCGCTCACGTCCGAACTTCTGCTCCAGGGAGTCATACGAACGGTACGTGAGCATGGCGATGGCGCGGGCCAGCCCGAGGCCCGTCTCGGGTTGACGCTCGAGCGCGTACCGGCCCCCCTGCCACGCCGGGTCGGCGGTGATGGCGCGCCGTGCCACCTCGTTCAGGCCGATGGCCCAGGCGGAGTGACGCGCGCCGATGGCGATGGGCACGATGCCGCGCACCATCTCGGGGTGGCCGGCCGCCCACTCGAGGACCTGCATGCCGCCCATGCTGCCGCCGATGACGGCCCTCAGGCTGGTGACGCCGAGTTGGACGAGGAGCCGGTGCTGCACCTCCACCATGTCGCGGATCGTGTAGCTGGGGAAGTCGGGGCCGTAGGGGTGGCCCGTGTCGGGGTCGAGGCTGCTCGGCCCGGTGGTGCCGTAGCAGCCGCCGAGCACGTTGCTGCATATGACGAAGAAGCGCCGCGTGTCCACCGGCTTGCCGGGGCCGATGAGTGGGTCCCACCAGCCCGGCACGTCCTCCCGGTCGGTGACGCCGGCGGCGTGCGCCGAGCCCGTGAGCGCGTGGGCGATGAGGACGGCGTTGCTGCCGTCCTCGTTCAGTTCGCCGTAGGTCTCGAAGGCCACGGCCACCCGCTCGAGCCGGCCGCCGCGCTGCAGGTTCAGCGGTCGCTCGGGGGTGGCCACGTCCGCCAGGCGCGGCCGAACCTGCCCCACGCTCCCCTGTTTGCCCGTGCTCGCGCGGGCGATGAGGGCGGCATGATCGCCCCACGTCTCGTGGACGAGGACTGGGCGCTCGGGGCGCTCGTGGCTCACGGGCCTAATGCGGCTGCCGCTATCAGTCGGCCGCGACGCCGGCGCGCTCGCCTCTGGCTGCCGCCAGCGCCTGGGAGAAGTCCTCGATGAGGTCATCGATGTGCTCCAGTCCTGGGGTCACGCGGATGCGGCCCGGGGCCACTCCCGCGGCGATGAGCCCTGCCTCGTCGAGCTGCGAGTGGGTGGTGCTGGCGGGGTGGGTGACGGAGGTCTTGGCGTCACCCAGGTTGACGAGGCGCGAGGCCAGCTTGACGGCGTCGAGGAAGGCCTTCCCAGCCTCGGTGCCGCCCTCGATGTCGAAGGTGAAGAACGCACCGGCGCCCTTGGGGAACTCGGCGCGGGCGCGCTCGTAGCTCGGGTGGCCCGGGAGCTCGGGGTAGTTGACGCTCTCAACCTCGGGTTGCTTCAGGAACCACTGCACGAGCTTGCGCGTGTTCTCGATGTGCTTGTCGGCGCGCAGGCTGAGCGTCTCGAGCCCCTGCAGGAGAAGGAACGCGTTCTGGGGGGCGAGGGCCTGGCCCTGGTCGCGGAGGCCCTCCACGCGGGCGCGGATGGCGAAGGCGATGTTGCCGAACTGCGAGCCCTTGCCGAACACTTCTGAGAAGACGAGCCCGTGGTAGCTGGGGCTGGGCTCCGAGAAGCCGGGGTAGCGGCCATTGCCCCAGTCGAAAGAACCCATGTCGACGATCAGGCCGCCCAGTGCCGTGCCGTGGCCGTTGATCCACTTGGTGGCAGAGTGGATGACGATGTCGGCGCCGTGGTCGCCCGGACGGTAGAGGTAGCCGCCGATGCCGCCCGTGTTGTCGACCACCACCGCCACGCCGCGGTCATGGGCCAGCTGGGCGATCGACCGGATGTCGGGCAGGCGCAGGCTGGGGTTCGGGATGGTCTCGAGGTAGACGGCCTTGGTGTTCTCGTCTATCAGGCGGTCGTAGTCGGCCAGGTCGTCGTCGCCGCCCACGAAGCGCCCCTCGATGCCCAGGCGCGGTAGCGAGACGCTCAGCATGTTCTTGGTGCCCCCGTAGACGTTGGGCGACGCCACGATGTTGTCGCCCGTCTCGGCCAGCATCGTGAAGGTAAGGAACTCGGCGGCGTGCCCGCTAGCGGTCGCAAGCGCCGCGACTCCCCCCTCGAGGGCCGCGATGCGCTTCTCCAGCACGTCGTTGGTCGGGTTCATGATGCGGGTGTAAATGTTGCCGAACTCCTGCAGCGCGAAGAGCCGCCCGGCGTGATCTGCGCTGTCGAAGTTGTAGGCGGTCGTCTGGTAGATGGGGACGGCGCGAGACTTGGTGGTGCCCTCCACCGTCTCTTGCCCGGCGTGGATCTGCAGCGTTTCGAAGCGGTAGGCCATTTGGGTGGTGCTCCTGTTCAAGGTCCGCGGTCAGCGCGGTGGGAACGAAGGTCTTGGGGTGCTCCCGAGCGAGTCGGATCGCTGGCGCTTGTGTGCATGCGCATGGGTGCTCGTGAGCGGGTGCCCCTCAAAGTTGCTTGTGAGCGGGTGCACTAGCATGCGTGCTCGTGCACAACCGTACTAGCGCGTTGCTCGTGCGTTAGTGGAGCCGGCGGGTCCGCGTCTACCGGCCACCCGCGGGCGCCATGCAGCCGAACCGCCCGCCCCACCAGCCGTAGGGGCGGAGCGCCTCGGCTTCGCGGCCAGAGCCGCCTAGAACATTCGTTGAGGTGAAGGGGTGTTGCCCGGGCGCCTCAAGCGGTGCGCGTGTAGTTGCAAGTGGTGCATGCCGGCCCTCCTCGATGACCGTTCCGGCTTCGGCGCTGGGCCCGAGATCGTCTCGTTGGCACGCGCCTGTTCCTTCGGGTCGTAAAGATGAGGCTCTTCGCCCCTATCTGTCCGGTCGCTCACCATCGTGGCTGTGCTTCCGGCTGGAGTTAGCACCCGCCTGAATGAAGGCTGGTTGCTGCGGCGTCGTCGGGCCAGGTCCCTCGGCCGCTCTCGATAAGGCCACCCAACGTCCTGCTCGGTGGCGGCACCGCTCGCGTGGGCGCCTGGCCCGGCGCGAACGATTCGGCAGTAGAACATGCGGCCGGGCGAGAGCGCAAGGCCACCCCCGGTACGAATTAGTTTCGAGTTGACACGGGCCATGCGTGGCGCGGCCGCCCAGAACGTCAGAGTTACCGACACCCAACCGACAGCTACGGCACTCAGTCGACCGGCGACACCCAGGTGAGCTCCGCGGGGAGGCTCCTCACCGTCTGGAACTTGCCGACGACCGTGCCGCCCTGTTCCTCGAACGTGTAGCTGATGAGGTTCCAACCCTTCGAGGCACGCACGTCGTAAGTCACGTTCAGGCCGTCCGCGCTCTCGCAGCTGCCGGAGATCGTGAGAGGTTCGTAGGAGTAGAGGTAATAGCCGAGCGCGTCGCCGGGCTTCACGTCGTGCTTATCCACCGCGAGGCGGTCGAGAAGGTCCTTCGAGGAGGCCAGCATCGCCACGACGGGCGTGGAGGTCGTGTCGAACGCCATGAGGGTGTTGACGAGGATGTGCAGCGCGCTACTCGGTTCCATGCGGAGGTCCTGACCGCCGCTCTGGCATACGTTCTTGGCCTCGATGGGGTGAAGCACGTCGCCGCGCAGTTGCGCGGGCAGGTCGAACTTGAAGCTGCCGTCTGCTAGAACCTCGCCGAACGCGACGGCGCCGCTGGGGCTCATGTTGAAATATCCGGCCCAGGCCACGACGGTGCCCGACTTGCCCGTCGGGTTGATGATGGTCCCGCTCAGGGTCACCGGACGCTGCGCCGCGGCCGCCCCGAGCAGGCCGAGGCATGCCACCAGGGCGAGAACCTGGCGCCGCTTGCGCCCTCGAGCCTTGCCTTCGAATCGCACTTTAAAGCCTCCTGGGGCCGACCGTAAACGCGGTCAACCGAGTCTGAGTATATGTGGGCGCCCCCGCACGCGAGCGGGTCATTGGTCCTATGCTTACCGGCGTGTCGACCGACGTTGTTTACCCGATGCTCGACCTGAAGAGCGAGGTCGAGGAGATCTGGAGCGAGCTGCAACCCACCGTCGAGCGCGTGCTGCGCACCGGCCACTTCATCGGGGGCCCGGAGGTGGAAGGGTTCGAGCGCGAGGCGGCCGGGTACCTGGGCGCGCGCCACGCCCTGGGCCTGAACTCCGGCACCGACGCACTGGTCCTGGGCCTCGAGGCGTTGGGCGTGGGCGCGGCGGACGAAGTGGTCACCACGCCCTTCAGCTTCTTCGCCACCAGCGAGGCCATCTTGCGGTTGGGCGCAACCCCGGTGTTCGTCGACGTGGCCGAGGAGACGCTCAACCTCGACCCCGAACTCCTCGAGCGGGCCCTGACGCCGCGCACCAAGGCCGTCCTCCCCGTCCACATCTTCGGCCTCCCGGCCGACGTTTCGGCCATCGTGGCCATCGCCGATGCTCACCACATCCCGGTCCTGGAGGACTGCGCGCAGGCGTTCGGCGCCAAGCTGGGGGGCAGGCGCGTGGGTACCTTCGGCGCCCTGGGCGCCTTCAGCTTCTACCCCACCAAGAACCTCGGGGCCTACGGCGACGGTGGCTTGATCACCACGGACGACGACGCACTCGCGAGCAAGCTGCGGAGCCTGCGCAGCCACGGCTCGAGCCCACAGAACAAGTACTTGCACGAGGGGCTGGGTCACAACTCGCGGCTCGACGCCCTACAGGCCGCCGTGCTGCGGATCAAGCTGGAAAAGCTGGATGCATGGAACGCCCGCCGCCAGGAACGGGCCGGTACCTACCGCGCCGCGTTGGCCGGGCTGCCTGTGGGCCCCGACGGGCTCACGCTGCCGCCCGAGCGGCCCGAGCACCGCTACCACCAGTTCACGCTGCGCCTGCCTCCTGCCAGGCGCGAGGCCTTCGAGTCGGGCCTGCGGGCGCGGGGCGTGGCGTTCAGCCGTTTCTACCCGGCGCCGCTCACGCGCCAGCCCGCCGGCGCTCACTTCGGTGAGGCGCCGGTGGCCGAACGCGCTTGCGAGCGGGTGATCAGCGTGCCCATCCACCCGTGGCTGCCGGACGAGGCCATCGGGCTCGTGGCGGAGGCGGCCAGGGCAGCGTTCTAGAGCGGCGCGCCTCCTGAGGTAGGAGGCGCGCCGTGCGACTACTTGACCTCGAAGGCGATCTGGAAGGCAGGGATCTCCTCCACCGGGTGGTCCTGGTAGTTGAGCATGGGTAGTTGCAGGTAAGTGGCGTTGGCGGTTGCCGTGTTGGGCGGCGCGCCCGGACCGGCCAGGTCGCCCTGGTAGATGGCCGGGTAGAGGCTGATGAAGTGCGTGCCCGAGCGGGCCGGGGCCTTGAGGTTGATGGTGACGGTGCCCTTGCTATTGAAGCCGCAGCCGTAACCGATGTAGCCGTTGTCGAGCAGCAGCGTGAAGATGTTGGCCGTCTCGGTCCAACCCACGCCCTTGATGGTGACCGTGATGTCGCCCCCGGGTTCGACCGGAGCCGTCGGTGCGGCGGCGATGCTGGCGGTGATGGTGTAGACCAAGTCGGCGCTGACGTCGCCGCTGGTGGCGGTGATGGTGTGTGAGCCGCCCAAGTCGTCGGGGGTCGTCAAGGAGTACTCAAAGGCGCCCTTACTATCTGCGGTCACGGTGCCGAGGGGCAACTGGGTCTCGTCCCAGCCCTTGCCGCTCAGGCGGTTGCCGCGTACGGCGCTGAAACTCAGGTCTATCGCCGCGCCCGCGGGGAAACCGACGCCGGAGAGCTTGACCGGGCTGCCAACCGTGCCGCTAAGGAAGTCGGCCATAAGCGCGGCGCCCGTGTCGCGCGCCTGGGTGCCCGGCTGCCTGGGCAATTCTTGCTCGCCGAAGGAGGGCCAGGCCACTGCCGGACCGTCAGTGACCTCGAAAAGGGCTCCCATCACCGTGGGCACCTGCGGGAGGTAGATGGGCGCTTGTTGCTGGTTGAGGTAGGGCACTGGGTGGGTGCCGGAAAGCACCTGGAGCGAATGAAGGCCGACGGGGCCGGTGGCCGGGATGATCGCCGTGGCGGTGCCCTTGGTGGTGATGGCCGAGATCCAGCCGCTATGCGCGCCATCGTAGAGGAGGTGCCACACCAACTCCCAGAAGCGGTAGCCGACCCCCGTGAGCGTCACGGTGATCGGGGTTCCAGGGGGTCCGGACGTGGGCGAGATGCTGAGGCTCGGAACCACCACGAAGCCCTGCCTGGCGGCTTCGTCCCCGCCCTGCGAGACGAACACGTTGTGCATGTAGCCGTAGTCCTCGGGCACGGTGAAGGTAAGGGTTGCGTTGCCCTGCGCATCGGCCGCCAACTGGCCGAGGGTGGAGCGGGTCTCCTCCGCCGTGACTCCGTAGAACTCGCCGTCGGCCGCGTTCCAGGCGGCGTCAGCGCTAGCCCACACGAGGTCGTAGGCCTGCCCCGGCCGGAGGCCTGAGGCCGTGGCCGTGACCGAGGTGCCCACCGACCCCGAAGCAGGCGAGAAGCTCAGCTTGCCATCCTGTGCGAAGGCCATACCGGTTACGGCCAGCACTGCGGCCGCCAGTAAGGTTCTACTTCGGAAGCTGAGCGTAGTTGTCATCGGCCGAGCCCGGCTTCGCCCTTTGAGCTGCGACCAAGGTGGTGTCGACTGCACTGGCCGAGTTCCCCCATTGGCTGCGAACGTAGGTGAGGATGGCGGCGATCTCGTCGTCCTTGAAGACGTGCTCCCAAGCCGGCATGACGCCGTCGTAGTCCACACCCTCGACCGTGATCTTGCCCTGCAAGCCGTACAGCACGATACGCGTGATCAACGTCGGATCGTCGGCCGTGATGATCGGGTTGCCTGCGAGGGGCGGGAAGGAACCGGGGATGCCGACACCGGTGGCCTGGTGGCAGGCAGCGCAGTTGGAATCAAATAGCTTCTTGCCGTCGGCGGCGGGGGCCGCGTCGGCGGTGGTAGTGGCGGGTGGAGTGGAAGCCGCGCCGGCCGGAGCAGCGGGCGCACCGGACGGGGCGGGTGTCGCACCGGCCGAAGCCGGTGCGACGATGTTTAGGCCCCCAAGGCCAACGGTGTGGCCCATGGGTTGATAGCTAGCGGTGTTGCCAGCGGCGTCCTCCACCACTACGGACCACTGGTAACTGCCGGTGGCGTAGTCGACTGGAATCTGCCAAGCCGCGGCGTAGTACACCTCTTGTTGCGGCGCGCCAGGCGGGTGTGGACCGTAGTGCAGCTCGACCTTAACGCCACTGTCCAGTTCGCCGTAGACCTTGATGCCCTTGGCGTCGATATCAGCCTGGGTTATCAGCTCGCCGGTGTCGGCGTCGTACACGTACGCGAGCCACACGATCTCCTCGCCCTGCACGAAGACCGAGTTGGCCACGCAGACCGCGCCCATTGCCCCTACCGCGCCCCTCACGACGTTCGCCTGAACGAAGTAAGCGGGCTTGGCCGAGGCACCGGCGAAGACGAGCATCAAGCCTAGAGGAACGAGGACCCTGAAGGCCCATCGACCTACTCTACTCATACGTTTCCCCTTCCCGAAGTCACGGCCTCGGAAGTCGCCGTGCGGCGCGAGGAGCCCGCCCGACGCAAGCAGCAGCTTGCGGGCCCCTTGTCACCAGACACACCTGAACTCCGTGGTCCATGCTTCGCCAGAACTCTAGGGCCCGACGAGCACGGGGCGCAGTGACGCGACACATATGCCTCGCCCTTTCACGTTGCGCATCCGCGACTCACTGGCCCATCGACTCGGCAATACGGTTCAAGGGTGTGCGTAGGCGTGTAACGTTCGGTAAATGCTGGACGCCTACCGCACCCCCGACAGGCTGAAGGCCCGCATCGCGCTCTACGAGCGTTATCCGAGCCGCCAGGAGGACTTCCACCGCTGGCTGTTCTCCCACGCGCCGGCAGTGGGGGACGCCCGCGTGCTGGAGGTGGGCGCCGGGACGTCGCGGCTCTGGAGCACCAACGCGGACCGCGTGCCGCCGGGTTGGCGTTTGACCCTGACCGACATCTCGGAGGGGATGGTGGAGGCCAGCAAGCGTGCGGCAGCCGAGGCAGGGTTGAGCGCCCGGGTGCTTCGGGCCGACGTCCAGGACCTGCCGTTCGGTACCGCCGCCTTCGACATGGCTTTCGCGAACCACATGCTCTATCACGTCCCCGACCTGGCACGGGGCGTGGCGGAGCTGCGCCGGGTGCTGGCACCGGGCAGCACGCTGTTCGCCGCCACGAACGGTGAGCAACACCTGGCCGGCCTGAAGGAGCTTGCGGGTCCGCTCGCGGGCGTGGTGGATGTGCAACCAAGCGCACCGCTGAAGTTCACGCTCGAGAGCGGGGCCGAGCAACTAGGCGAGCAGTTCGACCGCGTGAGCGTGCTGAGGCGCGAGGAGGAGCTGCTGGTCGACGACGAGGCCGTCGTGCTCGGTTACCTCCGCTCTCTGGTCTACCTGCCAGAAACGCCCAGCGCGGCCGTCCTGAAAAGCCTTGCCGAGTGGGAGGAAGGCGTGCGCCGGCGCTTGGCCGGGGGGCCGTTGCGGGTGAGGGTCAGCAGCGGTTTCTTCATGGCGCGGTGAGGGTCGCCCGGTCGGGGGCCTACTCAGGGTTAGCATCGTCGGCATGGCAGACTCGCTGAGCAGCGCCGAACTCAACGCCGTCAAGGACCTCCTCGTGCCCCTCGCTCTGAAGGTCGGGAGTTGGGCGCGGCACGAGCAGTTGCAGCATTTCAGGGGCCACGCCGATTTAGGGATTAGCACCAAGACCTCCCCGGGTGACGTGGTCACGCGCGTGGACGTGGAGGCGCAGAGGCGCATAGCCGAGGAGCTCCGGGCCGCCTACCCGGCGTTCGGCTTGCTGGGCGAGGAGGGCCTGACCGACTTCGACGACACCGACCCCGTCTGGGTCATCGACCCGATCGACGGAACCCACAACTTCGTGCGCAACTACCCCGGCTTCTGCGTGTCGATCGGCTTGGTGCAAGCGGGCGAGAGCGTGGTGGGAGCCATCTACGATTCCGCCTCGGGAGGCGTCTACTGGGCCGTCAAGGGCGGCGGCGCCTGGCTTGGCGACGAGCGCCTGAGGCTCGCGGAGGACCCACCTCTCTCGCACTCGCTGCTCACCACGAACTTCACCGAGTCGGTGCGAGACCACGCGGCGCAGCAGCAGTTCTTCGCTCGCCTTGCGGGCGCCTCCGCAGGGGTTCGCGCCAGCGGTTCGGCGGCGCGCGATTTCTGCTTCGTGGCCGACGGCCGCGTTGACTTCTTCTGGCAGTTCGGGTTGAAGGCCTGGGACGTGGCAGCGGGCGCCGTGATCGTCCGCGAGGCCGGTGGGAGCTTCGAGATCTGGGGCGGGGGCGAGGACTGGTTGCGGGCGCCGCAGTTGAACGTGGCAGCAGGCGCGCCGCGGGTGACCGGCGAGGCCCGTGAGCTCGCCGCCGGGTTCGGGCTCCTGGACCGCTGGGCCCGCCCGTGACCCGATAGGCAAGCGCGCGGTTCGCCCGTCCTCCTCGGCGCCCATGTCGGACTACGCGCCCCCGATAGGCAAGCGCACGGTCGACCCTGCGCAGGACACTCCGGCCCCTTGGACGCCGCGGACCCAAGACCGGTTGGCCGTTGCGGAGCCACCTGTATACAATCGTCTGAGGGGTTCTGGGGCGAGCCGGGAGGGCATTACGCAGTGGCGAGCGGGAGCGCGGCGAAGGCCGTCGGTCGTGGCAGTGCAGTAGGGCGAGCGCCTAAGTGGGTGAGAAGGTTCGTGGGCAACCGCGCAGCCGTAGCTGGGCTGATCGGTGTGCTCCTGGTGCTGTTCGTCAGCATCTTCGCGCCGCTACTCGCCCCTCACGATCCTGCCAAGCAGTACTTCGACGGGCTGACGCTCGAAGGCTTCCCGCTGCCGCCCGAGAGGCCGTTCTGGTTCGGGACGGACCTACTCGGGCGCGACCTCCTCTCGCGCGTCATCTACGGGGCCCGCATCAGCCTCATCGTGGGCGTGGCGGCCAACGGCGTAGCGGTACTGATCGGCCTGATGGTCGGGGTCGCCGCCGGCTACTTCCGGGGCGTCCCGGAGACCGTGCTCATGCGGATAACCGACGTCATGACGGCCTTCCCCGCGCTCATCCTCGCCATCGCGCTCGCCGCCATCCTCCGCCCCAGCCTGTGGATCGTGGCGTTGGTCATCGCGCTGGTGAACTGGGTATGGATCGCGCGGGCCGTGTACGCGCAGGTCCTGTCGATAGGCCGTCGCGAGTTCGTCGAGGCGGCCGGCGCCCTGGGCGTGGGCACCTTCCGCACGCTCGTGAAGCACATCCTGCCGCACCTCGTCTCCACCCTCATGGTGTTCGGCACCTTGGGCATCAGCACCACGGTGCTGCTGGAGGCCAGCCTCTCGTTCCTGGGAGTCGGCGTGCAGCCCCCCACGCCGTCGTGGGGCGGCATCATCAACGAGAGCCAGTCATACTTCCTCAACGCCCCATGGCTGGTCGTGTTCCCCGGCGTGTCCATCCTCATCACCAGCCTCTCCTTCAACCTCCTGGGCGAGGGCCTGCGCGACGCGCTCGACCTGTCGGAGCGCCGATGATCTGGTACCTCGCTCAGCGACTGCTGCAAGCCGTGGGCGTCATGTTGGGCGTCACCGTGATCACGTTCCTGCTCGTGTTCCTGCTGCCGGCCGACCCGGCCCGCATGATCGCGGGGCGCAGCGCCACCCCCGCGACCGTGGCGAGCATCCGCTCCGAACTGGGCCTCGACCGGCCGCTCCCGGTGCAGTACGTGAGCTACGTCAAGGGTCTCGTGACCGGCAAGATGGGGCGGTCTTACGCCCAGAAGGCAGAGGTCACGCGCCTCATCAGGGCCAGGCTGCTGCCCACGGTGCAACTGGCCCTAGCGGGAATAGTCTTCGAGCTCCTCATCGGACTCCCGGCCGGCATCATGGCCGCCCTCAAGCGCGGCACGGGCGTCGACCAGACCGTCATGGCGCTGGCCTTCGTGGGCGTCTCGGCGCCCCAGTTCGTGGTGGGGCTCCTTCTCATCTACTTCCTCAGCTACCTGCTGCCCATCTTCCCCCTGGGCGGCTACGGCACGCCGCTGCACGTCATCCTGCCCGCGATAACGGTGGGGTTGGCAGGCGGCGGCTGGTACGCGCGAGTCACCCGCAGCGCCATGATCGAGGTACTGCGGCAGGACTACGTGCGCACGGCCCGCGCCAAGGGCGTGTTCCCCACCAAGGTGGTCTTCAAGCACGTCCTCAAGAACGCCGTCCTGCCCGTGGTGGCCCTGGTGGGGCTCGACATCGGCGTGTTCATGGGCGGCATCGTCATCGTCGAGAGCGTCTTCGGATGGCCAGGCATCGGCCAGATGATCTGGCAGGCCATCCAGCTGGTGGACATCCCCGTCATCATGGGTGGCGTCATCGTCACCGCCCTCTTCGTGGTGGTCGGCAACCTGCTGGCCGACCTCGTCTACCCGGCCCTGGACCCCAGGATCCGGTACTCCTAAGCGGACACCTCGCGCCCGCAAGCCCTCAGGGGCCAGGGCGCGAGTGCCGGAAACCTGCGCCACCGGCGCGAAAGGAAGATAACAATGGACACCGAGACCAGCAACCAGACGGGCAGGGGCAGCGCCACCAACCCGCCGCGGGCAGCCTGGCTGGGCCGCGCCTTGGCCGCCCTCGTGGTACTGACCTTCGGCACCGCCATGGCACAGCAGGGCGGCAGCGCCGTCGTGTCGTTCCAAGACGACGTGAGCACCCTGGACCCGGCGATCGGCTACGACTGGCAGAACTGGTCGATCATCAAGTCGATCTTCGACGGCCTGATGGACTACGTGCCGGGAACCACCGAGCTCGTCCCGCACCTCGCCGAGAGTTACACCGTGAGCGACGACGGCCTCACCTACACCTTCGCGTTGCGCGACGACGTGAAGTTCCACAACGGCCGCCCCCTTGTGGCGCAAGACGTCAAGTACAGCCTCGAGCGCACGCTCGACCCCGCCACGCAGAGCCCCGGTCAAGGCTTCTACTTCACCATCGCAGGGGCGCAGGAGTTCGTGGACGGTAAGGCCGACGGGGTGAGCGGCATCGAGGTCGTCGATGAGCACACCGTCAAGTTCACGACCACCGAACCCGACGCCTCGTTCCTCCACAAGCTCGGCCTGAACTTCGCGCACATCGTCCCGCGAGAGGCCGTCGAGGCCGCCAACGGCGACTTCGGCCACCAGCCGGTGGGCACCGGCGGCTTCAAGCTCAAGGAGTGGGTGCTCGGCCAGCGCATCGTGCTCGAGCGCAACCCCGACTACTTCGAGGCAGGCCTGCCGTACCTGGACGAGCTGACCTTCCAGGTGGGCGTGGACCCGAACGTGGCGTTCCTCCGGCTGCAGCGCGGCGAGGTTGACATCCTGGGCGACGGCATCCCGAGCGCCCGCTACACCGAGGTCATGGCGGACCCGACCTGGAGCAAGCAGGTCGCGGTGGGCGAGCAGATGCAGACGGGTTACGTGACCATCAACGTCCAGATGGAGCCCTTCACCGACGTGCGCGTGCGCCAGGCCCTCAACATGGCGATAAACAAGGACCGCATCGTGCGGATAATCAACAACCGCGCCGTGCCCGCCACGCAGATCCTGCCGCCGCTCTTCGAGAGCTACGCCGCCGACTACGCCGGCTACCCCTACGACGTTGCCGCCGCCAAGGCCCTGCTCGCCGACGCCGGTTACCCCAACGGCTTCGACACCGTGCTGTACGCCTACAACGTGGCGCCCAACGACCGCATCGCCCAGGCCATCCAGGCCGACCTGGCCGAGATCGGCGTGCGCGCCGAACTCCGCACCCAGGCCCAGAGCACCGTGATCGAGGCCGGCGGCGCCGGCGAGGCGCCATTGCTCTGGTCCGGCGGCATGGCGTGGATCGCCGACTACCCCGACCCCAACAACTTCTACTGGCCCATCCTCGCCTGCGCCTCCAACATCCCTGGTGGCTGGAACTGGTCCAAGTACTGCAACGAAGGCATCGAGGCGCGGGCCGCGTACGCCGACACCCTCGCCCGCACCGACCAGCACGCAGAACGCGTGGAGGCCTGGCGCTCCATCTTCGTCGACATCATGGCCGACGCGCCGTGGATCCCTGTCTTCCACGAGCTGCAGGTGAGCATGCACTCGACCAACGTCACGGGCCCGAAGGAGATCTTCGTGGACCCCATGCACATCCCCGTGCACTACGAGATGGTTCGTAGGGCCGAGTAAGTCCGAGCACGGTGAGGGATGCCCTCCAACGATACGGCGCGCGAGGGCAAAGCCTCGCGCGCCGCGTCTACGTGAGCATGCAGATTCCGCCTGAACCGGGGCTTCCGGGTGGGCAGGCGGCACTGGATTATGTGCGCCCGTGCAGTTTCCACCCTCCCTGGGTCCTGGAGTGGTTCCGGCATAGGTGGGTCCTGCGCGCACACGCAGATGTAACCGGGCGCACCGTCTAGTATGTGCTCACGCCTGCGTGCCCGAAGGGCTACTGGGTGCGGCGCGAGCGCGCGCGAACGGCTCATGCCGGCGCGTCCGAAGGGGCCACCGATGGCCGATCGGCTCGACGTACAAGACGCCGAACTGAGCGCCGCGCTGCGCGCGCTACGTAGGGCGCTCAAGGCGTCCGCCGACGATGAGTTCACCCTCCTGCTGGCGGTGGGTTCCGACACCGCCGGCGACGTGCAGGTCTTCGAGGCCGGCCGGCCGCCGGTTGCCGCCCGACCGCTCCTCGAGATACCGTCCGACCTGACCGCTTTCAGCTTCACGGCGGCGCTCGAGAGCGCCCATCCTTTCGATCGCATTGGCCTGCCCGGCGTTCAGGACAAGGTGTCTGGGCGGATGATCAACTTACCTGCCGCGCGGCGCGGCGAGCCCCTCATCCGACCCTGCCGTATGGTGACAACACCTTGGCGCTGGAGCTCGGCGGTAGCAAAGAACGGTTCTCGCGCCACAAGCTTCGCAGCTTCGCCGCTCACAGCGGATTGCCGCCGGCCCTGTCCGAGAGGGTTATCGACCAGTTGCTAGCCCGAACCCATAAGCCCCTCACGCCTGAAAACCTGGCCGCGCTGCCGTTCACCGGCAGCAGACTGCGAGACCTGACGAGGGGTCTCGCATACCGACGCCGGCAACTAGCCGCGTAGTTCTCGAACAGAGTGAGGTAGTCAAGTGAGCAGCTTCAAGACCATCCACCATCACCACCACCACTTCGGCTGGGACAACTCGCTGGAGCCCGCCCTCACCGTCGAGCCGGGCGCCGAACTCGAGCTCCGGACCATCGACTCCTCGGGCGACCAGTTGAACGAGCGCTCCACGGCAGCCGACGTCGGCGTGCTCGATTTCGAGAGGGTCAACCCGGTCACGGGCCCCATCTACGTCGCGGGCGCCGTTCCGGGCGACGCGGTGGAGATCGAGATCGTGGACTTCGACGAGAGCGGCTGGGGCTGGACCGGCATCATCCCCGGCTTCGGGCTGCTGGCCGACGAGTTCAGCGAGCCCTTCATCAACATCTCGCGCTACGACGCCAAGAGGGTGGTGTTCCAACCCGGCATCGAACTCCCCACCCGGCCGTTCCCCGGCACCATCGGCCTGGCGCTGGCCGAGGCCGGCCACCACTCGGTGGTGCCCCCACGCGCGCAGGGCGGCAACCTCGACGTGCGCGACCTCACGCGGGGCACCAAGCTGTGGCTGCCCGTCGCCGTTCCCGGCGCCTTGCTATCGATCGGCGACACGCACGCGGCGCAGGGCGACGGCGAGGTATGCGGCACTGCGGTGGAAACGGCCATGACCGTGCGCGTGCGCGTGAACCTGAAGAAGGGCGCGGGCTTTACCAACCCCCGCTACGAGGTGGCTGCCGGCGCGGCCGGCGAGCCGATGCCCAAGGGCTTCTACGCCACGACGGGCGTGGCGCCCGACCTGCTGGACGCCACCAAGGACGCGATCCGCGCCATGATCGACCACCTGGGCAGGGAGTACGGCCTGGAGCCGAACCTCGCCTACGCGCTCTGCAGCGTGGCCGTGAGATTACGCATCAGCGAGGTGGTAGACATGCCCAACTGGGTCGTGTCGGCGGTGCTGCCGAGGCACATCTTCGCGTGAGGCGCGCCACCCCGGGCCTTCGCCTCACCAGCGGTTGATCCCGGCCAAGCCCCCGAACTCCTCGTTCAGGCGCTCCTCCGCGGGGCCCTCGGCGAACTCGAGGACGGTTCCGGTGTCGCGCACCAGTTTAGGCAGGACCTCGAGGAGGTTCACCTCGGAGACGTCGGCGCCGGGCTCCAGCAGCCTGAGTTCCTCGGCGCTCGACGCCACCCGGCCGCTCTTGGTGAGGTACACATTGGGCAACTCGGACCACGGGACCATCAGCGTGTGAAGGCGGCGCTCCTGCAGTAGCGTCAGCGTCTCCTGCTTCCCCCACACGCCCGACTCGCGGATGCGGTCGAGCAAGGCAAGCTCGTGCTCCACCTCCGTCTTGGCTATGAGGTCCGCAACGTGCGGCTGCCACTCGTGCGCCGCGGCGTCGGGGTTGGAGGGCGGCGGCAGCGTCCCGGCAACGAGCTCCTTCATGCCGGACGGCATCGCGCCCTCGAAGGCTGCGATCGCGGGTGGTTGGCCGACCAGGATGAGGCGTCCGATGCGACCATCCCTGATCACCTTCTCTAGGTCCGGAAGCAGGCCACGGTACAGGCGCGCGGTGGCCTCGGCCATGCGGCGGTCGAAGCTGTCGACGTCCGCGCCCCCGCGTGCCGCCACGCCCGCACCTATACCCGGGCTGCGTCGCGCGTGGCGGTAGGAGACCCAGTCCTCGGTGTCGGCAGTGCGCGCGAAGTCGGCCAGCTCGTCGGCCTGCCCCAGGAACGCCTCGAACACCCGCACGCGGTCGGCGGCAACGTATACGACGCCGTAACGCTCCCGCTGATCGAGTTCGAATAGCAGCGGGGCGATCAGCGGCCGGCCCCAGTGCGCCAGAACGCCGTCGGTCGCCCCAAGGAACGGCAGCGCCGTCTGCAGGTAGTAGGCGTCGAAGGTCTCGTCGGGGTCCTCGCCCGCGAAGATGACGAGGGTACGACCCTCGGCGCGCGAGTACTCACGGTTCAGCTTGTCGCTCAGCTGGTTGATGTAGCCCTTGTCGAGGTCAAGTCCGCGCATGGCCTCTGCCACGCGCAGGAGGAAAGCCTTCCTGACGTTATCGGGGTTGGCCCGGTAAACGTCGATGTAAAGCGAAAGAACCGGCTCCGTGCGCGGTTCGATGTTGTCGAGCAGGGCCAGTTTAAGGGTGCTGCCTATCATGGTCGTACCTCCGTCAGCCCGCACTTGCTGCCTTGAACGATACCACGGGTGCGCCACAACCCGGGTGGTCATTTGACTTGAGTTCTGCTTAGGTCTAAGTAGTGCGCCTCATAATCCTATGCACTTTGCCATCCGGGCCCATTGTCTTTTCTCGCACAGGGCCGAACTTGACTAATCGAACCTCACCACCGACAGTATGTAATGCCATTCGACCTACCGCGCCCTCGTCCCCAGCGTGTCACGCTCGAGGGGCGTTACGTGCGCCTAGAGCCGCTCAGCCACGAGCTCCACTACGACTCGTTACTGGCGGCCTGCACTGCCCCCGGCGCGGCAGAGCGCTTCCGCTACCTGTTCGAGGGGCCGCAGGGGCCTGCGGAGCTGACGACCTGGTTCAGGCGCGTACAGGGGCTCGAAGACCCGCTCTTCTATGCCGTGATCGACCGCGCCAGCGGCCGCTGCGAGGGTCGCCAGGCCCTCATGCGGATCGTGCCGGAGCATGGGGTCATCGAGCTGAGCAGCATCTTCTGGGGCGCCGCCATCGCACGGACCCGCGTGGCCACCGAGGCGCTCTACCTGAGCGCCTCCTACGTGTTCGACGAACTGGGCTACCGCCGCTTCGAGTGGAAGTGCGACGCCCTCAACCAGCCCAGCCGGCGCGCCGCCCTGCGGTTCGGGTTCCAGTTCGAGAGTGTGTTCCGCCAACACATGGTGGTGAAGGGCCTCAACCGCGACACCGCCTGGTTCGCCATGCTGGACGGCGACTGGCCGCGACTGAGAGCGGGCTACCAGGCCTGGTTGGCGCCCGAGAACTTCGGCCCGGACGGCCGCCAGAGGCGGCGGTTGGGCGAGGTGCTGGCGGGGGACTGAGCCGGCTGGGGGCGTGAACCCGTGGGACCGGGGGCGTGAGCCGGTGGGACCGGAGGAGTGAGCCGGTGGGACCGGAGGAGTGAGCCGGTGGGACCGGGGGCGTGAGCTCGCGGAACCGGGTGCGTGGGCCGGTCGGACCGGGGCCGCTACCGCGCACGGCCGGCGTGTCGGCGCACCGCGCCCTCGGCGTGTCAGTGCGCCTCGCCCTCGGCCGCCTTGACCCGCGCCTCCCTCTCCCCCGCGTCACTCCTCAGCCGCCACGGCCACCACACCGCGCCGCCGAGGTCGTAGAGCAGGCCGGGCACCAGCAGCGAGCGCACGACGAAGGTGTCCAGCAGCACCCCGAACGAGACGATGAACGCGATCTGCGCCATGAAGATGATGGGCAGCACGGCGAGCGCCGCGAAGGTGGCGGCCAACACCACCCCCGCCGACGTGATCACGTTGCCGGTGAGGCGCAGCCCGCGCAGCACCCCCTCGCGGCTGCCGTGCGCCAGCGCCTCCTCGCGGATGCGGCTGGAAAGGAAGATGTTGTAGTCGATGCCAAGGGCCACGAGGAACACGAAGCCGAAGAGCGGCACGCTCGGGTCGGCGCCCGGGAAGTGGAAGATGTGGTTGAAGACGAGCGCCGAGACCCCGAGCGTGGCGAGGTACGAGATGACGGTCGAGGCCACGAGCAGCACGGGCGCCAGTATCGACCTGAGCAGCAGCACAAGGACGACCGTGATGACGAGCAGCACGATGGGGATGATCTTGAAGAGGTCGCTGCGCGCCGTGTCGCGCGTGTCTAAGTTCGCCGCGCTGCCGCCGCCCACCAGCGCGCCGGGGTCCTCGGCCCTCACCGCCGTGCGCAGCGTCCGCACCGTGTCGAGCGCTTCCTCGCTGTCCTCCGAGTACGACAGGGTGGCCTGCAACTCTACCCAGCTGCGCCCGTCGACGGTCACCACTGCGGGCTTGGCGGACTCACCGGGCCGCGTCGGGGCGCCCGAGCCGGCCGCGCGCGGCGTAACGCTCTCGACGCCGGGCACCTCGGCAACGGCCGCCATCACGGCGTCCGATTCCTCCGGGCTGGTCATGACTATGACCGGGGTACCCGAGCCCGCTACGAAGTACTCGGCGCGCACGTTCTCGCCCGAGCGCGCCTCCGAGGCGCCCAGAATGAAGTCGTTCTGCGAGATGCCGCTGGCGCGGAACTGCGGCACGAACAGCGCCAACACGACGAGGACCGCGAGCGTGGCGCCCCAGAGCACGCGCGGCCGGTTGGCCACCGCCCGGCCGATGCCGTCCCAGAAGCCCACCCCGTGGCTGGGGGCGGCATGGTAGCGCGGTGCACTCGGGAAGAACGCGCGGCGGCCCAGGAGCGCCAACAGCGCCGGCAACAGCGTGAGGGCCGACAACAGGGCGAAGACGATGCCCGAGGCCGCCACCGGCCCCACCGCCTTGTTGGAGTTGAGGTCGGAGAAAAGCAGGCACAACAGGCCCGCGATGACGGTGCCGCCCGAGGCAAGCACCGGCTCCACGCTGCCGAGCCAAGCCACCCTCAACGCCTTCAGCGAGCTCTCGTTCTCGAGCAGGGCCTCGCGGTAGCGGGCGGTGAGCAGCAGCGAGTAGTCGGTGGCGGCGCCGATGACCAGGATGAACAAGATCCCCTGCGCCTGGGCGTCCAGTTTGATGACGCCCGCCTGGGCCATGTAGAAGACGGCCACGATGGCGCCCGCCAACGCCGCTATCGCGCTGAACAGCACCACGAACGGCAGCACCGGGCTGCGGTAAACGACTATCAGGATGAGCAGCACCGCCAGCACCGCGACCAGCAGCAAGATCCCGTCGATGCCCGAGAACGCGTCGCGGATGTCCGCCAGCTGCCCGGCCGGCCCGGTCACGTACGCCTCGACGTTCCCCACCTGCTCGCGGTTGAGGGCGCGGATGCGCTCCACCGCGTCGCCGGGGTCACCACCCAGGAGCACGAAGGCCTGCAGGGCGTAGGGCTCGCCGGCCGCGTTGCGGTCCGCCGACGGGATGAGCGGCGAGGTCTGCTGCACCCCTTCGAGCTTCGCGATGGCCGCGAGTTGGTCCCGCAATTTCGCCTGCGTCTCCGGGCTGAGGCCGTCCGGCGAGTGGTAGACGAGGATGGCGGGAGGGTTCGAGTCCTGCGCGAACGCCTGCTGCAACTCGGTAACGCGCGTGGATTCCGCCGTGGCGGGAAGGAAGCTGGTGGCCGACTGCGTGGTCACCTCCGACAGCCGCCCGAAGTACGGCCCGCCGAGGCCGGCAACGACCAACCAGGCGACGAGGACTAAGGCGGCGACGATCTTCGAGAGGGTTGAGGACATGCTGGCACGTTCCTTCCGCCGCACGCCTTCTGCTCCGGCCAGGGCGTCGCGACGCAGGAGTGTAGCACCCCTGACGCACCTTGGAAGCGGAGGGCGCACGTCGGGTCGGTCCGGCGATAGGAGCCTCGTCGTACCTCCGCGCTTCGTGTATGCCAGTAGCTTCGTCAGAGGCGCTCGACGCCTTTTCAACGCCGATTACGGCAAGCTCGTCAGCGCCACGTTCGGGCAACTTCATCAGGACCCCGTAGCGGCACCCGGATCAGCGCCGCATACCTGCACCTCCGCCGCCAAGGCAGAAGTCGCCCCTAAGACCCGTGAAGTCGGCGCGCAGGCGCGGCGTGACCGCCGTAAGCGGCCTCAACTCCCCCGCCGCACTCACGTTGCTCCCGCCGAAGCCGGCCACCTCACGCAGCAACTTGGCGAGGCCAGCGGCGTCGGGATGCTCGAGCCACAACGCCGTCAAGCGCAGGCCGGCCCTCAGGGCCGCCGACGGGTGGGCCGAGCCACGCCAATCGATGAAGAACGGGAAGTGGCCACCGTAGGGGTGGCCGGTGACGAAGGTCAGCGTCCACTCGAGCAGTGAGCCGTCGGGGCGCACACGAGAGCCCGGCGACTCCGTCGCCTCCAGGCCCACCGCTCGTGCGCGAGCACACAGGGCGCCAAGATCGTCGACCCGAGCGCAGTAGGTGTGCAGGGCCGGCCCGTCCAGGTAGGCGATGGCGTCCGCGAACGCGCCGGACGGCGAGGCGGGGTCGGGCGCCATCAGTTCGAGGTAACGGTCGGCGTCCAGGCCGAGCAGCGCGTTGTGCGTGCCGAAGCCCTCGTGGCGCCCGCCGCCGGCGGGCGCAAGGCCGCTCAGCTGCTCGAGTTGCTGCTTGAGGGTCGGGAGGTCGGGGCCGGCGAAGAGCAGGTGGTCGATGGCTGTGGGCATGGGCCGATTATGTGCCTGCCGGTGGACGGGGTCCCTAACCCCCACTTAACCGAGCAGGCGCAACTTGGTGTCAAGGAGGAACACCATGTCGCCACGCACCTTGATAATCGCCATCCTCAGCGCCGCTGCCGCGTTCGCCGCCGGCTACGCACTGCTGGATTCCATGCAGCCTTCGCAGGCAGTCGACCCGGGGCTCGTCTCCGCGGTCGGTGGAACGGCGCTGCCCCTGCCCACCGGACCCGACGGCACCCTGACCATCTCCCCCGACGCCTACGCCGGCATCTACGGAGACGGCTACGTCGACGACTACGCCTATTACGAAGACGATGACGATGACGACCACGATGACGACGAGCACGACAAGGACCACGACGAGAAGCGCGACAAGGACCACGATAAGGACCACGACAAGAAGGAGTCGAAGGACCGCAAGTCCAAGCACGACGACGATGACGACCATCACGACGACCACGAGAACCGGACCGAAGTGGGTTCCTTGGTCCAGGGCCTGATCACGACGATCGCGAACTTCCGGAGTGCCGAATGACGCCGGGCGAGGCCAAACCCACGGCCGCGCCGGTCCGGCCCAAGCCCGGGCGGCGCCCCAAGTTCGACAAGGCCGCCTCGACCACCTGGCTGCTCGCCGCCCTGATCGGCGTGGGCGCGGGCGCCACTTGGCAACTGCTGCGCGCGCAGGCGAGCCCTGTACAGGCCGCGTCGCCCACCCAGTTGGTGGTGGTGGACACGTCCGGTCGAGTGATGGCCGTCTATCCGAGCCTGGCGCTCAACTCCGCGTCACAAGCCCAACTCGGGACCCGTGTGACCTTGGCGCCGGGCAGATCGCGTTCGGCGAAGGCGTCGACGCGCGCCTCATGACCGACCAGCAGACGGCAAGATCCTACCGGCGCCTCCCTGGAGTCCACCCTCGCGCCACGACCGGCTCCAAAACCAGCTTGAGTTTCAACGCCATGGGGACCACGGTCGTCATCGAGGCACAAGGGCATTACGGGCCGGCACGCGAGATGGCCGCCGAGCTGCGCCGCCTGGAGACAGGCTTGACGCGCTTTCACGAGTCGCCCGTCACGCAACTCAACCGCGCCGGCAAGCTGAGCGACCCGGAGCCCGTGCTCCTCGAGGCGCTGGCGTGGGCCGTGGAGGCCTGCAGGCTGTCGGATGGCCTGGTGACGCCGCTCATCGGCCGACTGTTGGAGTGGCACGGTTACCGCCAGAGCTGGACGGAGGGTGCCGGCCGGGGCGCCGGTTGGGAGCAGGGGCAGGGCGAACAGCCGGCCGTACCCGGCATCAGCCAGTTGCGGCTTTCGCCGAGCGAGGTAGTGCTCCCGGCGGGCGCCGCCATCGACCTCGGCGGCACCGCCAAGGGCTGGGCGGTGGAGCGCGTCGCCGCTGGTCGCCACGACGTGATCATCGACGCCGGTGGGGACGTGCTCGTCGACTCGCGACAGGCAACGGAGGTGAACTTGCTGGGAGGCGCCGAGGAGTGGCATCTCACGCTCCCACCGGGCAGGTGGGGAGTGGCCACCTCCAGCGTGGCTCGGCGCGCCTGGCGCGGCGCCCATCACCTCATCGACCCGCGCACCGGCAGGCCGAGCGAATCGCCTTGGGTGCAGGCCACCGTGGTAGGCCGCTCGCTCAAACGCGCGGAAGTAGCTACCAAGTTGCTGCTCTTCGGGGCCCCGGTGCCCGCCGCCCTGCAGGTGGAAAGGGCGTGGGTGGTCGACCGCGCCGGTGACGTCTTCGAACAAGATGTGAGAGGAGTAGCGCATGGCGCTGCCAGTAGTTTCGTACCCGCAAGTTAACCGTTACCTCCTGTGGGGGCCCGTGGTGGCCCTGGGCGCCTTCTGGCTGCTGGCGTACGCCGGCCTGGCGCCGAGCGCCTGGGTGTGGGCGTTCCTGCGCCTGACGGGAGTGATCGGCTACCTGCTGCTGGCGTTGAGCGTGGCCTCGGGTGCGTTGCTGTCGGCGCGGTTCACGCCGCCGCCTTGGCTCGCCAAGCCGCTGCAGTACGGCTGGCACGGCCTCACCGCCGGAAGTGGGCTGGTGTTGGTGGCCGTCCACGTGGCGTTGTCGTTGGTAGGAACCACTCACTCCCAGCCGCTGGTCGGCGTGCTGGTGCCGGGCATGGCCACCTTCTCGCCCTTCGCCATGGGGCTCGGAACGGTGGCGAGCTACTTCATGCTGGCGCCGTTCCTCACCTTCGCGTGGCGCCGCAAGCTGCCCGCTAAGTGGGTCAAGCTGCTCCACCTTCTGGCCTACCCCGCCTTCGTGGCCGGCACCCTGCACGGCGTGCTGGTGGGCAGCGACCGCCTGGGTTGGGCCTACCTCGGCGCCGTCACCCTGGTGGCCTTCACGTTCGCCATCCGCATGGTGGAGGGGCGCCGCGCGCCCGCCAAGGCGCCGTAGACTTGAAGCAGGAGGCGCGCGCATGAGGCTCCTGCTCGTCGAGGACGACCCGCGGATCGCCGCTCCCTTGCTCACTGCGCTCGAGGAGGCCGGCCACCACGTGACGTGGAACTCCGACGGCCACTCCGGCCTGGAGAGCGCCAGGGCCGGCGATTTCGACGCGATGATCCTCGACGTCATGCTGCCGGGCCTGGACGGCTTCGAGCTGGGCCGCACCCTGCGGGAGGAGGGCGTCACCACGCCCATCGTGTTCCTCACCGCTAGGGGCGCCCTGGCCGACCGCGTGGCCGGCCTGGACCTTGGTGGCGACGCCTACCTGGTGAAGCCGTTCGCGCTGGCGGAGCTGCAGGCCACGCTGCGGGCGCTGGTGAGACGCAGCCTGGAGCGCGCCACCGACGACGTGAGCTTCGCCGGAGGCCGCGGCACGCTGGAGGCGAAGGCGCGCCGCGTCTTCTGGGACGGTGACGAGGTTGGCCTCACGGGCAGGGAGTACGACCTGCTGGAGGCGCTGTTGCGGGCCCCGCAGCGCTGGTTCACGCGGCAGGAACTGCTCGACCGGGTGTGGGGCCCCGACTTCTTCGGCGAGCCCCGGGTGGTGGACGTCTACGTGCGCTACTTGCGCCAGAAGCTGGCGGACTCCGCCGTGGAGAGCGCCCGCGGCAGAGGGTACCGGGTGTCGTGAAGCGCTACTTCAGCCGGCCCAGCCTTCACCGCAGGCTGGCACTCATACTGGTGGTGCAGACGGTGGCGGTGCTGCTGCTCACGGCGCTGGCGCTGTTCCTGGTGCTGCGCAGCTTCCTCAAGGAGAGCGAGGAGCGGCGCCTCGAGACCCTCGTCGAACGCGTCAGCGTCCACGTACCCGACGAGAAGCACGAGGCCCTCGCACTCAAGAGCGACTTCCCGAGCGACGTCCACGTGAGGCTGCTGCAGCAGGGCGAGGTGGTGGCCGCCACGCCCGACTTCCCCAACGTGCCGCTGGACGCACCCACCGGTTACTCCATCGTGGGCCTGCACCAGGTCCTCAGCCGCGAGGTGCGCGAGGACGGCCAGCGCTTCGTGCTGCAACTGGCGGGCGACGCGGGCGGGGTGCGCGTGGCGCTGAGGGCCTACCTGTCGGCGCTGGCCGTCATCGTGCCGCTTGCCGCGCTGGTGGTGGCGGCCCTCAGCAACCTGGTGGCGGGCAACATGCTTGCGCCCGTCAGGCAACTGGAGCGCGCCGCTGCCGGCCTGTCGGGATCGCGCGAGCTGCGCACGCCGTTGCCGGGCGTGGCGGCCGGCGACGAGCTCGGGCGCCTGGCGCGCACCCTGCAAGCCACCTTCACGCGCCTGGCCGACGGCATGGACCGGGAGGTCGACTTCCTGAGGGCGGCAGCGCACGACCTCCGCTCGCCCCTCACCGCCCTGAGGACGCGCATCGAGGGCGCCCTCGCGCGGCCGCGAGCGCCGGACGCTTACCGCGCCACGTTGGTCGAGTTGCAGCAAGACGTGGAGAACATGCGCAGCCTGGTCGATCACCTGCTGCTGCTGGCGCAAGATCACGCGCCCACCAAGCTGGTGGAAGTCGACCTGCCGGCGCTGGCGAACGCCGCGGTAGACGCGGCGCGCGAAGCGCGACCGGGGGCCCTCCTCACCGCCGACCTTGCCCCCGACACGCCGCCGGTGCGCGGCGACCCGTTGCTGCTGACGCAGCTCCTCACCAACCTGCTCGAGAACGCCGCCTACCACGGCGGCGGCGCCCCCACCGAGCTGGCATGCTGGCGCGGTCCGGGCGGCGGCGCCGTGCTCCGGGTGAGTGACTCGGGCCCCGGCGTGGCCGCGGCAGAGGTGGCGCGGCTGGGCGAGCCCTTTTACCGTCCCGACCCGGCGCGCGGCCGCGCGGCGCCCTCCGGCCACCAGGGCAGCGGGTTGGGCTTGGCGATCGTCAAGCGGGTGGTGGAGTGGCACGGCGCCGCCTGGCGGATCGAGAGTGCGCCCGGCGAGGGCTTCAGCGTGACGGTGGAGTTCCTGCCGGCGTGACGTGCCGGGCCCGGCTCCACGGGCGCCCAACCGGCGCTTACGGTTCGGCCGCGGGGATTCCTCTCCTCGCCTCGAGGCGCTTCATGCGGTGGGCGGCCACGTGGCCGGCTGCGTGCCGCTCCCGCGTACTTGTCGGTGGTGCCTGCCGACCTGTTGGCATCTGAACGTGTACGGCGTGACCATGTAGTCGACGCTGCCTGGGCTGTCATTGCGTGGTTCATCCTGAAATGAGAAACCGGGGCCTACTGTCGCAGGCCCCGGTAAGCGTGAGAAGGGAATGTTACGGCGTAGACGTAGCCGCCAGTGCCGCGTCCGCGGTGGCGAGACCGGCGCCGGTGGCGTCGGTCCCCCAGCAGACATCTTCCGTTGCACCCGTGGGTCCGGTGATCGTGCGGCAGCCGGCAGCCAGAGGGATGGCCGAGCCCTCGAGGATGGTCTCGACCTCAGCTTGCGTCAGGCTCCCGTTCTTCTCCATCATCAGCGCCGCGATGCCGGCGACGTGGGGGCTCGCCATGCTGGTGCCACCCAAGTAGTAGTAACTGGGCGTGTTGCCGCTGTTCAGCTTGTACGGACCGACGATCCAAGAGCCCGGCGCGGCCACATCGAGATCCTGCCCCGCGAGTTCGCGGCTCGAGAAGTCGGTGATGTAGAAGTCTTCCGGGTCCGTGGGGTCAGGAACGTCTTTCTTGTACCACCAGCTCGCTTGCGTCCACTCCCCGACCCAACCAGAGGCGGCAACCGAAATGACCGGCGGGTAGGCGCCGGGGTAGCCCATGCCCGCCTCACCGCTGTTGCCCGCCGAGGCGACGATGATGACGCCCTGCTCGATGGCATAGTCGATGGCTGCTTGCTCCATGGCGTCCAGCGCCGGGCCACCCAGGCTCATGTTGATGACGACTGGCGAATCCTTGAGGGGTCCTGCCTTGAGATCGCCAACGTACTCGATACCTGCCGCCACCACCGACGACCAGCCCGAGCCGTTCTGGTTCAGCACCTTGACCGGGATGACGGTCGCCATGGGTGCCGTGCCGTTGATCGGCGTGCCGAGCCGACTGAAGCCCAGGATGGTGCTGGTCACGTGGGTGCCGTGGCTGTTCGTGTCGTGCTCCCACTTGTTGGGCTGCTCGGAGACCTTGCCGCGTTCCCCACCACCACCGCCGAACGATTTGGCGTACTCCACGGCAATGCGCTCTTGAGGGAAGAACTGCCGCCAGCTGTCCACCAGGCCGGTGTCCACCACGGCGACATAGACTCCAGAGCCCGCGAACTCGACTTGGCGATCGAGAGTGCCAAAGTCGGTTACGTTGATCGCGTCCTGGTCCCAAGTGCTCAAACCGTTCGTGAAGTCGGTGGCGGCCACCGTGTCGATGGGTGCGGCGTAGCGCTCGGCGTCGGGGTTGGCCGCGGCGACGAAGGGCAGCGCCCGGATTGCCGGGAGCTGGTCGGCCTTGGCATTCATGGTGACGCCGTCGATGGCCTCGAGCACGTCGCGCACCTGCCCGTAGCGCCCGAGTTCGGCCAGCACCTGCGGGCTGGCGTCGGTGTTGAGGAGCACGTTGAGGCGCAGGTTCCCCTTGCTGGCCTGCGCCTCGAGCGCCCCGCTCTCCTGTACCGAGTTGCACGCCGCCAGCACCAGGGCCAGCACCGCTCCGAGGACCAAGCTTACTCGAGCCTTGTTCATCTTCCCTCCCATTGTGGTGGCTGGCGAGGGCGCAGTTGGCTGTAGCCCCCATGCATCCACCTGAGTTGTGAAGAAGATTACTCTACCATGAGCAGTATGAGGGTGACAGCCGGCGTATACACCCCCGATTGGACTTCTACAGCGGTCCCGGCGGTCGTTCCCTAGTCCAGGGCACCCGCGGGGGCTCCACCATCGAGTCTCGAGAATGTCATCGGCCCCACGCCTGAACGGGTGGGGCCGATGACAACTGCCGATCGAGCCTGGCGACTAGGGCGTGTTCACGCTAACGGAGTTGGTCGGTGATGAAGGCGCTGAACATCAGGTCGGTCTTGTCGTAGCGGGTGAAGACGCGTCGGAAGCGTTTGATGCGGCCCAAGAGGCGCTCGATCTCGTTGCGGCGCTTGTACAACTCGGTGTCGTACTCCCATGGGTCTCGCCGCGTTTGCAGCGGTGGCACCACCGGCTCGAAGCCCAGCGACTGCGCCAGGTAGCGCGTCTCGTTGCCCTCGTAGGCGCGGTCCATGATGAGCGGGATCTGCAAGTTGTCGACCCCGAGGCTCTGGAGCAGTTCACGTCCGATGGGCGCGTCGTGCGCCTGGCCGGGGCTCAGGCAGAAGCCGAGGACCTGCTTGAGGCCCGCGGCAACCAGATGAACCTTGGTGTTGAGCCCGCCGCGGCTGCGGCCGATGGCTTGAGGCCCCCCTTTTTCAGGGCCCCCGTCCCGTCCGGGTGCACCTTGATGCTGGTGCTGTCGAGGCTGACGACCTCGATCCTGACGCGCAGGAGCTGGAGCATCTGGAGCTCCTCAAACACGCGGTCGAGGACACCGGCCTTCGCCCACCGACTCATGCGCGTGTAGACCGTGTGCCAGCGACCGTAGCGTGCGGGCAACCCGCGCCAGGTGCAGCCGTTCACCGCGACATAAAGGATCGCGTTCAGGAGCGTAAGGTTATCGATGCGCACGTTGCCGCGCTGCACCGGCAAGAGATGCTCGATCAGGGCGAACTGCTCGCGAGTAAGCTGCATGACACACACTACCACATATAGTGTGAACACGCCCTAGTAGAGCTGCTCCCTCTGCCCGAAACTGAAGACCGACACGCCCTTCACGCCGTCTTGCATGACCGTCGGGAAGTATGGCGGCTCGATCCCCATGGACATGCGCCGGTCGTAGGTAAAGGCGCGCGAGTAACCGCTGGATTGGTTCCCGGAGCCGGCGTTGAAGGTTCCGAATGCACCGTAGTAATACTCGATTATTCCGCCGAGGAGGTTGACCGAGCCGCGCACGCCCCCGTTGGAGTAGTCCTCGACCTGGACCCGGCCGCGGCTCGTCATCAACACGCCATGGACGGTCACGTCGTATGGCGCGTTGTCGCGCGTCTTGCTGTTGTTATGGCCGAAGTTGATATTACCCGTCTGGGTGTAGACGCCCAGTACGTTGGCGGCGTCCAGGTCGTCACACTCTGCCGGCACGACGACACCATCTACGCGCTTCGGGGTTCCCGTGCATGGGGGCCTCTCGTACTTCAGATCACCCGTAATCGTGACGTTGTCGTCGACCGCCAGGGTGAGCTGCGCGAAAGATGCCAGCGCGGGAGGCGCATTTCGGGGATCGTTGCTGTTCGAGGGTACGCGCGCAGGCCCCGTGAAGTGATCGACGCTCCCCTGTGTGTAGAGGACGCCATTGAAGTTGGCGCGTACGGTGGTCCACGTGTAGTTCGGGCCGTTACCGCTGCGCCTCTCGAGCAGACCGCTGTCGTCGTAGCGGTATGTTGTGCAGCTGGAGTCTTTCTTGCTCGTGCAGGCTTGGATGAACTGGTGGGTGGCGGGAGGCTGGAACTCGCCCGAGGCGTCCCTTGTGGGCGACTCACCGGCGCTGTTGGCTGCCCAAAGAGTCAGGCTGTCGAGGCTGCTTCCGAACATCAGTCCGGCAGTGTTGGCTGCTGCCTCCTGGTCCTGGTTGTTGGCAGGCAGCGGCACGTAGGCCGCTTCCCAGGCCACGCCGCCCGTGAGTTCCGGAGCGTGGGTGCCGTAGACGTTCCGGTAGCTGGGGTTGGTGGCGGACGGGCTCATGTTGGCGGACGAGATAAGCCCCTCGTCGTAGAACTCGGCACCACGCAGGCCGTACTTAGCGCAGCGGTCGGCTCGGACGTCGTCACAGCCGGCGCTGGTGACCGGGCCGCCGAACCACGGGCGGTCGTAGAAGCGGAAGTAGTTGTTGGTGTGCACGGGACCGTCGAACAGTGTGCGGTCCGTGAACCAGATGTCGTTGCCGTTGGGGCCCGTCGTGTGGACGTTGGTGAAGAGCGCGTACTTGGCGAAGGAGGCGCGACCGACCTCGAAGCGGTACTCGCCTTGCGCCACCACGTTTCGGTTGTAGGTGCCAACGCTGCCTTCGGCGACGAGCACGAACGGGAGGGCGTAGACCTGCTCCGCCCCCGATCCCTTGCCGCGAGGAATGCCGGAAACGAAGCGTCCTGCCGGCAGTTGCACGCTGGCTGGGAGGGCCACGCCACAGGCGCTATCGGTGAAGTAGACACGGAACCAGGCCGTTCCGGCCCCGGTAAGCGGGATGGCCTGATTACATAGTGCAGCGTCTACACTCGTCTGCAGCTTACGAGCCACGCTGGAGCTTCCTGTAGTCAGGGCAGTGGCAACGCTAGACGCGTCGGGTGCCGTACTGCTCGCGTTCCCGGTGCCGAACGACCAGCGGTTCGTGGTGCTGGAGTCTGCCTCGACGATGTTCTCGAGCTCGGCCCTCACGGCGCCCTGCATGACCGCGCCACCCATGTTGGCTGCGCCACGCGCAAGGAGCAGGGTCTGGATGATGGCCGCGTCATCGCCGCTATGCTTGATCTCATTGACGGTCCGCGCGAACATGAGCGTGCCGATCCCTACCACCACGACCATCAGGAGGAGGGCGTAGAGCATGGCTACTCCGCGTCGACTTCTTAAGGTATGCATGGCACCACCCTGTCAATCCTGAAGCTCGGGTTAGAGGCCATTTCGACCTGACCCGTGTACGACCTGCTCACGCTGTGACCAGCGCCGCTCGGCTCGGTCGCGCTCACGGTCAGCTGGATCCGGGCTAGGCTCACGTTCTCGCCGGCAACGTTGCCGCGCTTGACCGGGTTGCCGTTGGCATCCGCGTAGGGCGCGGAGAGCACACGGCTGGTGCCGTCATCGAGGAGATAGATGTACTCGAGTTCCACCCCATCGAGCGAGAAGGCCATCGGCACCTCGGCGCCGCCTCCACTCGTTTGGTTGAGGGTGCCGGTGGCGGCGTCGAAACTCATCCCGAGCGAAGTCACCAGCATGATCAGCGTGGAGTTGGGCGTGTAATCGATGGTGTTCGCGCAAGCGTTGTGCACCACTCGATAGGTGGCGCTCCCTGGCCCTTTGGTGGCGGCTACGTTCGTTACCTGCAGCACGGTAGCGTCGCCATTGCCGTTTATCAGCATGATCTGCTGACCGTTAAGCGCCGCCGTCACCTCCGCCGCACCGCCAGGCGCGATGATCTCGAAGTTGACGGAGGCCGGGAAGCCGCTACCCTGGTCGTGGGGCAAGACCTGGTAGCCTGCGCCGCCGTCGAGCAGGAGGAACGAGATGCTGGAGTTGTCCGAGGCATAGGGCTGGTTGCTCACGCCGCCGAGGACGGCGCTACGCAGTTCCTGGGTGAACACCTCGACCACTCGCCGCAGTTTGGCTTGAGCGCTGGTGGCAGCCTCATTCACCCCCTGCACCCTAAGGGCACTGATGACGCCCGACGTAGCGATCATGGCCACGATGCCGAAGATGAACAACGCTACCAGCGTCTCGATGAGGGTCATGCCCTGGTGTCTTGCTTGCTTGTTCATACGCAGGGCCTCCTAGTTGACACCGGGCAGCGGGGGTGTCGAGCCGGTCGAGCTTGCGGAAGAGCTGAGGGTGGTGCCCGTCACGCAGCTCTCTCCGTCCGGGGCCTCGAAGCAAACCAAAACGTCGTACTGCTGCAATGTGGCGCCTGCCACCGTAGAGGTGCCTACCGCCGAGACGTCTACCCGGTAACGGTCAACATCTGCCATTCCCGTAGCGCCTCCGATGTCGGGAAACGCCGCGGCGAGCTGCTCGTAGCCCCAAGAGAGGGTGTCACCGCTAGCCGGCTGGAGCGCTGAGTCCCCGCCTACGATGCGCCGCCCGAAGTAATTGAGCACCTGCGCGGCTTGGGTGCGCGTGCCGGCAGTGGTCGTGTGCCTCAGGTTACGCAGCACCGCAGTAGTGAAGACTGCCCCGATTATGGCAAGGACGGCGAGGGCGAGGATGACCTCGAGCAGGGTGAGGCCCTGCGATCGCCTCGCCGCGAACCGCCGGCGCTGGTAAACACTCACGGACATCAGCCCCCTCACCTTAGGCGCACCTCTCCGATCAGCGAGACCTCAACGTCCCTGGCCCTGCCATTGGAGGTGATCGTCAAAGGATCCGGTAACGCCGCCAGGCTGGCCTCGTCGACCTTACCCGGGGGCGTGAACTCGAGGAGGGTCGTGCCGCTGGGCACGTTGATACTGGCGGCAGCGGGCAGCTCGAACGTCCTGATGACGGCACCGCTGGACTGGTTCATGACGTCGAGGGTCGACCCGGTATAGGTGAGCTGTGTACGCACCCCCCGCGACGCCGCCATGGTGGCCCCCTGCCAAACGCTTTGCTGCACGGTCCGGAACGCGGCTTCTTCGGCCTGCGCCCGCACCAGCGGGCGGCCGGACATTACTGCTATGCCCGCCACTATTCCTATGATGGCGGCGACCACCAGCAGCTCCAGGAGGGTGAACCCGGAGCTACCAGCGTTGCGGAGCGTATGTGCTCTAGGTCGCATTTGGCAGCAGCATAGCAGCGGGGTGTCACGGGGGTCTTACAAGCTTCCTCAATCGGGGGATGGAGCTAGCGCCGCGCCAATGGCGCGCCTGCAACAAGGGGTCTCTTGCGCAAGGTCGCCTACGAGAGGCTCCTGTAGCAGCTTGCAGCACGCTCCGCTCATGGCCGGCTTGTTGCCGTGACGACCAGAGCATTTCCGCTTGGGAGGATGACGTCACGCTCCAGGCCCGCACCTCTCGTGCGGAGCCTAAAGGTAACTGACTGAAGCTTGAGATCCGGGCTCAACGGGTCGGTTACAACCTGGAACGGGCGCATTGATAGTCCATTTTCATCCTCGAGAAACAGGTCGGTTGCCACCAGCGATTCGTAGGTTGCGGTCACAGCGGTGGGGTTTGCCGGTGGCTGGGCACAGGTCGTACCACACCCTAGGTCCGCGCGATACTCGAGGAGTGTGGGAGTATCGGCCCCATCCCAACCTGCAGCAACTCCGGGATCGGCCGCCCAGCTAGAAAGCGGGATCACGCGATATGCCAGTAGTTCAAAACCGGTGATGTCAGATGTTTCGGTCGATCGGTCGACTACCGGCACCACCAGCGCAATGCACGGCCCGTCCGCCGACGTGGTCGAGCACGCGAAGCTTGATCCGCCGTAGGAAATCGCCACGCTGCTTTGCACGCCGCAGTTCACCGCGGGATCATTCGGGTTGCCGGCGGTTCCGACGGTGTTCTGGCAACCGAGTCCGCGAAGTGCTCGGCGCGCGTTGGTGGCGAGGTACCCCGAGACGTCGTTGAGTTCAGCTATGCCAGTGTTGATGACGTTTGCATGGCGTGAGTAACCCAGGAATGCCCCGGATAGCGTTACCACTGCTGAAATCAGTACGCCGAGAATTGCCATTGCCACTAGCAGCTCGACGAGAGTGAAGCCGCTACTGCGGGCGGAATCAGGCATTCGGATCACCGAATTCGGCTTTTATGTCTCGCTGCGGGAGAGTATTTGTGGCAGGACAGCTGATTGTGACGCGCCGGCGCTCGGGCGAAGGAGCCGTGACGCTCCCGGTGCAAGCTCGACCGATGGAAGCCATTTCGAGTTGCACGTAGTCGGCAACGGCCAGGGCGCTCGAGTCTGGAAGGTAGACTATTCCGCTGGACCAGGCCCCTGGGTTCGACCAGTCACGGGCGATCTGCTCGAAGATGCTGATGGCCTGCTGGCTTTCGGAAGTGTCGATTGTTGCCGCTTGCGTATTCCTGGTTATCATCGGCAGCATCGCAGTGAGCGAGACCCCGACGATCGCAAGGAGCGTCATGGCAACGATGGCTTCTATCAGGGTGAAACCGTCAGAGCGCTTCATCTGTCAACAACCGTTCGGGCGAAGACGCCGGTTACGTGGACTTGGGCACTCCTGTTACCCACCTGCACTCGTATCGTTTGAGCTGCCCCAGGGTATGTGCCATACGGCGGATAAAGGGTCATGCTTGCCGGACCGCTCGTTACGCTGGCGCCCTGCAGGTCGGTCGCTCGTGAGCCAACTTTCACTACCCATGCTCCTGCGGATTCTTCTACCGTCAGGGCAACGGGTTCGTCGGTCTCCTTTGCGAACCTACGGGCGTTGCCAACCTGCGTCTCGATCGTTGTTACTGCGCTGTTTAGCCTAGCGGTTTGGAGCAGTGCGCTTCCTCCGAGGCCACCGACGGCCGCTAGAACCCCTACGATTCCAATCACAATAAGGAGCTCTATCAAAGTGAAGCCGTGGTTCCGTTTCATCTGATCCGCCAGGTGTTGTTGAGTGCTTGGCCGAGTCCACCCGGGTCCGGGTTCGGCACCGTGAGTCCGGCTAAGGCTCGCATCAGGTGAAGCGGATCGTAATGGATATCAGTTGTGCCCTGGACAGACGTATCGACTGTTGCCTCTCCATCAACGATGATTGCACCATGGTATTGCGCGTTGCCTTGGATATTCGCATCACCGATTACGTAGATTAGCCCGATGAAATCGTTGCTGACATTGAGGTTGATCGTCTGGTTCGGATTGTTCTCGATGATCAGAATCCCGCTGCCCGTCTGATCCCGGAAGTTGTTGTCCGGGTTCGTCACCCACGTGATGCCGGAGAGCGTTCTGCCGGCCACTTGGGAGCCGGTAAGGCGGTTGGCGGCAGGTAGCGAGTCCTTGAGGAGGTTCGGACTAGCAACGTGGAAGGTCTTGTAGAAGAGGCTGGTCAAGTCGACACCGGCATCGCACCCTTGGGGGAAGCTCTGCGAAACGTTGGTTCCCGTCGGACACGCTCCCATAGTTACCCCCGAGGAAATATCGCGTCGCACGATGGTTCCTTCAGGCTGAGAGCTGGGAGGTATCGACCACTTGATCGTGAATTCGTCCCCGTCTATCCCCACGACTGTGCCCATTGAGTTCCCACCGATAGAGATGGGGCTGTCAAGGCCGAAGAGGGTCCTCGTTCCATGGGTAACTTTCACCGTGGAGGTCGGGGGGTTTCCGACTGGAGAAGGAAGATCTTCTGCAATGGCTGTGCCGCGAATACCTACTTTGGTGGCCCCGGGAAGTACGAACGGTGAATGGTCCGTAACGCGACTTACGCTTAGGTTCGCCGGGCACGTAGATGAGTCCGTAGCCACGTAGACGACTCCAGCGACTTCGATGTAGTCATCGGTGAGCGCATCGCAGGCCGTTGCATCTCGGTACGTCGTCTTGCTTTTCTCGATTATCGGAATCTGCGTTGTGGTCCAAGCTGCGTCGGTGTTGGGCTTGCCATACACGCGTGCCGCACCCGAGCTTGACTTAATGGACCCTACTGAGGTCAACGCACCGGGCACAGTGGCCGAAAGCGGCAGGGGCGGGCCAATCACGATCTCGAACTCTTGCACTACGGTGCGCCGGAAGGGCCCAACCGCCCCCACCGATTGCACGGTGATTCGGTTGGCATCCTCGTCCTCATCCACCACCGAAATTGTGGCCGTGACCCCGTCTCCCATATCCAAGGTGGCGAAGTTCTCGGCAATCCAGTTGGTGAACGAGCCATCCGACTCCGAATACGGGATGGTCGCGCCGCGGGCCTTCAGCGTCTTGAGGCCCGAGTCTGCGGCCAAGAGGGCCTGGGTCGAATTCCTGTCACTTGAGGCGGAACCTCTACTCGCCACACTTAGTGCGGCCGACGTGAATAGCGCAGTAAGCATAGTTACTGCTGCAATCACGATGACGAGAACGATTGCGATGCCCTCGGTTCTGTGCTTCATTGAGCCACGCTCCTAGCTGGAGGTTAGGTCTACCTGTGCGATTTCTCTACCCCTGGCTGGGGGAGATGGGCGCTAGCAGTGAGAAAATGGTGGTTGGGGTGAGAGCGTCTGAGTTGCAGACTAGTCGACGTTTCCATGTGTAGGCCCCCTTTTGTCAAGGGCTCCTGGGTTGTGATGGCCTGTCGTCTTGGTATTGACGTTGCCCTTTCCCTGTGCTTCCATACGCACTCTGTTCAGGCTGTCTCTTCGCCTGGGTGCATGATCGGATCCGTCCAAGAGTGGGTGCTGCACGCTGAAGTGCGACCTAGAGTGGTCAGATCGACTACCGCAGTCACCCGCCTTGGAGGGTGGGCAAGCCTGGTTTAACCGTTCACGACAATACCAGCGCTGGAGCCGCGGACCGGAGTTCCTTGGCCGCGGAGGTCGCGCTAGCGACTGCGTTATCGTCGTAGGGAAAGGCCGACGTAACTGTTGCGTCAAGCCCTAGGTTTTCGCGGTACTCCCGGAGGGTACCTGGGACTTGTACAGCAGCGGGGCGAATGACCGCAAGGCGTGAGGCGCCCGCTAAGCCCTGGACGGCTCTAGGGAAGTCGACATTGAAGTATTCGTCTGGCGTGCGCCAGCGCGTCCGAGGGTTCCTGGTCGGTGTTCTAGGCGGTCGAGTAGCCAGGCCAGGAATCGAGCCAAGATAGCCGGGGTTCCGGTGAGGGCCTTCATGATCTTGTGCAGGTTCATGGCCGCGGCAGCGAAGATGACGTTGAGTCGGTCGCCGAGCTCGCCTTTCAAGCGGCTCTTGTCCAACCGCTTATGCGCCTTCAAGTGCCCGATGGTCGGTTCGATGGCGGACCTTCGCTTCATCCAGCGCCAGGTGCTCTTAGGCGTCCTGCCGCGCCGGCGTTTATCGACGTTCACGGTGACGGGCCCCTCGTAACCGTGGCCGCGGTAACCCATGTCCACGAAAGCGTGTTTAGGTTCGCGCCCGACCAGGTCGGTGACCTGCTCGAGCGTGCTCGCGAGAGTATGCCCGTCGTAGGGGTTGCCCGGGTGAGCCTTGGCAGCGAGTAACCAACCGCCCTTGCTGGTGGTGGCCAGGGCCACTTTGCAGCCGAACTCGTAACGCTTATGCGCCTTGCCCTTGCTGATGCAATCCACGTTGGGTTCGTGCAGACTGTAAAGCTTGCCCTTGTCGCTTCGCTTCTGAGAGTGCAGGCGTTCTGAGAGCGCTAAGAGGTTCTGGAGCTCAGGGCTGGGGTTGCTGGCTTTGCGCTGCACGTCGCGGATGACGCGACCCAAGAAGGTCTTCAACCTCCTGGTGGCCTTACGCGCCCTCTTGAACTGTTTGGCGTGCGCGTAACGAGACTGCAGCAACAACGTCTGCTTCCCGATGCGCACGTACGATTGCCTCAACTGGATGCCTTCGGCGCGGGCTTGCTTCACGAGCTTCTCCCGCGCCCGATCGAGGAGCCTGGCATCGGTTGGGTGACGGACGTTCTTCTCCATCACGGTGGTATCCACGTTCACGCGCGCTAGTTGACTGGCCTTGATGAGGTTGAGGCGCAAGCCGGCCTGGATGGTTTCCTTCAAGAGCTGTTCGGCGCCGGCTTCACCGACTCGGTTACGCCACCTGGTCATGCTGGATGAGTCGATGGGTGGTTCGTGCTGGAAGAACTTCTCACCAGAGAAAAACTGCCAGTAAGGGTTCTCCAGCCAGCGCAAGATGACGTTCTCGTCGCTCAGGTCGAAGGTGTACTTCAGGTAGTGCAGCGCGACCAGCAGCCTCGTGGGGGCGGGTGGTCTGCCGACGTTGCTGTCGGCGTAAGCCACACCGAACGCCTCGTCGAACGCCGCCCAGTCGATCTCGCCCGCCAAGCGCACGAGCGGATGCCGCTCGTCGACCAGGTGAGCGAGCTCGGTCTGGAACAGCGCGCCTTGTGCGTCCTCCACCGCGCTTCTCGGGGGTCTCATAACCCATTGTATTGCAAGGAAACGACGCCCAGGACGACAAAACCTGCAAAACGAGGACACGAAACCAGGACAGAACTACCCGCTGCTAACGAGACGAACCCGATTCTTCAGCGCCAACTGGACTAAAGCTAGGCAAAGTCCAGCTTCGCGTGGAGAGCGCCCTTGAGGGCACTTCTGACGGACGCCAACGAGGGGTTGACGATCCGGAGTAGGTTGTCAGGTGAGATCAAGACTACTCTCCGGGTATGCGAACTTCACCCATCCGGTCCACGGGGCCAACTACTACGTGCAGTCTACTGGGAGCCCCGCGCGAGGCAAGGCAAGATGGAGCTTAGACAACCTGTCGGAGCAGCTTGCTGGGGTGAGGTTGTCAAGTTAGTGAAAAGGCCGCCCCGAAAGGCGGCCTGCATGCCCGTCAATCAGGCAGCTTACGGAGCAGCAGGAGCAGTAGGCTGGGTCGTGCTCACGCCACTGCCTGCCGAAATGTAGTAGGTCTGACCGCCACCCGTATGGACGCCAGAGTAACCGAACCAGGTCGTGCCAGAGCCCGTGAGAGCCGTTACCGTAACGTTGTCGCATGCGTTGGCGTCGGCCGCAAGTCCGCCAGTCCCGTCATATATATACGGATCGTCAATCGCATTTGCTTCTTCAAGGGTGGCGAGTTCCTTCAAGCAGGCTTGGGCGCCGGTCTCAAAGGCCCGAACGCGGGCGTTGAGCAGGTTCGGAATGAGTACCGCTGCCAGGATGCCGATGATCGCGATTACGATCAGCAGCTCGATCAGGGTGAAGCCTTGCGTCTTACGGTTGCGCATTTTGCGCTCCTTCCGAATGGGCAGCCGGGAAATGATATGGATTATTGGCCCGGTCGCCTGGTAGTACACGCACAGGCTTTGCCCGTGCTGAGGAAAGCCTAGCAGGCAATCCTTACGAGACTCTTACTTCCGCCGGATCCTCTCATGCACGACAACTAGGCAAGGGCCAAGAAGCGGCCTCGTTATCGCCTAGACAGAACGTTTGCGGGGTACTTCACATGTGAGGAAACGGGTAAGGGGGTCTCAAGAGACCCAGACAACAGGCCGAATAACGAGAACCACGCGGCACCAAATGCCGACCGTCACCGACCGTGTTACCATCCCCCTGCCCCGTCGGACCAGCGCGGTGGCGACCCTCGAACCAGGTCAGGTCGGAAGAAGCAGCCTTAAGAGGTGATCGTCAGGTGCCGTTGGAAACCGGCGGGGCGCTCATTTCATGTACACCGGCGTCGAAAGACGCCAAGCGGGCCCTTATCTCAGCCAGCAACCCGCCAGCAGCCTCCTCGATCATGTCCAGCACCAGCTCGAAGCCCTCGGACCCGCCCGCGTAGGGGTCCGGCACCTCCACCTCGGCACGCCCAGCTGCGAAGTCCATGAACAGCCGCACTCGGGCGCGTTGCCCATCGCTCGGCTCGGCGCTCCCGAAGAGGCCAACGGTGCGGTTGTAGTTGCCGCGGTCCATCACCAGCACGTAATCGAACCGCTCGGCGTCGTACTCCGATAGTTGGCGGCCCCGCAGTCCACTCAGGTCGTAGCCACGCGCGGCCGCCGCGGCCTGCGAGCGGGCGTCCGGCGGGTCGCCCACGTGGTAGGCGTGCGTGCCCGCCGAGTCCACCTCCACGCGCCCCGACAGGCCGGCCTCTTCCACCAGCTTGCGGAACACTCCCTCCGCCGTGGGCGAGCGACAGATGTTACCCATGCATACGAACAGAACGCGGATCTTATCGGTGTCGGCGGCCGATTCCGACAACTTCACGCCTTCCACCCGGGCTTGCTCCTGTACACCCGCGTCACGTCGGCGATGCGCCCCACGTTGTCCTTGATGAACTCGATCTCCGAATGGTCCTTCACGTCCACCCGGAACATGATGCGCGCGCGCATGGCGCTCTGCACGTCGGCGGCCACGCGGCTGGCGCTCTTGTTCATGCCGTTAATCACGTCTAGCACGTCCTTCAACAGGCCGGGGCGGTCCACGCCGATGACCTCGAAGTCCACCTGGAAGACCTCGCCCGAGGGGCTGTCCCAGGTGACCTGCACGAAACGGTCGCTGTCGGTGAGCATCAGGTGCTTCACGTTGGGGCAGTCGACGCGGTGAACGCTTATGCCGCGGCCGCGCGTCACGTAACCCACCACGTCGTCGCCGCGCACGGGGCTGCAGCACTTGGCCAGGTTGGCGGGGGCGTCCAGCCCGTCCACGTACACGCCGCTCACGCCCTTCTTGGGCGCCTCGCTGCTGGGTGAGGGGCGGCGCTCCTGAACCAGGTCGGGCACCAGCGCCTCCACCACGCTCTTGGGCGACAGGCGGCCCGACTCGAGCGCCAACAGCAGCTCGTCGGTGTTGTCCACCTTGAGGAGCTGCTTGGCCACCTCCTCGAGCTTCGCGCGCGTGGTCAGCTTGGCCACGGGCAGGCTGCGGCGCCGTAGCGCCCGCTCCAACGAGCGCCTGCCGCTCTCGAGCTGCATCTGCCGGGCCTGGGCGCGGAAGTAGTGCTTGATCTTCTGTTTGGCGCCGCGGGTGACCACGATGTTCACCCAGTCGGCCGACGGCCCGTACTGGCTGGAACGGTTCGTCAAGACCTCCACGCGGTCGCCGGTGGTCAGCTCGTGGTTCAGGGGCACTATCTCGCCGTTCACGCGCGCGCCTATGCACCTGTGCCCCACCTCGGTGTGCACGTGGTACGCGAAATCGATGGGCGTGGAGCCCCGCGGCAGGTTCACCACGTCGCCGGCGGGCGTGAACACCAGCACGCGCTCGCTGAAGAAGTCGGTCTTCACGGCGTCGATGAACGAGTCGGCGTCGTCCGAGCTGGTGTCCACCTCGAACAGCTGCTTCATCCAACCCAGGCGCCGCTGGATCTCGGCCGTGTCGGTCACGCCCTCCTTGTAGGCCCAGTGCGCCGCCACCCCGAACTCGGCCACCTCGTGCATGCGCCGCGTGCGGATCTGCACCTCTATCGGCTGCCCCAACAACCCGATCACCGTGGTGTGGAGGCTCTGGTAGCCGTTGGGCTTGGGCACGGCCACGTAGTCCTTGAAGCGGCCCGGGATGGGTGTCCACAGCGAGTGGACGATGCCGAGCGCCCGGTAGCAGGCGGCCTTCTCGGCCTCCTCGCTGGGCATGTCGCTGCCGTTGGGTTCCGGGTCGAGGATGGTCCTTATCGCCATGAGGTCGAAGATCTGGTCGAGGTTGCGGTGGTCGCGCTGCATCTTGCGGTGGATGCTGTAAAGGTGCTTGCTGCGGCCCGACAGTTCGAACTTGAGGCCTTCCTGCTCGAGGCGGCCGTCAAGTAGCTTGATGCTCTGCTTCACGTACGACTCGCGCTCCGACTGCCGCATGCGCACCTGGCGCTGCAGTTGCAGGTAACGCTCGGGCTCCAGGTAGCGGAAGGAGATGTCCTCCAGCTCGCTCTTGATGTGGTTGATGCCCAAGCGGTTGGCGAGCGGCGCGAAGATCTCGAGCGTCTCCTCGGCGATGCTGAGTTGCTTGTGAGGCGGCATGAAGCGCAGGGTGCGCATGTTGTGCAGCCTGTCGGCCAGCTTGACGAGGATGATGCGCGCATCGCTCGTCATGGCCAGGAGCATCTGGCGCAGGTTCTCGGCCTGCTCGTTCTCGTACACGCGCACGGCCAGCTTGCTTATCTTGGTCTCGCCCTCGACTATGCGCCTTACCGTCTCGCCGAACTTCTCCTCCACCTGCTCGAAGGTGGCGGGGGTGTCCTCCACCGTGTCGTGGAGCAGGCCGGCCATCAGCGCGCTTATGTCTAGCCGCATCTCGGCGAGGATCTCGGTGACGGCCACGGGGTGCGTGATGAACGGCTCGCCGGAGCGCCGCAGCATGCCGCGGTGCATCTCCTCGGCGAACTCGTACGCCGCCGCCAGCTTGGCGGCGTCTTGAGGCGCCAGGTAATCGGTGGCAGCTAGCAGGCTCTTGGGCACCACGGTGACCATCAGGCTGTCGAGGATACCACTCTAGGGCGCGTTTGTTGGGCGTTCTGGCCGACCTGGACGGGGTTCCCTTACGCTCAGCGCGCCCGCCGCGCCAACAACCCGAGCCCCAGCAGCGTAAACACGATGTTCCCCAGCCAGGCGCCCAGCCACACGGGCAGTTGGCCCGTCTGGGCGAAGAGCTGCCCGAACGTGTAGAAGAGGTACCAGATCAGCGTCACCACGAGGCTCAGGCCGAACGCCACCCCGCGCGTGCGGGCGTACGTGAGGCTCAGCGGCACGGCCACCAGCAGCAGGGCGAGGTTGGTGAACGGCTCGGCCAGCTTGCGGTGCATGAGGGCGGAGGCCTGCCGGCGCTCGGTGGCCGACGCGCTCTCGCGGCGCGCGTCGCCCGCCAGTTGCGTTATGGACCGGTTGTCCTCGAACCCGCCGCTGCCGAAGCGGGTGACGAGCTCGTCCAGGGTCACGCTGGTGGTGATCGTCAGGGTCGCGGTGGGGTCTGCGGGGACGTTGCGCAGCTTGATGAGCCGGCCCAGCGCCGCCGCCGGGTCGGACGTGGGGGCGTCGAGGGCGCTCAGGTCGAGGGAATCGATGCGGTAGCCCGTCAGCTCGAGGTCCACGCCGTGGAAGCGTCCCTCGCTGGCCCGTACGAGCGTCAGCGTTTCACCGTCCCAACGCTCTATGCGCACGCCGCGCATGACGGTGCCGCGATCGGTGGCCTTGTCGAAGCGCAGTGTGAAGTCGTCGACCGGCACGGCCTGCTCCGCCAGTCTGAACAGACCGGTCTGGCCGGCCGTAAGCTCCCAGTACTGCTTCGTTATCAACGTGTTCGTAACGGGCAGGACCCACTGGTTGATGGCTAGAACGATCAGTGCGCTTACCAGGCCCATGGTCACGAACACGCCGGCCGTCCGCCTGACCGGCACGGCACCGGCCTGTAACGCGAGCAGCTCGTTCTCGCTTGCCAGACGCCCGAAAGCGAGGAGCACCGCCAGCACCAGGGCGATGGGGAACGTCTGCACCATGGCCTGCGGGAGCTGCACCAGCAGCCAGCCGGCCAGCTCCAACACGGGCGCCCCGACTATCCACTGCAGCCGCGGGATGGTGACGCTGACCACGGCCAGGCTCGAGTAGAGCAGCAGGCCGAAGAGAAAGGGGGGCAGGCTCTCCTTGAGCAGGTAGACGTCGATCTTGGTTACGAGGGGCGGCCTCATGGCGTGCCCGGCATGATACCCGGCTCCGCCTCGTTGCCCTCACCCGCCGCGCCGCCCTCCACGGGCGCAAGGCTCGTCGGGGCGGCCTCTCCCCCGCCACCGCCGGGCCGGCGCTCGAGGTCCACGCTCACCGAGACGCCCCACTTGCCGTAGTCGTTGAGGGCGCCCAGCGTGAACGAGCCGCAGCAGGTTATGAACGTGAGGTCGAGCCCGTAGCCGCTCAGGTAAGCGGAGCCGCCCTGCAGGGCGCGCGCGAAGTCGACGGCCACGAACGGGCGCAGCTCGAGGTTCTCGAAGGCCACGGGCACGGCCATGCGGGCCGACAGTCGTTCCAGCTCGCCGCCAAGCAGGTCATACTCGCCGCCCACGCCGAACTCGAACGAGCCGTGGGGCACGTGACTCGCTACGACGGGCCAACCGAAGCGCCTGGCGCTCACGTCCAGATCGGCGAACGCGCGCACGTTGGGCAGGGCGTTCACCAGGCCGGCCGTCTCCAGCGCAGCCTTGACGGTCACGGTCCACGGCTGGGCGTCCAGTTCCAACCGGCCGTCGGCTCGCAGCACCTTGACGCCCGCCACGGCAACCGGGGTTGCGAACGGGTCGTACGCGGCGCTCAGCTCTAAACTACCGCTGAAGCCGCCCCCCATGGGCCCCTCCACCACCAGGTTGCCCGTCGCGCGCTGCAGCGGGGTTAGCCCGTCGACGCTGATGCCGAAGGGCGAGGCCGAGTTGGTGAAGCGCGCGTCGTAGCCCAGCGCGGCCGTCACGGGCCCGGTCCGGAGGCGCCACGACGGCGCCAGGCGCACGCCCCACTGGGTGGCCGGACCTGCGGCGGTGCTGCCCCAGACCACGGGGTAGGCCGTCACCTGGGCGCGGCTCTCCAGGGAGAGTGTGCCCAGCGGCACCCCGTCAGCGCTCAACGAGGGCGTGGCCGCCTTGGCGGTGGCGCTGACGCCCAGCCGCGGCCCGGCCACGTCGGGCTGGGCGGTGGCCGCGTTGGCCGTCAGCGCCGTGGCGGCCGCGAACACCTCCCCCACCACGCTGCCGCCCAGGTCCGGCACGGCAGTGGAGGCGGTAAGCCCCACCCGGCCCTCGTGCCTCGCGCGCCGGGCCGGGGCCGCGCCGCTGCGCGCCCCGAACGAGGCGGTAAGCCACGGGTTGACCGGCGCCGTAACGTTCAGGTCGAGGAAGGGCGCACCGGCCTCCAGGCCGAACGTGGCGTTGGCCCTGGTGGGCTCGCGGCCAAGGTGTTCGGGGTCAGTGGCCTCGCCGCTCGAAGCCTGGTCGCTGGGCGCAACCCGCAGCAGCGCCACGGGCAGCAATTGCCCCGGCACGTCCAGCCCGGTGGCGCCCAGCTCCAGCGTCACGTCGTCGGCCAGGGGTATGCCCACCACGCGCACGCTCAGTCCGGCGCCCGGCGTGGGCACGGTGCTGGGTGGGCTCGGCTCCACCGTGGCGACCTTCACGGGGAACTCGAGCTCGGAGAGCGTCTGGTCGCTCAGCGTCAGGCCCTCCTTGAGCGCGATGCGCAGGGCGCCCACCCTGAGCACTCCCCCGCCCAGGCGCACCTCGCGCGAGCCCAGCGCCACCGTGGCCACCTCGCTCTCTAGCGCTATGGGGGCGCTCTCCATGCCAATGCAGGTCGTCACGTCGGCGCCCTCGACCGTCAATTCCTCGCCCTGAAGCGTGGCCAGCGTGCCGCTCACCTGGAATGCCGCCCCGGCCAGGAGCAGGTCCTGGAGGGTGATCTCGCCCGAGGCCACGTCCACCTCCAGCAGAGCGGCCTTGCCGCTGGCGTCGGGCCCGACGATCTTGGCCTCCTCCAGGCTGAGGTGCTGGGCGTCGGCGACCAGCATGGCGCCCGACATGCGCCAGCCCGCCATGTAGAGGGTGGGTTCCGGCGCCCTCAGGTAGATGTCGGTGCTCAGGTTGCCGACCAGCACGTTGTCGGCCAGCACGGTCCACTCGCCCCCGACGGCGGTAACGCAGACCCCGCCGTAGAACTCGGCCGTGTCCTCGAGCGCGTTGCTGCGGAACTGTTGGTAATAGACGGCGAGGAAGCCGGGCAGCGTCACCTCCGCCGTCTTGGGCCCGCGAGAGCACTGCGCCGACGCCACCGATAGGCAGCCGAACAGGAGGGCGGTGGCGAGGTGCCGCAGTTTCACCAGGCGATCATGACCTACGAAGGCCGCCGGGTGGCCCGACGTTCACCACGCGCCGCGCCTCACAGCTCGGCGCTGAACCTCGCGAGCATCTCCGGCGTGACTTCAGTGGCGGCGTCGTAGCCGGCAACGCCGTCCTGCACGACGAGCTTGAGCGCCAGCATGCCGCCGCCCTCGGGCGAGCGCATGGTGAACAGCCCGCCGTCGAAGACGTACTCGCCCTCCAGCAACACGTCGCCGTTCGTCACGTCGAGCAGCACGCGGTCGGCGGTGAAGGCTGGTTCGGTGGAGGTGACGCCGCCCCCGAACACGGCGATCTGCGTGTTGGCGTCGAAGCGCAGGTTCAGGGCGTCGACCGCCAGCGCGTCACGCTCGAGGTGCAGCCCACCCGACGCCGTCAGAAGCCCGGCCGCGAGGTCTATGCGCAGCGCTTCGGCGGCCACCTTGCCGAACGACCCGGCGAGGCTGACGCTCCACGCCTCCACGTAGTCCTGCGCGCGGTACTCGATGCGCTTGGCGTCCAGCGAGACCCCCGTGTCCTGATCGGTGATGGTCCCGCCTTCGGGGAGCGTCGTGACGCCCGTCGTGATGTCGTACACCTGACTGCCGAACGGCGTGACCGTGAGGGCCGCGAAAGGCGCCTCCGCGCCCGCAGTGCCTGCGGGGAGCGTGCCTACCAGGAAGAGCAGCAGGAGAAGCCGGAGCGAGGCCCTGCCGGAGTGCTGAGAACGCATGCGCCGAGTGTAACTAGCGCTTGGTGAGAAGGCCGTCCTCCGGATGAAGCGTGTCCTAAGGATGAAGGGCACCCTCAGGATGAGGGGTGCACCCCGTTGGGCGCCGGGCGCGCTCAGTCCTTTGGGCCGAGCGTGACGAGGTAGTCCCGGTCGAACGGCCTGGCCTCCAACAACCTGGCCCCCGCCTCGAGGGGCGTCTCCATGACCTCGTTCACCAGTTCGGTGAGGCTCTGGTACGCGCCCAGGGTCTGGTAGTTGGTGGCGAACGACATGAGGCGGCCCATGGGCGTCTCGGCGCGGAAGGTGAGGCCCGTGGCCGTGCGCAGTTGCGCGCGGCGCCACTCGTCCTGCGTGATCCCATGCTCCTGGGCGTCCCTGATGACCTTCAGGTACTCCTCCAGCACCGCGTCGGCCCTCTCCGGGTCGGTGCTCACGTAGCCCACGAACGAGCCGGCGCCCTCCTGCGCCTCGTGCGACAGCGAGGCGTTATCGGCCAGGCCCTTGTCCACGAGCTCCCAGTAGAGGCGGCTGCCGTCGCCGGCGCCGATGACGCTTGCCAGCAGTGAGGCCGCGTACCTGTCGGGGTCCTCGACCGCCACGCCGGGGGCGTAGTAGGCGGCGTGGAGGCGGTGGAGGTTGGCGTCGACGATCTCCTCGCGCCCGGCGAAGGTGCTCGCGCCAGGGTAGTCGCGGTGCGTCTCGAACGCGGGCCACTGCCCGGCGCGCTCGGTGGCCTGCGCCAGTACGGCGTCCCAGTCGTAGTTGCCGGCCACAGCCAAGATGACGTTCCCGGGCGCGTAGCGGCGGTCGAAGTAGGCCTTCATCTGGTCGCGGCTCAAGTCCGACACGCTCTTGGTGCTCCCAAGCACGCTGTTGCCCAGCGGGTGGGAGTTCCAGAAGCGCTCGTTGGCGTGCTCGAACAGCCGCCTGGACGGGCGGTCCTGGTACATGGCGATCTCTTCGAGGATGACCTTCTTCTCCACGTCGAAGTCTGCTTGCCGCAGGCTGGGGCGCATGAGCTCGCTCAGCACGTCGAGGAGGGCGCCCGCCCGGTCGGCGACCACCGAACCGAAGTAGACGGTGCGCTCCTCGCTGGTGAAGGCGTTGTACTCGGCGCCCAACTCGTCGAAGGTGCGGTTGATGTCCTCGGCGCTGTAACTCTCGTTGCCCTTGAACACCATGTGCTCGAGGAAGTGCGACACGCCCGCCACCTCGGGCGTCTCGTCGCGCGAGCCCGTATGGACGAGGTAGCCCATGCCGGTGGTGGCGGCGTTGGGGTTGTGCTCGCCTATCACCCGCAGGCCGTTGGCCAGCGTGGCCTCGTCGAACCTGAGGTTCTCGCCCCTCATGGCTTGGGCCCCAGCGTGACCACGGTGGGCTCGGGGATGGGGTTGGCGGCCAGGTAGTCGTTCACGGCCTGCAAGGTGACTCCTTCGATGCGGCCAGAGATCTCCGCCAGGGTGCGGGGGCGGCCGAAGAGCGCGATGTCGTTGGCCAGCCTGCCGGCGGTGCTGCCCGTGGCCTCGCCCGACATGACCACGCTGGAGAGCAGGCCCGTGCGGGCGCGTTCGAGTTCGGCCGCGCTGACGCCCTCTGCCATGCGGCCCAGCTCCGCGAGGAACACCTCGAGCGTCTCGGCGGCGCGCTCGACGGTGGTGCCGGCGTAACCGAGGGTGTAGCCGAAGCCGCGCAGGCTCCGGTAGAACGCGGATACCGAGTAGACGAGGCCGCGCTTCTCGCGCACCTCGGTGAATAGCCGCGCCCCCATGCTGCCCGAGAGGACCTCGAGCGCCACCTGGTAGGTGTAGGCGTCGTCGGTACCCGGCGCCGGGCTGGGGAAGCCGAGGCCGATCTGCACCTGGGTCGATTCGGCGTCCACGTGGTGACGGCCGACCGGCGCCAGCGCGGCGGCCGGCAGCGGCACGTTGCCGCCCGACCAACCACCGAACGCGTTGGCGACGATGGCCTGTAGCTCGTCCCACTTCCCCCCACCCGCGAGGCCGAGGACGGCGCCGCTCGGCCCGAGCCGCGCCGCGGCGTCCCGCCTCACCCCCTCGGGGCTCAGGGCGCGTAGGCCGGCCTCCGTCCCGTAGCCGCTGCGGCGCTGCGGGCTCTCGAAGAGTCGCTCCTGCAGTTCCTCGAACAGGAGTTGCGTGGGCGCGTCCTTCAACGACTCGAGTTCCTGCAGCGCCAGCTCGCGCGAGGGCTCGAACTCGGCGTCCTCGAAGCGCGGGCGCACCACGCTGTCGGCGAGGAGCCCGAGCGCCGGTTCGGCGACCGATGCGAGGAAGGCGAAGCTCAGGTTGCTGCGTTCGCGGCCACTGCCGCCGCCGCGGCGCACGCCGAGGTCGAGCAGGGCGTCGGAGTACTCGCGCGACCCGAGGTCACCCGCGCCACGCTGCAGCCACTCGTGCAGCACGTTGGCCGAGCCCTCGAGTCCGTCCGGGTCGGTGGCGGAGCCCAGGGGCAGGGAGAGCGTCACGCTGAGGGTGGGAAGCCACGGCATCGGCGCGAACGCGACGCGCAGGCCGTTGGGGAGGGTCAGCTCGTGGATGGCGGCTTCGGAAGCCGGTTCGAACGACATGAAGCGGAGTATAGCGCCGGGGTCGGAACGGAGTTGAGCGCCGGTGCAGGGGACGGTCGGAAGTTGAGCGCCGGTGCAGGGGACGGTCGGAAGTTGACCGCCGGTGCAGGGGACGGCCGGCAGTTGACCTCTAGCGCAAGCGAGGGCCGCTAGTTGACCGCTGGCGCAGGCAACGGCGCGGCTCAGGCGCCCCGCAACCTCGCCAGCGCCGCACTCAGGTCGCCGCTGCCTGCCAGGCTGGTGCCCACCAGGACGGCGTCGGCCAGCCCCGCCACGCCGCGCAGCTCCTCGTTGGTCCTGTAACCCGACTCCGCCACGCTCGTGCCGCTGAAGCCCAAGGCGTGCGCCTCGCGGATGAGTCGCGGCGCGGTCTTGAGGTCGACCTCGAGGGTCGCTAAGTTGCGGTTGTTGACGCCGAGCAGCGTGGCGCCCGCGTCCACGGCCAGTTCCAGCTCGGCGGCGTCGTGCACTTCCACCAGCGCCTCCAGCCCCAGCGCCTCCGCGTAGCGCAGGTACGCGCCGACGGCGTCACCCAGCACGCTGACCATCAGCAGCGCGGCGCTGGCGCCATGCTCGGCGGCCTCCCTGAGCTGCGCCGGGTGCACCACGAACTCCTTGCGCAGCAGCGGGAGCGGCACCGCGTGCGCCACGCTGCGCAGGTGCGAGAGCTCACCGCCGAAGTGCCGCGGTTCCGTGAGCACGCTGAGGGCCGCGGCGCCGCCGGCCGCGTACTGCCGGGCGGCCTCCACCGGGTCCAGCGCCGCGATGGCGCCCTGCGAGGGGCTCGAGCGCTTCACCTCCGCGATTACTGCCAGCGGCGTGAGACCCTCGCGGTCGGCGCGGGCTTTGGCGTAGAGCAGCGCCGGGGCGAAGCGGCCCCTGGTGGGCGGCGTCGCGGCGCCCTGGCGCGGGGCAGCCGCGTAGTCGAGGGCGCGCTCGCGGCAGATGGTGCCCAGCACGCCCGGGATGGCCTCGAGGCGCTCCCGCGGCAGTGGTTCAGGCGCCTCGGGGTTCCTGGTGAACGGGCTCATCAGTAGATGTGGAATCCCGGCAGCGCCCCGCCGCCGTCGGCCCACTCGACGTCGATGCCCTCCACCTGCGAGTGCGTGGGCCCCATGCGGAGCTTCACGAGGAGGACGTCCAGGGCGTCCTGCGGGCCCTCCGCCACCACCTCCACGCGGCCGTCGGCCAGGTTCTCCACGTAGCCCCTCACGCCGAGGTCGGTGGCGTGGCGCCTTGCGAAGGCGCGGAAGCCCACCCCCTGTACGTTCCCCGAGATGAGGGCGGTGAAGCGGCGGCTGGCATGGGGTTCGCTCATCTGGCGGGCATGCTACCAAGGTGGCAGCGGCCGGCTTCATCGTCTCGTTAGGTTGGCCAACGCGCACGCGGCCTTCTCATGGGGAAGTGGTAGGCTGGCCGCTATTCGAAGCGCGTAGGGCACGGGGTTCCTGCCGCCTCCTGCCTGCCACCCCGGCTGACCCTGAAGAACTGGAAAGCACCCTTAGCGCAATGCCGCGGAAAACCCTGCTCACCGCCGCCATCGTGACCCTGCTGCTGGGCGCAGTGGCGTTGGCGCCGCTGCTTCCGGCCGTCAGGGACGCCGCGCTCGGCTACCTCCTGCGCGTGGTGGAGGGGCAGGGCGTCACGCTCACCTACCAGCGGAGCGAGGGCAACCTGTGGCGCAACGTGACGCTGCTCGGCGTGAGGGCGGACGGTTTCGGGTCTACCGTGAGCGTGGACCGCCTCAGGATCGACTACTTCCTGCCCGCACTGCTCGGCGGCGAGTTGCCGCTCGACGTGGATGTCGCCGGCGCTACGGGCGAGGTGGGCCTGAGCGACCTCGACGCGCTGCTTGCCGGCAGCGGCGCGCCAGGCGGCGGCGGCGGCTTCGCGCCGCGGGTGCGGCTGGGAACCGTCCACCTCTCGGGCGTGCAGCTGAACGCGCGGCAGGTGCCGTTCACCCTGCCCGAAGCCAGCATCACGGGCCTGGACGTCACCAACGAGGCGGGCGACCTGAGGGTGGCCGCCCGGGTGAGCACGGCGGACGGCGAGCTGGCGTTCCACGGCACCCTCGACCCGAGCACCCTCGACTTCAACGCCGTTATCGAGCATGCCGACGCGACCATCGCCAGGCAGTGGTGGCCCGGCGCGCGGGCCGGCACGGTTTCGGGCACCCTGTCGGTCAAGCGTGGCCAGTTGGCGGGCGACTTCGAACTGAAGGGCGGGGCCGTCTCGGACCTCGGCCTCGAGGCCCACGGCGTGAGCGGCACCGTCAAGCTCCGCTACCCCGTGATCAGTGCCGACGTTCAGGGCGAGGGCATGGGCGGCCACGTGCAAGCGACCGGCACCGTCGACGTGGAGGCCATGAACTTCTCCGCCACGGGAACCGCAACGCCCTCCATGGTCCGGGCCGCCGACTGGCTGCTGCGCGACTCCTTCCCCGATGGGCTCCCCGTGGACGCCGAAGGCGCGCTGCAGCTCGAGCTGAACGTCAGCGGCTGGGAGGACGTACTGGCGCGGGGCAAGGCCACGGGCGGCGGCACCGTCAACGGCCTGCCACTAGCCGACCTCGAGACGCGCTTCGAGGCTGGTACGGCGACCAACCTCACCGTCGACGCGTCGGCCACCCTGGGCGGCGGCCCGGTGGCCCTGACGATCGCCTCAACCCCCAGGGGCGAACCCATGCTGCGGGTGCGGGCGAAGGCCGTCGACCTCGGCGGCTTCGAGTTCTCCGGCTTCGAGCCGGGGGGCCGCATCGGTTCGGCGGTACTCGAGCTGCCGTTGGGTTCCGCCCCCGACGCCCTGCTCACCGCCGACTGGACGGGGCAGGTCACGGGCGCGCCGACCACCATCGAACTCGAGGCCCAGCGCGACCAGGACGGCTGGGGGGCCTTCGTCTCGGGCAGCACCGACGCGTTCGCGTACTCCAGCGCGGGGGTGACTCTTTCCGGCGCCTTCGTCTTCGCCGACGACAAGCTGGACGGCGCCATCAACCTAGACAACGCCTACGTCCCCGGCACCAGCGGGCCCGCTACCGTGTCGCTCAGGGCCGAGGGTCCGCTCGACGCGCTGGCGTTGAGCCTCGACCTGGACGGCCCGGAACCCCTCACGCCGGACCTGGCGGCCGCGGACCCGGCGCTTCCCGCGGGCCTGACGGTGTCGGCCGACCTGCGGGGGAGCGCCACCGCCTCGTTCGCCGGTGGGACGCTAGGCGCCGTGCAGGGCAGCTTCGGGCCGCTGGCGCTGCGTGCCGAGCTGCTCGAGGGCGGCGTGCGGGCCGAGTGGACGCTCGGCCCGGTGACGGTGACGGGCGACGGCGTCGGCGGCACCGTCAGCGTGGCCGATGGCCGGCTGACTTTCTCGAACGACACTCTCAGCGTGACCGGCACGGCGGCGCTTACCAACGCGGCGGCGGGCCCCCTCGAGGCGGCACCTGGCCCGCTGGACCTCGACCTCGGCCTGCTGCTGGGGGCGGGCGCCGACGCAACCTGGAACCTGAGAGTGAACGGCGAGCACGTCGACCTCAGCGCCGGCTCCTCGACCGCCTTCGGCGCCACCGTCACGGGCCTGCCCGTGAGGCTCGAGGGATCCGACGACTGGGCGCCCCTCAGCGGATCGGCCGCCGCGCTGGCAGGCGGCGGACTTGGCGTGAGCGCGTCGCTGCCCGCCAACGCCAACGTGGCGGGGTTGGCGCTTCCTGCCCCCCTTACCCTGGAAGGCTCGCTGGCCCCCGACATGGGCTCGCTCGAGGCGAGCGGCACGCTGGGCGAGCTGCCCCTCGGCCTGAGCGCCGACTGGGCGGGCACCGGGCTGCTCGCCGCCGAGGCCGCCGGCCTGCGCCTCCAGTACTCGGTCGCCACCGGGGAGTGGGCCGCCACCGGCACGGCCGACGCCGCAGAACTGGCGGCAGCCGTGGGCCTGGATTCCGCCGCCGCCGCCGGGGAGTTGACCCTCGACCTGAAGGGCAGCGGCGCCGAGGTGAGAGGGCCGCTGTCGCTAACGCTCACCCAGCCCGCTGCGCTCACGCTCGTAGCGGTAGGCGAGGGCGACGCCTTCGCGGTTAGCGTCACCGGCGACCTCGGGGGCCTGCCGGTATCGGGTACCGGCACGGTGAGCCTGCAAGACGTTGGCGCAGCGGGCCTGGTCGGCAACGTCGGGCCGTTCGAGGGCGTGAGCGTCGACACGAGCGGCGCACGCGGCAGCGGCCGGGTCGAGGCGCTCGAACTCGGGCCCCTCACGGTGCTACCCACGCCATGGATCCTGGACTTCACCTGGGCCGACCTGGCCGGCAGCCTGAGCCTGGGGGGCGAGCGGCTGAACGTTCGGCAGGCGGGCGACGCCTGGACGCTCGAGGGCGGGGTGGCCGCGAGCGTGGAGTACGCCGGCAAGCCGTACGCTCTCACCCTCGCGCCCGGCAGCGTCGGTGTGCCCGCAACCAGCGCGCCCGGTAACGCCGGTGTGCCCGCAACCAGCCTCACCGACCTGGCCACGCTGAAGCTCCACGGCGCCCTCGAAGACCCCTCCACGGGCGCGCGCCTGGCGACCGTGGAGGGCACTCTCTCCGACCTCTCCGTGGAACTGGACGTGGCGGGCGCAGAGCTCGCGGCGCCCCTACCCGAGGACCTGAGGCCCGACTGGCGGGTCACGGGGCGTGGCTCGGTCGACCTTCTCGGCGGACCCAGTTACCAGGCGACGCTCGAGCTCACGCCCGGGCCGTCCGCCGCCGACCGAACGCCCTTGAAGGCGCGGCTGACGGGCAGGGCAGCGAGCGCCGACCTGGTGGTGGAGGGTGCGGGCATCTACCTGAGCAGCGGCGTGGAGGACGGCGGCAATCAACTCCGGCTCCGCGCCACGGACGCACCCTTGGGCCGCTACCTGCCGGCCGGCTTCGACGGCAATGCGTCGGGAACCTTGACCCTCGCCCCCGGCGGCTGGCGCGGGGCGCTCACGGCGACCATCACGGGCCCGCTCAGCGCAGCCCTCACCTTCACGGGCGCGGGTGACGAGCTCGCCGTCAGCGCCACGGCGAGCGGCCCCGCCGACAGCACCCTCAGCGCCCGTGGCACGCTGCTGCCCGTCCTGCGCCTGGAGGGCCGGCTTAGCGCTCTTAGCGAGTGGGCCACCGCGGACCTCGTGTACGACGCGGGCGGGCAAGGCGCGACCGTGGACGGCGCGACTCAGCCAGGCGCAACTGGGCCGGAAGCGGGGGCCCAAGCCGCGCCGGCCCCCACCCTGAGCGGCACGCTCCGCACGGCGCCGTTCGACCTGGCCGAGCTGGGCACCCTACCCGAGCAGCATCTCGCCCTGTCTTACGACCCACTCTCCGGCGTGGCGCGGGTCAGCCAGACTGGCGACGGCGCCGTGACCCTGGAGGGCGACCGGCTCTCTGGCTCCCTCACGGTGGCGCTGACCAGCGTGGCGGGCCCCGTGAACGTCACGGCCGCCGTGGCGGGTACTCTGACGGACCCGCAGATAACGGCGACCCTGGCGGGCGCCCTCGAGGGCCAGGTCGAGGCCTCGCTGGCCGACGGTGTGAACGCGAGGGTCAGCGTTCCCGGCGCCAGCGTAGTGGCGGCGGCGCCCGAGATCGAGCCCGTGACGGGGGTCCTGCAGGGTCCGGTCGACGTGAACTTGAAGCTCACGCCCGCCGGCACCTGGGTCGCCACCGCCGGGGCCGAGGTCCAGAGCGGCAAGGAACCCACGCGCCTGCGCGCCGAGCTGGACGGCGATGGCCTCGCCTACTCGGGGCGGCTGCTCGCTAGCCGCGGCGGCGCCGACCTCGCGACGGTCGAACTGAACGGCGAGGCCGCGGACCTCGAGGCGCGCCTCGACCTCGGCGAGGTGGACTGGGCCGCCGTCGGCACCGCGCTGGGCATCGACCTCGAGGTGACGGGCGGCGGCGTGGCCACCTTCGCCACCCAACCACTGGCAGCCGGCCTGACGCTCGACCTCACCGCGCACACGGGTGGCAACGACCTGCGCGTGTACGGCACCGCACCGCACGATCTGCACCTCGCGCTGAGCGGGCCCGCCGGGGAGCTCGACGGCGCCCTCACCTGGACGACCGAGGCGGGGGGACAGCCGCGCGCCAACCTCGAGGGTCACTTCGGGGCCACGCCCGTCAACCTGAGCGTCAGCGCCGACGCCAGCGGCGGCGGGACCCTAACGGCCAGTTACGGGGAGGCCCACCTGAGCGCCGTCCTGAGCCCCGAGCAGAGTGCCGAGGGTAGCAACGGCGCGGGCACCCGACGCACGGTCACCGCCACGCTAACGGCGCCGGCCGGCAGCGTGATCGCCTACGGACTCACAGCCGACGCCACCGCCGAAGTGGTCGGCACCGACGTGACGCTCGACGCCCTCACCGCCAGCCTGACGGGCCTGCTCGAGAACGGCGCACCGGTCGAACTCAGGGCGGCGGGAGCCGTTACCGGCGGCCTGAACCTACGCGGCACCCTGAGCACGCCGGCGTTGCAAGGCGACGCGGGCGTCACCCTAGTGGCCGACCACTTTAGCCTGACGTGGCGCGACCTGAAGGCGGAGGCGACCACCGACCTCGCGTCGTTCGCCCTGAGGGGCAGCGCCAGCGCCGACGACGTGCGCGACCTGCTCCACGTCGTCCCGACCCTGCCGCCCACGCTCGAAGAGTTGGGCGCCGGCCTGACCTCCGCCGACCTGACCTGGTCCAAGGACCGGGGCTTCGCCGGCGACCTCGAGGCCGCGGCCACCCTCGACCTGAACCTGGACCCGCTGGAAGGCCGGGTGCGCCTCGGCCTGCAGGCCACCGGGAACGGCGTCTTGAACCTGACGGCCGGCGCGTGGCTCGACGGGGAGGCCCCGGTGGCAAGCGGCACCCTCACGCTCGCCGCCGATCCCCTCGGGAACCAGGGCCTCACGGGCGCCATCACCGTGGCGCTGCCCCTACAGGCCCTCGTCGAAGAACTGAGCGCGGTGCCCACCACCCTCGGCGCCGATCTGAGCCTCGGCGGCACCTTTGCCGGCCCGACGGTGAGCGGCACCGCCTCCCTCACGGGCGAGCTGGAGGCCGGCGGCCCCGTCACCTACTCGGGCGGCACGGCGGCCGTGCGGCTGGAAGGCGAGGCGCTTACGGCCACGCTCGACGCGCAAGTGGCGGCGACGGGCCTCGACTGGCGGGCCGGCGTGCAGCTGAGCGGGCTCGACCTGTCGCCGTGGCTGCCCCAAGTGACCGCCCCGCGCCTCGCCATCACGGCACAGGCGGACGCCGGCGGCGTGACGGTCGAGGAGCTGGCCCTCAGCGCCCCCGGGACGCTCGTCTCGGGTTCGGGGCGCTTCGGTTTCCAGACTGGTGGGCTACGCGTGGGCCTCGACGCGCAGCTGGACCTAGCCGACCTCGACCTGGGCACGTCCCTGTCGGGCACCCTCACCGGGCCGCTCACGCTGGCCGCGCCGGACCTCTCCAGCCTGAGCGGCGCGACGATAACCACCGCGCTCGACGCGGCCGGGGTCAGCGTGGCGGGCCTCGGCGGCAGCCTCAGCGGCAGCGTCTCCCTCAGCGGCGCCGTCACCGACCCCGTCTTCAGCGCCAACCTCCAAGGCGAAGGCGCCCTCCGCGGCGCCCTCATCGCCGGGGGGCGGCCCCTTGCGGGCGAGTTGAGGCTAACCAGCAACTTGAGCCTGGGTGAGCTGGCCACCGACCTGCGCGCCAACCTCCAGGACGGCACCGCCAGCGCCTCCGGGTCGGCGCGTTACGGCGAGGCCGTGCTGCTCTTCTCCAACGGGCGGGGCGCCGACGGCTCACGGATAGTCATGACGGGCGCCGGGCGCCTGACCGGCTGGACGGCGTGGGTGGCCGCGGACCTCGGCTCGGCCGAGCTCGAAGGCGATCTCGCGAGCATCGACCCCGGCCTCGGCGGTGCCCTGGCCCTCGCGCTGAACGGGGGCCAGAGCGGCGACTGGCTGCAGGCGGACGTGAAGGGCGCTGTGGCCGCCGGCATCGAACTCGGGCACGTGAGCGTCAGCGCGGCCTCGCCCCTGGGCCGACTCGAGGTCACCAGCCCGCACCTGCAGGGCACGTTCTCACCCACCGGCGGGCAGTGGACGGCAACCGTGAGCGCTCTCGAGGTAGGCGCCGGCGTGGCGGTCAGCGCGCGGGGCAGCGGCGTGCTGGACTCCGGCAGGCTGGACGCCACCGCCAACGGCCCCGGCCTCGACCTGGGGCTCGAGCTCACCAGCGGCGGCGGCGGGGCCGTAGTCGTCAAGGCCCTCGGCAGCGCCTACGGCGGCGCGGTGACGGCGACCGTGCGGCGCGGCGGCGGCGGCTCCGGCGCGTGGACGGGTTCGGTGGGCGTCGTCGGCGCGGCCTTCGGAGACTGGCGGGTTAGCGCCCTGGGGACCGTCCAGGGCGTCGGCGCCCTCCCGCAGGTCGTCCTCGACACGAACGCCGCCGGGCCCCTCGACGCGGTCGGCCGGGCGAGCGTGTCCAGCGCCGGCGTCACCCTCGACCAGGTGATCAGCGGTGGGCATCTCACCAAGCCGGTGAGGATCCAGGGACGCATGCTGCCTACCACCGACCTGGTCGTTGCCACCCTTGCCGAGGTGCCGGGTAAGAGCGCGAGCCTGGACCTGCCGGTCACCTCGCAAGTGAGGCTTCGCTCGATCCCCGGCGCCGGACTGCATGCCGTGGGCGCCGCACGGCTGGAGTTCGGGCCGCTCCGCCTGTCGCTCGCGGGCCAGGACTCCACGCCCACGCTCGACGTGCAGGTGACCGGGCTGCCGCAACTGCACCTGAGCACGGAGCTGCGCGCCCCGGACCTCGTGGCGCTCGCGTCGCAGGTCGTGGCCGACGGCCTACTGTTCCACGGGGAGGACGGCGTGCGCGGCACCGCGCTCGTCACGCTGGACCCCGAGCCGGCGCTCGAGCTGGCGGGCTTCGGCTTGAACATCGCGGGCGTGGACGTAGAGGCCGACGGGCGCGCGAGCCTCGCGGCCGCCGACTTGCACGGCACCGTGGTGCTGGTGACCGATCTGCCCCTCACGGGCGGCGGCGACCAAAGCCCTACCGGGACGACCGAGTACTCGCTCCCATGGACCCTCACCACCGCGGACGGCGTGTGGCAGCTGGCATACGACGGCCCGTTCGGGGTCATCCGCGGTGATTACGCCCCCAACGAGGCGCCCGACGCCGTAACGCTGGACGTAGACCTGAAGTTGAGCGGCGGCGAGGTGCGGGCGCGCCTGGACCACGTCGGCGGGCAGCTCTCGGGCAGCCTCGAGGTGAGCGACTTGAGACTCGACCCGCCCGGCCTGGGAAGCGTCGCCCTGGACGTCACGAGCAGCGTGGGTGACGGCCGCGTGGGTGGCAGCGCCACCCTCGAGTCGGACGCCGGGCGCGTGACGCTCACCGGGTCGTGGGGCTTGGCGGGCATCCTCCCCGCCGCGCTGGCCGAGGGCGCCCCGACGGGCGGCAGGCTCGAGGCGCGGCTGCGGACGCTCGAGATCTCGCGGATCCCGGTGCTTCACGACCGGGCCCCCTACCTGTCGGGGGCCGTCACCGGCGTCGTGCAGCTGCGCGACCAGTTCGTGTTCGGCCAGCTGGTGAGCCCGGAAGTGTCGGCGGGCGGCAGCACGTCGCAGCTCGAGCTCTCGCTCAGCGGCAGCCTCGCTTCGCTCGACGCGAACCTGCGGCTGAAGGGCCTCACGCTCAACGCCAACCTGAAGGACGATCACGTGAGCGGCGTGGGGCGCTTCGAGCGCTTCCCGGCGCAGATCCTCGCCCAGGCGGTGGTGGGGCCGTCCGACGTGACCGCCGACGTCACCGGAGTCCTCCGCTTCGACGTGCCCCTCTCCGACGCCCTGTCGGGCTACTTGCGCCTGGCCACGGAGGAGGTGCGCCTGGAGCGCGCGGGAGTGCCGACGCTGGGGAACGTGACCGTCACCCTCGACCAGGGCTCGCTGGTGGTCGAGCGCGCCGAGTTCGTCGGGCTGGGGCGCTGGGAGGCGCAGGGCCGGCTCACGCGCGACGACCTCGACTTCCACCTGGAGGCGGTCGACGCCGACTTCACGCCGCTACTCGGCCTCTTCCCCTCCCTAGCGCGCATCGGCATGGGCGCAGAGGGCACCTTCACCTTCGTCGCCGGCGGCGACGTGGCCCACCCCACCGCCAAGCTGAGCAGCCCGAACCTGGACGTGGAGGTGGCCGGCAGCCGTTACCGCCTCGAGGACACCGACGTGACCCTGAGCGGCACCGACCTGACGCTGGCCGCGCAGCTCAGCGGCGTGTCGCCGCTCTCGGGGAGCCTGGACGTCACGGGTGGCGCCCGCGTCACGCTCGTGCCCGCGGCGCTCACCGGCGTGCAGGTGGACTTCGGCGGCAGCCTAGACGTGCCCGGCATCGGCGTGGTGGAGGACGTGAAGGGCGCCCTCACGCAGGACGCCTCCGGGGCGCTGGTGGTGGAGACCACCGGGCGCATGGGCGCCGGCGAGCTCCAGGTGAAGGGCGGGCTCGTCCCCCTCGACCTGCACGCCACCGGCACCGGCTTGAGCGTGGCGTTCCCGGCGGTGTTGGTCGCCAACGCCCTCACCGACATGGACCTGACACTCACGAGCGAGCCCGGCGGCGTCGCGCTCGGCGGCGCCATCAACGCCTCCGAGGTGATCCTCGACCCGTCGGTTGCGGCCGCCCCCGCCGCTGAGGCCGAAGCAGGCGGCACGCCGGCCGCCGCGGGAACCGCGCGGGCTCCGCCGCCGGCCCCCGTGGCCGGTCCCAACCCCATGGCGGCGCTGCGCTTCTCCAACCTGGTCATTTCGGCGCCGCAGCGCGTGCTCCTCACCACGAGCCTGGGTTCGGGTGAGGCGGCGCTCGACCTGGTGCTGAGCGGCAACGCCGCCGAGCCGCGGCTGGCCGGCACCGCGACGGCGCTGCGGGGCAACCTGCGCTTCTCGGGCCGCGACTTCACCGTCGACCGGGCCGTCGCCACCTTCAGCCCCGGGCGCGGCGTCTTCCCCGAGCTGGACGTGGCCGCGCACACCGAGTTCGACAAGTCGCGGGTGGAGGTTCCGGGCGGCCGCGTGAGTTTCACGGCGCCCCGCGAGGGTCAGACGTTCGTCGTGAACCTGGCCTTCACGGGCGAGATGCTGCCCGCCCCGCCCGAGGAGGGCGGCTTCAAGTTCGACCTGAAGCCCCGCGTGTCATCCGACGCCCGCATCGACGTGGAGGGCGAGGGCCCGGGCTCGGGCATCCGCCCCTTCACGGACGCCGAGCTGCTGAGCCTCATCACGCTCGGGCGCTTCGAGCTCAACGCCGACCTGATCGGCTCGGGCGGCCTCGGTGCGGCGGTGGCGCAGGGGGCGCTCGACACGGCGGTGGACGTCCTGGTGGTCAGCGAGCTCGCCAACGCCCTCAGGCAGGCGCTGGGCCTCGACGTCGTCGAGATCCGCACCTCGGCGCTGTCGAGCCTGCTCGACGACACGGCCCAGCCGTTCGGCGTCTCGTTGCGCCTAGGCGGCTACCTCAACCCCGACCTGTTCGCCAGCTACCGCATCGGCACATACGACGGCCCCGACCGCGCCTACTCGTTCACCAACGAGGTGCAGCTCTCTTACGGCCTGGGGCCGCTCGACTTGGACATCACCACGCGCATCGACTTCCCCGCCGCGGGCGTGCCCGACTCGCCCCGGCCCGAGCTGGGCGTGGCGTTGTCGTACGCGTTCTCCCAGACGTTCGGCGCCGACGCCGGGGTGATCCTGAACACCGATCGCAGCGCCTTCCAGGTCGGCCTCACCCTCAGGTGGTGAGGTGTGGTGCGGCCGGGCGCAACCGAGGGTGTACGGTTGCTGGAAAGCCGGTCGCGGAACCGGTCGAAGCGGCTGGTATAAGAGTCGAGTGCCCCAGCGCCTCGTGGAGGTAACGACGCCATGACCGACAGCCGCAACCTCAACCAGCAGTCCTCGGCGAGCGAGGTGGCGCTCGGGGCGGCTCACGGCGTCGACCTGAGCCCCAAGCGCATCCACTTCGACCTCCAGAGCGCAGAACTGGTCGAGCACGCGCTGACGCGGCGCGAGGGCAGGCTGGCAAGCACCGGCGCGCTCGTCGTAGATACGGGGCAGTTCACCGGCCGCTCACCCAAGGACAAGTTCGTGGTGACGAACGCCGGCAGCGAGGGCGTCGACTGGGGAAGCGTGAACCAGGCGGTGTCACAGGAACACTTCGACCGCCTGTTGGCCGACATGTGCGCGCACGCCGCGGGCCTCGAGCTGTACGTCCAGGACCTGGCGGCCGGCGCCGACCCCGCCTATCAGGTATCGGTGCGCGTGGCCACGGAGTACGCCTGGCACAGCCTCTTCGCCTCCAACCTCTTCCGCCGGCCGGCCCCCACCACGGAGGCCTCGGAGTGGTTGGTGCTCGACCTCCCGAGCTTCGAGGCCGACCCGAAACGCCACGGCAGCCACAGCACGACGGCGATCATGCTCGACTTCGAGCGCCGCGTGGTCTTGATCGCCAACACCGAGTACGCGGGCGAGATAAAGAAGTCGATCTTCAGCGCCCTCAACCTGGCGCTGCCCAGGCGCGGGGTCTTCCCCATGCACTGCTCGGCCAACAAGGTGCAGAAGGGCGGCGTCGCCCTCTTCTTCGGCCTCTCGGGAACCGGTAAGACGACCCTGTCCGCCGACCCCGACAGGCGGCTCATCGGCGACGACGAGCACGGCTGGTCCGACGACGGCGTCTTCAACTTCGAGGGCGGCTGTTACGCCAAGGTCGTGAACCTCTCCGCCGCCGCGGAACCCGAGATCTTCGCGGCCAGCACGCGCTTCGGCACCGTGCTCGAGAACGTCATCCTCGGACCGGGCCGCGAACCCGACTACACCGACATCTCCAAGACGGAGAACACCCGCGCGGCCTACCCCATAAGCTTCATCCCCCACGCGTCGAGGTCCGGCGTGGGCCGGCCCCCCTCTCACGTCGTGTTCCTGAGCGCGGACGCTTTCGGGGTGCTGCCGCCCATCGCGCGTCTCACCGTGCCGCAGGCCCTCTACCACTTCCTCAGTGGCTACACGGCCAAGGTGGCGGGCACCGAGCGCGGGGTCACGGAGCCGACGGCCACGTTCAGCGCCTGCTTCGGGGCGCCGTTCATGCCCCTACCGCCGGTGGCCTACGCGGAGATGCTCAGGAAGAGGCTCGAGAAGCAAGGCACCCACGTGTGGCTCCTGAACACGGGTTGGACGGGTGGCGGCTACGGCGTGGGCGAACGCATAAACCTGCGCTACACGCGCGCGCTGGTCCGCGCGGCGCTGCTCGGCGTGTTGGACAACATCGAGACCTACGAGGACGAGGTCTTCGGGCTGGCGGTCCCGAAGCGCGCCCCGGCCGTGCCGGAGGAGGCCCTCCATCCTCGCGGCACGTGGGCGGATCCGGCGGCCTACGACGCCGCGGCGGCCCGCCTGGCGGCCATGTTCCGCGAGAACTTCGCGCGCTTCGAGGCCACGGCGCCCGCCGACGTGTTGGCGGCGGGCCCGCGGGTCTGAGGCGTCAGTTCGAGTCAGCGTTCGATTTCGTTTTGGCGATGACGTCTTCCAAGGTGGCGACGGCGGTCTGCAGGGCCGTGTCGGTGTCGAGGTGCACGATGGCCTCCCCCTGGACCGCGCTGATCTCGGGCGCCTCACCCAAGGTCAGGATCTTGAAGTTGCCGTCCTCGTCGGCCACTGCCTGTCCGACGACCTTGCCGTCTACCACCAGCTCGGCCGTCTGACCCTCGCGCAACCCCTGGCCGTCGGCCACGATCGTGCGGGGGTAGCGGGTGTCGGGCGCGTTGACGTCGGGTGTGATTCCCCTGTCGGCTATGGAGCGGCGGTCAGGGGTGAGCCACTCGAACGACACGTAGCGGAACTGGCCCCCGTCGGAGAGCGAGAGCACCGATTGCGCCACGCCCTTGCCGAAGGTCTGCTCGCCCACCACCAGGGCGCGGTGGTTGTCCTGCAGGGCGCCCGCCACGATCTCGGACGCCGAGGCCGAGTTCTCGTTCACCAGTACCACCATCGGCAGGTCGTAAGCCTTCGGGTCGGCCGTAGCGAGGCGCTTGGTGACGCCGCGGGAGCGCTGGAAGACGATGTCGCCTTCGCTCAGGAAGTCGTCGGCTATCAAGATGGCCTGGTTGAGGAGCCCGCCCGAGTTGTCACGCAGGTCGAGTACCAGCGAAGTGGCGCCCTGCGCGATGAGGTCGTCGAGGTGTTCGATCGTCTGCTCCTGCAACTGCTGGTTGTTGAAAGAGCTGAGCGCCAGGTAACCCACGTCGTTTGGCAACATGGTGCTGGAGACGCTGACGATCTGGATGGTGGCGCGTTGGATGTTGAAGGTCAGCTGGCCGTCAGTGCCCGGACGTTCCATGACGAGGGTGACGGTCGTGCCCCTCGGCCCCCGCACGAGGTCTGCCACCTCGCTGGTGGACATCTCGCTCACGTCCACCCCGTCCACGCTCACGAAGATGTCGCCCCGCTGCACCCCCGCCTTCGAGGCCGGGCCGCCGGCGTAGACGGTGAGGATCTCGACACCCTTGCCCGACTTGCGGTCATGGGGCGTCAGGACGGCGCCCACGCCCTCGAATGAACCCGACAGGTCCTGGTTCTCGCGCGCGGCATCCTTGGGCGGCAGGTAGCTGGTGAACGGGTCGTCGAGGGCGGCGATCATGCCGTCCATGGCGCCTCGGATGAGCTTGTCGTCGTCTACGTCGGTAAGGTAGCCGCTCTTCAGCGCGCCGAACGCCTGCACCAGCGCGCGCCCGGTCGGGTTATCGAAGAACTCGCTCGCGTAGTCTCGCGAGAGTTGGGCGTTGACGGCCATGGTGCCCGCCACGAGCACGGCGAGGACGGCCAGGTACCATCTCCGCTTCATGAGACTTCCGGTGACTGAATACGCATGTAGGACAGTTTATACGCGCCCAACATGAGAGGCTTGCTCGGCAGGCTACGTGCGGGCGGTCGCCGCCCCGAGTGAGGGGGTATGAGGTCGACCTGCTGCCCCGTTCGCGGGCCTCCCAGCCGCCACGGCGCGTGAGGGGGGCAGGGCGGCTAAGCTTACGCCTGTGAAGGTCCTCTTTCCCGCGGCCGAGGTGGTCCCTTTCAGCAAGACGGGCGGCCTGGCCGACGTGGCGGGCGCGCTCCCCCAGGCGCTGGCGCGCTTGGGGCACGAGGTCCTCGTCGTCACCCCCTGGTACGCCAAGCTGGGCGGCGGCGCGGCACCTTACTGGGTGGGTGACGTGGAGGCACCGTTCGACGGCGGCTTCGAGCCCGTCGGGGTGGGCGTGCTCGAGAAGCACGGCGTGCGCTACGCCTTCGTGGGGCACGAGGACTACCGGCGCCCGAGCCTCTACGGCTACCCCGACGACGCGCGCCGGTTCGCCCGCTTCTCGCGCGCCGTGCCGCAGGTGGCCGAACGCCTGGGGTTCCTGCCGGACATCGTCCACGCCCACGACTGGCACACGGGCTACCTGCCCATGCTGTTGCAACGCGGCTGGCACCTGCCGCGGGGGTTCCCGGGCCTGCCGAGCGTGTTCACGGTGCATAACGTGCAGTTCCAGGGTGAGGCCGGGCTCGACGAGACCGTGCGCTGGCTGCGCCTCGGCCCCGACCTCAAGGGCACCTACCTCGACCATTTCGGGTCCGCCAACGCCCTGCAGGCGGGCGTAGGCTTCGCCACTCGCGTGACGACCGTGAGCCCGACGTACGCGCTCGAGATCCAGACTCCGGAGTACGGCTTCGCGCTCGACGGCACCTTTCGTGCGCTGGCGCACAAGCTGGTGGGCATCCTCAACGGCATCGACACCAGCGTGTGGGACCCCGCGAACGACCCCGTGCTGCCGGCCCCCTACTCCGCCGCCGATCCGTCCGGCAAGGCGCTCGCCCGGGCGCTGCTGGCTACGCGCTTCGGCCTGGACGCCGAACGGCCCGTGCTGGCGGTGGTCTCGCGGCTCGCAGAACAGAAGGGGATAGACCTGGTCGTCGGCGGCGCACGCGCGCTGCTCGAGGCCGGTTGGAACCTCGTGTTCCTGGGCTCGGGCGACCCCGGCCTGGAGGCCGGCATCGCACGGCTCGCCGGCCGCAACGAGGGCCGGGTGGGGGCGCGCTTGGGTTACGACGAGAACCTCGCGCACCTCGTCTACGCCGGGGCCGACGCGCTGGCCGTTCCGAGCCGCTTCGAACCGTGCGGGCTGTCGCAACTGATAGCCCTGCGCTACGGCACGGTGCCCATCGTGAGGTTGACGGGCGGCCTCAAGGACACGGTGAGCCACGGCGTCACCGGCTTCACCTTCGAGCACGCCACGGTCACCGGGCTCCTCTGGGCGGCGGGCAAGGCGCTGCGCGCGTTCGGCACTCCCGCTTGGGACCGCATCCGGGCGAACGGCATGGCCGCCGATCACTCGTGGGCCGTCTCCGCCGCCGCCTATTCCGAGCTGTACGGGGCCGTGCTACGGTCTTGGACGTGACGACCGCCACCCCCGCCGAAACACCCCCCGGACCCGACTGGCACGCGCTATTGGAAGAACGCCGCTTCGGCGTCGCGCGGCAGGCCTACCTGCTTACGGGCGGCGACGACGGCCGCGTGAAAGCGGCGCTCGCCGCGCTGTCGGACGTGGAGGAGCTCGTGCGGGAACGCTCGTTCGCCAAGGCAGTCACGCGGATCGAGCGCCTGGACGACCCAGCCGCGCTGGCGCCGTGGCAGGAGCTCAAGGACCAACTCGAGGTGCTCGGTAACGCCGCGGCCCACCTCGACAAGCGCGACCCCGACGCCGCCGCCGAGGTCCTGAAGGCCCTGGATGACGCCACGTGGTTCCCGGCGGAATACGAGACGCAACTGGGCACCGTGAGCATCTACGACTCCGACCTGAGCGCGGCGCAGGCGCACTTCGAGCGCGCCGTGGCGCTCGACCCCAAGCACTTCCGGGCACTCACCAACCTCGGCAACGTCGCCCTTGAACAGGGCCGCGTGGACGACGCCATCGAGAACTACCAGGCGGCACTCAAGATCGACGAGGAGTTCTCCAACGCCCACCACAACCTGGGCGTGGCCTACCGCCGCAAGGGGCACCTCAACAAGAGCGTCAAGTCGCTGCGCCGCGCGCAGCGCACGCAGCAGCGGCACCAGGCGGCCGTGGCGCGCGAGAGCCTAGGAAAGTGGGCGGGCCAGTCCGGCGCCAAGTACCTGAAGTACGGGCTGTGGGCAGCCGCGGCCGTCGGCGCCTACCTGATCCTGAGGGCGGCCGGCTACCTCTAGCTCACTCGTCCAGGAGGTCACGCAACAGCGCCTTTATGTCCTCGTCGTCGAGCGTCAGCAGTGGTTCGCCCTTGGCCTCGGATTCCAGTAGTCGTTCGATCTCGTCCAGCAAGGTCGCGTTGTTGCACTCGCTCACGCGTTCGACGATGGCATCACGAACGTCGGTCAATGTCCTCACGTCGTCAACGTCCTCGGTGTTCTCATGCAATTGCCGTCCTCATCTAATCAAGCCTCGCCCCGATACTAATGCGGAGATTCGGCTCGGGCGAGGACGGATGCACATGCGCCCCGCGGGCAGGTCGTCGCGTCACTCCACGGTTACGCTCTTCGCCAGGTTCCGCGGCTGATCGACGTCGCGGCCCAGGCTGCAAGCCACCTCGTAGGCCAGCAACTGCAGGGGAACGGCGTTGATGATGGGCGAGAGCAGCTCGAGCGTCCGCGGCACGCGGAGCACGTGCTGGGCGTGCTGCCCGATGCTCTCGTCGTCCTCGTCGGCGACCACGATCAGCCGCCCCTCGCGTGCCTTTACCTCCTGGAGGTTGGAGACGGTCTTGTCATACAGCGCCGAGGCGGTCGCCACGGCCACCACGGGCAGGTGCTCGTCCACGAGGGCGATGGGCCCGTGCTTCATCTCCCCCGTCGGGTAGGCCTCCGCGTGGATGTACGAGATCTCCTTGAGCTTGAGCGCGCCCTCCATGGCGGTGGCCACGTTGACCCCGCGTCCGAGGTAGAGGGCGCTGCGGGCGCCCTTCACCTGATCGACCAGCCCGCGGATGTGCTCGCGCTCGCCCAGCGCCCTCTCCACCTGCTTGGGCAGGGCGCGCAGCGCGCGCACGAACTCGGCCGCCGTACTATCGTCCACCTCGCGCCGCGCGCGGCCCAGCCAGAGTGCCAGCAGGGAGAAGGCGGCCACCATGCCGAGGTAGGCCTTGGTACTCGCGACGCCGATCTCGGGACCCGCGTGGATGTAGAGGACGTCGTCGGCCTCGCGGCTGATGCTCGAGCCCTTGACGTTGAGGATGGCGAGCGTGCGCGCGCCGCGGCGCTTGGCCTCGCGCATGGCCTCGAGGGTGTCGATGGTCTCGCCCGACTGCGACACGACGATGCACAGGGTGCGTTCGTCCACCACGGGTTCGCCGTAGCGGAACTCGGACGCCACCTCCACGCCGGCGCTTAGGCGCGCCAGGCGGCGCAGGAGCGTCGCCCCGACCTGGCCCGCGAACGAGGCCGTGCCCGCGGCCGTGATGACCACCCTGTCGACCAGGGCGGGGTCGAGCGTCAGGTCAAGCTCGACGTCCATGCCGTTCCCCGCGAAGCGGCCGAAGAGCGTGTTCTGCAGCACCGTCGGCTGCTCGAAGATCTCCTTGAGCATGTAGTGCTCGAAGCCGCCCTTCTCGGCTGCCTCGGCGTCCCACTCCACCCGGCTGACCTCGCGCTCGAGGGGGTTGCCGGCCAGGTCGGTGATGCTCACGCCGGCGCGCCCCAGTTCGGCCACGTCGCCGTCGAGGAGGTAGATGACGTCGCGCGTGTACGGCAGGAGGGCCGGGACGTCCGATGCCAGGAACGTCTCCTCCGTCCCCAAACCGATGACGAGCGGGCTGGTGTTACGCGCGGCCACCAGCAGGTCGTGGTCCGAGTGCTCCACGACGAGGGCGTAGGCGCCCTGAACCTGGCCCAGCGCCGCGCGCACGGCCGCCGCCAGGTCGTGGTTCGAGGTCGCGTAGCTCTCCTCTATGAGGTGAACGAGAACTTCGGTGTCGGTCTCGGACAAGAACACGTGCCCGCGCGCGCTGAGGTCCTGACGCAACTGCACGTAGTTCTCGATAATGCCGTTGTGGATCACGGCCAGGCGGCCGTCCTCGGAGAGGTGAGGGTGGGCGTTCACGTCGTTCGGGCGGCCGTGCGTCGCCCAGCGCGTGTGCCCCACGCCGACGCTGCCGGGAAGGAGGCTGGTGACGAGCGCCTCGCGGAGCACGCTCAGCTTGCCGGCACGCTTTACCGCTTGCAGTGGCGCGCCGTCCTCCGGCCCCTTGACCGCGATGCCGGCGGAGTCGTAGCCCCGGTACTCCAGCCGCGCCAGGCCGTCGATTATGACCCCCGCGGCCTCGCGGTCGCCTACGTAACCAACGATGCCACACATCTCGCACGCCTCCGTCCGTCGCCCGCCCGCCGCCGACCCGACCGTCCGGGGAGGCCGGGTGCCTCGCCACCAGTCGGGTAAGGTCCGGTCGACCACGAGCTACCCGGCCATCCTAGGGGGCCTACTCTGACGTCGTCCTTACTCGTTCCACGGTTCGCCGACCACCAGCCACGTGTGAAGCGCGCCGTAGGCACTCCACTCGGCGCTGGCCCTGGTCTCTGCGGGCGTGGGGGCGGGGAGGAGCGGATGCAGCAGGATATCGCGGCCCGTGGCGATCAGCGGTGACCGGTTGAAGGTCACGGCCAGGCTGCCCGGCGCCGTGCGTGGCGGGTAGTACACCTCCCGCTCGTTGGCGGGGTTGCGTTGGATGGGCAGTGACGTCACCAGGGCGAACATGAGGGCGAGCCCGAGGACCCCGCCGCCTACCCCGCCCAGCACGGCCGTTCCCCACCCCTGGCGGCGGCTTGCAGGCACTAGGCGCTGGCCTATCACGGCCAGCAGGATGCCCCCCAGCAGCGCGGCCACGAGCGCGAGCCACAGGTCACGGCCGGCGACCACGAGCAGGGGCCGCAACAGCAGGACCCCGCCTATCCCGACGGTCAGCCCCACGAGCCGCCGCTTGGCCCCAAGCGTGGTGATCACGACCACCATGAGGACCAGCAGGGCGTCGATGTAAGTGACGTTCATCATGCGCGGATATCGTAGCCCGCGTCCCTTACCGCCCGCATGACATTCTCCATAAGCCCGTCCACCTCGGCGTCGGTAAGCGCCCTGCCGGCGTCGCGGAACCTGAACCTCAGGGCCAGCGACCTGGTGCCGTCCGGCAGCTTCTCGCCGCGGTACTCGTCGAAGGGCGTGAGGCTGAGCAGGCTCTCCCCCGCCGCAGCGCGAAGCAGGCCGGCCAGGGCCGCGTAAGTGACCGCCGCCGGCACGACCACCGCCAGGTCACGCTCCGCGAACGGCTGCCGCACGATCTCCTCGAACGCGATCTTGGTGCCCGGGAGCGGTAGGTCGAGTTCCGCCAAGTACGTGTCACTCAACTCGTAGCTGGCCGCGACCGCGGGATGGAGCAGCCCGGCGTAGCCGACGCGGACCCCGTTCCAGCGCACCTCGGCGCTCACCCCCGGGTGAAGGTGCGGCTGCTCCGCAGGCAGCGTCTCGAGCGTGGCGCCGTCCAAGCCCGCGAGGCTTTCGAGGACGCCCTTGAGGGTGAAGAAGTCGCCGGGCAGGCCGGGCCGCCAGTGGCCCAGGGCGCGCGGTCCGCGCATGAGCAGCGCCACGCGCTCCTCCTCCACCTCGCCGAACACGTGGCCCACCTCGAAGAGCGCCAGCGACTCAGCGCCGCGGTTGACGGCCGCGGCGGCGAGGAGCCCAGGGTAGAGCGCCGTGCGCATGACGCCCTTCTCCACGCCCTGGGGCGAGGCGAGCTCCACCACCGGTTCGGGCGCAGCGGCGCGCGTGAGTTCGGCCGCGCCGGTGAAGACGTACGTCATGGTCTCCTGCAGGCCCATGGCGGCAAGCCGCTCGCGCAGCGCGCGGTGGGTCGGGTCGCCGGCGGGCGGCACGAAGCGCATGGCCGGTTCGGTTAGGCCGATGTGCTCGAAACCGTGGAGGCGCGCGACCTCCTCGATCACGTCCTCCTCGATGCCGATGTCGTAGCGCCAGCTGGGCGGGCCCACCCGCCAGTCGTCCATGGCGAGCTCCTCGACCGTGCACCCCAAGCGCTCCAGGTAGCCGCGCTGCTCGCCGCGCGGCACGTCGAAGTCCATCAGGAAGTGAACCCTGGAAGGACGGTACTTGACGGCCGGCCGCCTCACGCTGCGGCCCACGGCCGTGAGCCCGGCATGCGCCTTGCCCCCCGCGGTCTCCTCGACCAGGGCCACCACGCGCGCCGAAGCCAGCTCCTGTAGGTTCGGGTCCACGCCCCGCTCGAAGCGGGTCCGGGCGTCGGTGATCAGCTTGTGGCGCTGCCCGGTGCGCCGCACCGTTACCGGATCGAAATAGGCGACCTCGAGGGCCACCTCGGTGGTGCCGGCCGCCACGCCCCCGAGAGCGCCGCCCATGACGCCCGCAAGGCCGAGCGGCACGCCGCCGCCTGAACCCGACGTGGCTATGAGCAGGTCGGCCGGGTCGAGGTCGACCACCTCCTCGTTGAGCAGGGTGAGGCGCTCACCCTCATGGGCACGCCTGACGATCATGCGCCCCTCGCCGAGGAAACTCAGGTCGTAGGCGTGCGTGGGCTGGCCCAGCTCGAAGGTCACGAAGTTGGTGGCGTCCACGACGTTGTTGCGGGGCCGTAGCCCCAGTTGCGCCAGGCGCCGCTGCAACCAGAGTGGGCTGGGCCCCACGCTCAAGCCACTGACGCGCCTCAACGTGAAGCGCGGCGCGCCGAGCGGGTCTTGCACGTCGATCGTCAGCCCGTCATCCAAGGTCGGGTCGCCGGCCGGCAGGCCCGCGGCGGGGTGGCGGTAAGCGAGGCCCAGCTTGGCGCCCAGGTCGCGCGCGATACCCAAGAGGCTGAAGGCGTCTGCGCGGTTCGGGGTGAGCTCGATCTCGATGACCTGATCGGCCGCCCACGCCTGCCCCAGCTCGGTCCCGAGCGGGGCGTCCTGGCCGAGGGCCAACACGCCGGCCCCGTACTCGAAGAGCCCGAGCTCCTTGGCGCTGGCCAGCATGCCGTTGCTTGGAGCGCCCAGGAACTCCCGGGCCTTCACCCTCAGCTCTACGGCGGGCAGGTACGCCCCGGGCAGGGCGAGGGCGGTCCTCGTGCCGGCTCTCACGTGGGGGTCGCCGCACACCACCTGGTGCCGCGTGTGTCCGTCGGTGACGACCGCCTTGGAGAGCGGGCCCGTGGCGCCCTCGATGGGCTCGACGTGCTCGACGTCGACTACCAACACGTCGCCGGGGGCCGCGGGGGTGGCGGTGACACCCTCGACGGCCAAGCCGAGCCCGTCGAGGAGCTCCACCACCCGGCCGACCTCAGGCAACGGCTCGGCGAAGAAGGTCTGCAGCCAGCCGTACGGGACCTTCACAGGACGCCCCTGAACTGCTCCAGGACGCGCAGGTCGCCCTGGTACATGTAGCGGATGTCCGGGATGGCGTAGGGCACCAGCGCCAGGCGTTCGATGCCGAAGCCGAACGCGAAGCCCGTGACGCCCTCGTAGCCCACGGCCTCGAAGACCTTCGGGTGCACCATGCCGCTGCCACCCAGCTCGAGCCACTCCTCGCGGCCGCTGCGGGGGTTGGTCCACCAGATGGCGAACTCGGCGCCGGGTTCGACGAAGGGGAAGTAGGTGGGCTGCAGGCGGGTGCGCGTGCCGGGCCCGATGAGCGCCTGGGCCATCTCGTTGATGGCGCCGCGCAGGTCGGCCATCGTGACCCGCTCGCCGACCACCAGCGCCTCGAGCTGGTGGAACTGCGCCTCGTGCGTCGCGTCTTGCGCCTCGTTGCGGAACACCTTGCCCGGCACCACCACCTTGAAGGGCGGCTCGTGGGTCTCCATGTACCTGACCTGCATGGGGCTCGTGTGGGTCCGCAGGAGCCGACCGTCGGTCGTCCAGAAGGTGTCCTGGGTGTCGCGCGCCGGGTGATCGGGCGGGAAGTTGAGCGCGGCGAAGTTGTAATGGTCGGTCTCGAGTTCCGGGCCGGTGACGACCTCGTAGCCCAGGTTCTGGAAGACTTCGAGCAGCTTGTTGGTGACGAGGGTGAGGATGTGCAGGCCGCCCTGGGGGGGTCTCGTGCCGGGCAGGGTCACGTCTACCCTCTCGCCGGCCAGCTGCGCCGCCAGCGCGCGCCTCTCGAGCTCGCCCTTGCGCTCGTCCAAGGCCGCGCCCAGGGCGGCCTTGACGCGGTTCCACTGCTCCCCGACCAGCCGGCGCTCGTCGGGCGCCATCCCCCCGAGGGCCTTGAGGCGCTGGGTTATCTCGCCCTTCTTCCCGAGCAACCTGACCCGCAGGTCCTGCAGCGCGGCCGGGTCGTCCGCCGAGCGAACGGCCTCCAACCACGTGGCCACCTCGGCGGACCTGGCGTCCGCGTGGTGGTTCCCTTCGACTTCGGCGTCGTGCTCGGCCATGGTGTGCGCTCACCCTCTCCTTGACTACCCTGCCGCAAGCAAAAACCACCACCCGGTCCGGGCAGTGGCGTGTTCCGCGCGGGCCCCTCCGGCGCCGCGCTCAGCGGGTAAAAGGCTGCGAAGCCGGCGGGCTTCTCATGTCGGCGAGTGTAAGTTGCGCGCTCCGAGCGTGTCAACGAGACACGCGAGACCCACCCCCGGCCCGGCCCCGCCTCCAGTCGTAACGCGAGACGCAGCGGGCCGGGCCCGTTCGCGTCGGCCCTAGCGGCTGCCTGCGGCGCGAGCGGGTGTGAGGGGGTCGTCAAGCGGGTGTCAGGCGTCCCTCAGTCGTCGAGGAGTTCGCTCAGCAAGAAGAGGTCGCAGAGCCACGCGTCCGCCAGACGTACCGTGTCGGCGGCGAGCCCATGCACCTGGACGCCCGCGTACCACGCCTTGGCGCTCTCCTCGTCGGGGAACGGCCCTACCACCGCCTCCCCGCCCTCGTAGGCCTCGGGTGGCAGCGGTACGAGCACCTCCACCCGCCGGCCCCTCGTGTCGGTCACCTCGCGAGCCACCGCGTGCAGGCGCCGCCACTCGGGCCTCGCTACGAGATCGTGAAGATGATCCAAGAGCCGCCTGGAATCTTGCAGCGCCAGGGCCGGTCTGGCCGCGAACGTCACCCAGCCTCCCTCCATGGCGCTGACGAAGCGCTTCTCGGGGAACATCGCCGGCAACAGCCGGGCCGCCACGTCCGCCAACTCGGCGGTCGCTCGCATGGCCTCCACGTAGCCGCCCCGGTCCGGGGTCGCCGGCGGCGAAGCGCTGGTTGGGTGCTTGGGCGTCACCGTGCGATTGTAAGACCCGACGCCCATGCCTGGCGTGGGCGGAAGGCGCACCGACGCTTGCTCGGCCCTTGTGGTAATGCGGGCCGGAGCGGTAAGATTGCCGGTGGACAAAGTCCCGGCGGGACCGGCGGGTGGGTTCTGGCCCACCGCCTTTTCGTTGGGGGAGTCCGCGCACGGGAGGTAGCATGGATCTGGCGCAGGCAGCCGCCGAGGTGTTGGGCCCCCTCGGGTACGAAGTGCTGGAGGTTACCGTAAGCACTTCCGGGCGCTCGCGTCGCGTGCTGCTTCGCATCGACCGCCTCGACGAAGGGGTAGTCGGCATCGAGGACGTGGCCCGGGCCTCCGCGGTCTACGGCTTGGAACTCGACCGGCTCGATCCCTTCACCACCCCCTACCGGCTCGACGTCGAGTCTCCGGGGGCGGAGAGGCCGCTGCTGCGGACCCGCCATTTCGAGCGCTTCCACGGTCTACTGGCCAAGTTCCGCGTGGCCGGCGAGACGTTCAAGGGGCGCATCGAGGGCGTTAGCGGTGACGACGTCACCATCGACGTAGCCGGCACCGAGCGCGTCGTGAACGTGGCCCAGATGGAGCTAGCGCGGCTGGCCGAATGGCCCGATACACCGCGTTGAGCGCCCCGCGGGAAGGGCCCGCGGAACCTTGCTCAGGGCGCCGGCGCCCTGAGCACCCGTAACGAAGGCCCGCGTACCCGGCGCGGGACTGCCGCGTGGCTCAGCGCCAAGCGGCCACAACTGAATAGGTAGGGAGATACTGGATGAATAAAGAGTTCGTCGACGCGCTCAACCTCTTGGCTGCCGAGCGCAACCTCGACAAGGAAAAGTTGCTTACCGACCTCGAAGACGCGCTCAGCCAGGCCTTCGAGCGCAACGTCATGCCCGGCCATCAGATCGAGGTCGACCTCGACCCCGAGTCGGGTGAGATGGACATCATGATCATCCGCCGGGTCGTCGAGACGGTGGAGGACGAGGCCAAGGAGATCCTCCTGGCGGACGCCCTCGACCTCGACGACGAGGTCGAGGTGGGCATGGAGATGGAGTTCCCGGTCGACCCGGAGAAGTTCACGCGCATCGCGGTGCAGACCACCAAGCAGGTGATCACGCAGAAGATCCGCGAGGCCGAGCGCGAGTACGTCTTCGAGGAGTACAAGGACCGTGCCGGCGACATCATGACCGGCGTCGTGGCCCGCACCGACAACAAGCGCAACGTCTTCGTGGACCTGGGCCGCGGCGAGGCCATCATGCCCGCCAAGGAACAGATCCAGGGCGAACGCTACATGGTCGGCATGCGCCTCAAGGTCTACGTGCAGAACGTCGAACTGAGCCCCCGCGGCCCTTCAATCCACGTGTCTCGCGCCGCACCCGAGTTGCTCGAGTACCTCATGCGCCAGGAGATCCCCGAGGTGGCCGACGGAACGGTCGAGCTGCGGGCCATCGCCCGCGAGGCCGGCCAGCGCTCCAAGGTCGCCGTCAGCTCCAACAACCCCAACGTCGACCCGATCGGCGCCTGCATCGGCCACCGCGGCAGCCGCATCCAGGCCGTCACCGCGGAGTTGCAGCGCGAGCGGGTGGACATAATCCAGTACGACTCGAACCCCCGCGAGTTCATCCGCAACGCCCTGTCGCCCGCCAAGGTCGGGAGCATAGAGATAGACACCGAGGCCAAGGCGGCGCGGGTGATCGTCGGCTCCGACCAGCTCTCGCTGGCCATCGGCAAGTCGGGCCAGAACGTCCGCCTGGCGGCGAAGCTGACCGGTTACAAGATCGACCTGCAGGGCTCGGAATCGGTGTCCGACTTCGACGCCGCCTTCCAGGCCGCTGCTTCCAGGAGCGCCGACACGGCCCAACCCGAACGCACCCACTCCGCGTTCGACGCCCTCTTCAGCCAGGCGTCGGAGCAGGCGGAGGGGACGGCGGAAGGGGCCACCACCGGGTCGGGGGCAGCGCCGGAGCCGGCGGCCTCCGAGGCCGAAGAAGAAGCAGCCGTGCGCTCGGGCACCGACGAAGGGGAGAACTGAGCGTTCCGATGACGGCCGAGGCCCGCACCCGCCACGTCCCACTACGCCGCTGCGCCGTCTGCCGCAAGGTGGCGCCCCAGTCGCAACTGTTGCGGCTGGTCAGGCAAGACGACGGCTACCGGCTCGACCCCGGCCGCAGGCTCGGTGGGCGTGGCACCTGGATCTGTGCCGAATGCGCCGCCGAACCTAACGAGAAACGCCTGCGCCAGGCCTTCAAGGGCCACGCGCAGCAGGTGAGGGGGCTCCTAGCAGCCCTCCCCCCACACACTCCCCGAACCGCCCCAGGCACCGCGGGGAACCCCGCCTCGGAGGCTTGAATGTCAGAGAAAGTCCGAATCTACCAGCTAGCCAGGGACCTTGGGATAGAGAACAAGGCCCTGCTGGCGATCCTCGACGAGATCGGCGTGGAGTACAAGTCCCACTCCAGCACCCTCGACGCCGAAACGGCCGACACGGTGCGCCAGCTCGTCGCGGGTGACACCGCTACGGCAGTAGAGTCGCCCGCGCCCGCCGCCGAGAAGCCCGAGGCGGCAGCGGCGAAGCTAACGCCCGAGGCGAAGGCCGCCAAGGCGGCGAAGCCCGGCAAGGTCGCCACCGCGGAACCCGCCGCCGGCAAGGGGGCCAAGGCAGAACCGGCGCCCGCCAAGTCCAAGGCGAAGGCGCCCGCGAAGGAGAGCCTGCCCCGGCGCGCCCCCGTCGTGACCGTCATGGGCCACGTCGACCACGGCAAGACCTCACTGCTCGACGCCATCCGCAAGTCGCGCGTGGCGGAGCGCGAGGCGGGCGGCATCACGCAGCACATCGGCGCCTACCAGGCCCAGACCCCGCACGGCGTCGTGACCTTCCTCGATACCCCCGGCCACGAGGCGTTCACCACCATCCGCCAGCGTGGCGCCAACGCCACCGACATCGCGGTCATCGTGGTGGCGGCCGACGACTCGGTGATGCCGCAGACGCGCGAGGCGATAGCGCACGCCAAGGCCGCCGGGGTACCGATCGTGGTCGCCATCAACAAGGTCGACCTGCCGCAGGCCAACGTCGAGAAGGTCAAGCAGGACCTCATGCAGGCAGGGCTCATCCCCGAGGAGTACGGCGGCGAGACCATCACGGTCGAGCTGAGCGCCCGCAGCGGCCAGGGCATCGACGACCTCCTGGAGATGCTCTCGCTGGTGGCCGAGGTCGAGGACCTGCGCGCCGCCAACACCGGCTTCGCGAAAGGCGTCATCATCGAGTCGGTCCTCGACAAGCGCGCCGGGGTCCTCGTGACAGTGCTGGTGCAAGAGGGCGAGCTCAAGGTGGCCGACTACGTGGTCTCGGGCGAGTCGTGGGCGAAGGTCCGGCGCCTAACGGACTACACCGGCGCGACCATCGCCAAGGCCTACCCCGCCATGCCCGTGCAGCTCCTCGGCTTCTCCGAACAGCCCCACGCCGGCGACACCGTCGAGGCCGTGGCCGACGAGGCCACCGCCAAGGCGGCGGCGGCGGCGCGGCGCGACGAGCGGCAGGAACTCGAGCGCGAGTCCATCGGCAAGAAGGGCCTCACGCTGGCCGACCTGTTCGGCCAACCCACCAAGAAGACCATCAACATCCTCCTGCGCGCCGACACGCAGGGGACCCTCGAGGCCATCAAGGGGGTTCTCGAGAAGGAGTCTGAGGCTACCGAGGAGGTCGACATCGAGGTGATGCTGGCCGAGGTCGGTGCCCCCACCGAGTCGGACCTGCTGCTGGCCTCCACGGCCAACGCTTCGGTCTTGTCGTTCGGCGTGACGGCCCCCGGCAGCGTGCTCAAGTCGGCGGAACGCCTGGGGATCCCGGTGAAGAGCTACCGCATCATCTACGAACTCGTCGCCGACGTGGAGCGCATGGTGCGCGGCCAGATCGAGCCGGAGTTCGAGGAGCGCGTGCTCGGCCACGCCGAGGTGCGCCAGGTCATCCGCGTGCCCCGCTCCGGCAACATCGCCGGCTCGTACGTCACCGACGGCGTGGTGCGGCGCGGCGCCAAGGCGCGCATCTCGCGCAACGGCAAGGAGGTGTACAAGGGCTCGATCTCGGGCCTGCGGCGCTTCAAGGACGACGTGCGCGAGGTGACCACCGGCTACGAGTGCGGCATCAGCCTCCAGAACTACGACAACGTGCAAGAGGGCGACATCATCGAGGCCTACGACATGGTCGAGGTGCAAGCGGTCTGATGCACGAGCGGCGAGCGGGCACGCCCGGGCGGTCCTGGTGGTTCAGGAGTCGGCCCTACTGGGCGCCGCTGGCGCTGGCGTTCACGCTGGCTCTCCTGCCCTTGCCCCTCAGCCACTCGCTGGCCCGGGCCTCCGCACCGGCAGGCGGGCCAGAAGGCGGCATGAGCGCGCCCGTCCTGATCATGGTGGAGGGCGGCGCGCGGCTGCCGGCCCCAGCTACCGGGGTGCTGTTGGTTCTTCCCAACGCGCTCGTGGCCGCGCGCCGCGTCCAACTGCGACCACTGCGCACCCGCGAGCGGCCCGCGTCGACGCTACCCAGGCGCGCCAGGCTCGTGGCACTGGGGCGGCTCGAGTTGGAGGGCGGTTGACCCGGCGGCCGCTGCCCTCACGCCACTCAACCACCCTTCCTGATCGACTAGTACCGTTTGGAGCCTGATGAACAACCGCGTATTCACCGGCGCAGCGCTGTTGGCGCTCGTCGTCCTGTCAGTCCTGTTCCTATGGCAGCCCTGGAGCCCGGGGCCCGCCCTCAAGCTCGGCCTCGACCTGCAGGGCGGCCTGCGCGTGACGCTGGTGGCCGACGTCCCCAACCCCGACCCGGAGGACCTCGCCACCGCCCGCAACATCGTCGAGAACCGCGTCAACCAGTTCGGCGTCGCCGAGGCGCTCGTGACCACGATCGGGAACCACAAGATCGGCGTCGAGCTGCCCGGCCTCACCTCCGAGGACCAGCAGCGGGCCCTCGACCTGATCGGCCAGCAGGCGGTGCTCGAGTTCCGCATCGTGAAGGCCGAAGCGAACTCCCTTCCCACCAGCGCCCTCACGCTGGACGACCTCGAGCCGGCGGCCTTCACGGGCGAGATCGTACAGACCGCCAGCGCCCAGTTCCAGCAGGTGCCGGGGGCGCCGTCCGGCCCCGTGGTCGTCTTCGGCATCAGGCCCGCGGACGTGCAGGCGTTCGGGAACTTCACCGGGAGCAACGTAGGCCGCCGGATGGCCATCGTCCTCGACGGCCGCATCGTCACCGCCCCCACGCTGCAGTCGCGCATCTCCGACTCCGGCCAGATCACGGGTATCGACTCCTTGGATGAGGCAACCGACATCGCCGTCGTGCTGCGCTCCGGGAGCCTGCCGATCAGCCTCAAGGTCGACGAGGTGCGTTCGATCGGCCCGACGCTCGGCCAGGACTCGATCAACAAGGGGACCACGGCCGCGATCGTCGGCGGCGCCCTCGTCATCCTCGCCGTCCTCCTCTACTACGGCCCGCTCTTCGGTGGCGTGCTGTCGTTCGGCGTGCTGCTGGCGATGCTGTTCATCTTCGCCGTGTTGGCCGGCCTCGGCGCCGCGCTCACCCTCCCCGGCCTCGCCGGCCTCGTGCTGACCATCGGGGCCGCCGTGGACGGCAACGTCATCTCGTTCGAGCGCATCCGCGAGGAGTTACGCGAGGGGCGCGGCCTACGCGTCTCGATGAAGCGCGGCTTCGGCAACTCGCTTTCCGCCATCATCGACGCCAACATCACCACGCTGCTCGCCGCGCTCGCCCTCTACCAGTACACGACGGGCCCGGTGCGCGGCTTCGCCATCACGCTGGCCGTCGGCATCGTGGCCTCCGTGTTCGTCAACACGGTCGTCGTGCCGTACGTGCTCGGGCTGTTCGCGCTGAAGAGCGACCGCACCTACATGTCCAAGGGTTGGGAGGTGCGCGGCCTGCGTCCGGTGGAGCGCGCCAGGCCGCTGGTCATCTCGACCGGTCTGCTGGCGGTGGCGGCCATCGTCTACACGAGCGTGGCGGGCCTCAACCTCTCGACCGACTTCACGGGCGGCTCCAGCACGCTCCTGGAGGTGCCGGCGAGCACCACGATCACGGACATCCGGCGCACCATCGACGAGCTCGGCTTCCCCGGCGTGACCGGCGAGGGCGCCACCATCGTCGAGTCGAGCGAGAAGGCCGCCGACGGCTCGCGCCAGGTGTCGGTGCGCGTGGGGCTCGGTAACGAGTCTCAGTCGTCCAGCGACGACTTCGCCATGAAGCTCGCCGCCGCGACGGGCAGCACCAAGCTATCGTCCGACTTCGTGGGGCCGTCCGTCGGCGCCGACTTGAGGCGCGGCGCCATCATGGCCGTCGTCGTCGCCCTGCTGCTCGTGCTGGCGTACCTCGCCTGGCGCTTCTGGCCAAACTGGGTCGTGGCCCTGGCGGTCGTGCTCGCAAGCGCGCACGACGTGGCCATCACCATGGGGGTGCAGGCGCTGTTCGGCATCGAGTTCTCCATCCCGGTGCTCGCGGCCCTGCTGTTCGTGGTCGGCTACTCCCTCAACGACTCGATCATCATCTCGGACCGCATCCGGGAGAACGTGCGCGTCATCCGCAACAAGTCGTACCGGGAGCTCGTCAACCTCGCGGTGAACCAGACCCTCACGCGCACGGTGGCCACCTCGGCCACCACGCTGCTGCCGGTCCTGGCGCTGCTGTTCTTCGGGGGCAGCGTCCTCCGCGGCTTCAGCATCACTCTCCTGGTGGGCATCGGGGTCGGCACCTTCTCCAGCATCTTCCTGGTATCGCCCGTCATCGTGTGGGTGCGCGAGTGGCAGCAGCACCGCCACGATCAGACGCGGCACAAGAAGTTCGCCAAGGCCTGACGACTGGCGCCCGCCCATCTACCCAGTCAGTTGAGGCCGGGCGCGATCAAGCGAATGCGGTCAGGCCGGGCGCATTCAAGCGGGCACGATCACAGCGGGCGCGGCCCCGAGGACCGCGCCCGCCTCGCTCGGATCCTGTCTTGCGGGGCTCAGGGAACCGTGAGGAGGAACTGTCGCAGGAGGGCGTCGCCGTAAGACACCACCGCTCGCCACTCGCCGGGCCGCAGGGGCACGTCGGCGGGCAGCTCGAACACCGCCTTGGCGGCGCCCGGTTCCACGCGAACGCTTTCCGAGGCGGCCTCGCGCCCGTCGGGCCCCAGCCACTGCACCGCCAACCAGCCGGCGGCAGGCACGTCGAGCACCTCCAACTCGAGGCGTGGCCGACCATCGTCGTTCAGGGCCAGGGAGCTGTCGCCGCTCAGCCGCGTGGGGTGCGGTGCGGGCAGCCCATCGTCCGGCACCAACGGGATGTAGAGGGGGCTGCAGGCGACCACCACGACGAGGGTGCCGATGGCGAGAGCCAGCGTCCTCGCGGGGTGAGCCCTAGCGCGAGGATTCAAGGGCCTCGCCCTCCCGAACCGGCTCACGGGCGTTGTCCTCCCGGCCAGGCTCCGGGGCCTCCACCTCGCGAGCCGACTCACCGGCCTCGCGCAACAGCGCAACCGCCGCCAGAGCAACCGGTGCCGTCTCGGCGCGCAGGATGCGCGGACCGAGGCTCGCGGCAACGGCTCCCCGGTCGACCAACTCCATGACCTCGCTGGCGGCCAGGCCGCCCTCCGGGCCCGTGACGAGCGTCAAGCGTTCGCGGGCCCCAGGCGTCCCCAGCGCGGCGCTCAACGCCAGCGGCGCGCGGGGGTCGGCCACGATGGCGACCCCCTCCCACTCGAGGCGACCCAACTGCACGGGTCCCTCGATGCTCGGCACGCGCGCCCGCTCGCTCTGCCTGGCGGCCTCCGCCGCCACGTGCTGAAGCCGCTGACGCTTCGCCACCGACAGCGAAGTCACGTCGGCGTGGCGGGTCTGGAGCAGCACGAAGCGGTCCGCGCCCAGCTCGGTGCACTGCCTCACCACGCCGGCCAGCTTGTCGCCCTTGAGCAGCGCGACGGCCACCGTCACCGTCAAGCCCGGTTCGGCACGGCTATGGCGGGGTTCACCCAGTTCGAGCACGACGCCGCCCTTGTCGGCGGCCGTGACGCGGCCCTCGGCCACGCTCCCGCGCCCGTCGAACGCCTCCACGGGCGCCCCCGGAACCAGCCTGAGCACGTCTCTCAAGTGATGCGCCTCGGACCCCCTCAGCACCACCTCGCCGGTGCGCAACTCAGTCACGAGCACCCGGGTGAGCCTCACCGCGGCCCCTCAACCTCGTACTCGAGCAGCAACCAGTCGCCCGCCCGGTCCTCCCCCACCAGTTCGGCGGACGGCGGCGCGGCCTCTTCCACCAGCTGCCTGCGCTGGGCCAAGATGCCGCTGAGGATCAGACGGCCGCCTGCCACGACCCTGCTCACGTAGGTGGGGAACAGGCTCCGGTGAAGCTCGGCGTAGAGGTTGGCCACGACCACGTCGAAGTGCCCGGGCAAGCCGGGCGTGTCCAGCGTGCCAGGCGCGAACCGGGCCCGTGAGGAGTTGCGCGCCGCGTTCTCCCTCGCCACGCCGATCGTGGCCACGTCGTTGTCGACCCCGTAGGCGTGCTCCGCCCCCAGCCGATCTGCGGCTATCGCCAGCAGGCCGCTGCCCGCACCGACGTCGAGCACGCTCTTCCCCGCGAGGTCCAGGCGCGTGAGGGCCGTCAGGGCCATGGCCGTGGTCTCGTGGTGCCCGGTGCCGAAGGCGGAGCCGGGATCGAGCCACAAGGCCAGCTCGCCCGCCACCAGCTCTACCCGGCTATGGCTCGGCGCCACCACCAGCCGCCCGAAGCGCACCGGCCCGAGGCCCGCCTGGTACCTAGCGACGTAATCCACGTCCGGCAGCTCCAACCACTCTCCGGGTACGGGCAGGGCTCGCTTCTCCTCGAAGTAAGCCAGTAAGGCGAGGCCACCCGGGCCCTCCTCCTCCTGAACGCCGAGGCACCCCAGGTCCCACAGCGCCGCCAGTTCCACCGCCTCGCCCGTCAGGCCCTCGATCCTGTAGACGTTCAAGCGGGCACCTTGGCGGGCGCCAAGCGCGCGTCGCGCGTGACGATCTCGAAGCCGAGGCGCTCGCCCTCGAGGAGGTAGAACTCGATGTCGGCTGAGCGCGTGCCGTTCCCCAGGCTGCGGCGGGAGTACTCCCCGGTGGCGGTGAGGATCATCGTCTCCGCCAGGCAGGCGGGGACGTTGCCGTCGCCGAAACGCAGGTCGATGCGGCTGCGCATGCTGCCGGGCGGCTTGACGACCCCGCCAGGCACGAGCTCCACCCCTGGAACCTCGCGCACGCTCTCGTCGGCGTCAACGGGCCGGCCGAGGTCGTAGATCCAGGCGCCAGGCTTCACGTGGTGCGCGAATATCACGGGGTTGGGGTCCGAGGTGGCGGTGAAGATGAGGTCGGAGCCCGCCACGGCGTCCACGTCGGTGGTCGCCAGGATGCGGGTGTGCGGGTACTTCTTACGGAGGCTGTCGGCCGAGCGGTTGAGGCGCTCGCGGTCACGGCCCACCAGCAGCAGCTCACCTACCTCGGGGGCCACCATCCGAGCGACCCCGAACGCCACCACCCCGTTGGCCCCGACCACGGCTGCGCTGGCGCTCTTGAGGCTGCCGCCCTGCGCCTTGAAGCGGCGCAGGAGGCCGGGAACCGCGGCCTTCACGGTGGCGGCCGTATAGGCGCCGCCGTTGGTGACCACGATCTCGGGCACCGCCTCCTGCACGGCCGCGCCCTTCTCCCCCACCGTGGACCACAGGGCTCCGAGCCCCACCACCTCGGCGCCCAGGCGGTGAGCGAAGCGGGCCCCCTGGATGGCGATGCGCAGCGCGTCGTCGGGGTTGGTGCGGAACTGATCGGGCATCAGGGGCGCCGAGATGAGCAGGACCCTGAGCTTGCGGCCGTCCGTCAGCTCGATGCCCTCTATGACGCCGTGGAACTGCGGCCTGATGTTGAGGAAGAGCCGCTTGAGCCACCGTTCAGGCACGATGCCCGGACGCACGAGCGCCTCGACCACCCAGCGCAGCCAGCGGCTGGACCGCGGCTGCCATACGTCGTCGTAGGTGAGGGGGTGAACCATGAATGCGCACAGCACGGTGTTGGCATCGAGGCCGCGAACGGGCGGTGGCGCGCCGAGGCGCGCCTCGGTGCCGTCCCTGATCCGCATGAGCGCGGCCTTGTGGCGCCAGAGAAGGACCAGGGCGGTGGCAAGCACCGCCACAGCGGGGCCCCAGTCCAGCAGGCCGAGCGCGGCGGCCAGCAGTCCGAACCCGGCCAGGGCGCCAAGTCCGGCGACACTGGCGAGGGCGACGAACCCGCTGAGTGCGAGCACCGTCGAGTAGACGGCCACCGCGCCGGTAGGCAGCCAGAACGGCAGCACGCCCAAACCGAACAGTGCCGCAAGCGCGCCGACCACGACGCCGTTGCCGCGCCCTCGCGGCACGGCGGCCAACCGCCTGATGGGCAGCGGATGCAGGTGGCCGAGCAGTACGCCGAGGAACGCGGCCCCGGCCGCCGTGGCGAAGTCCGTCGGGGCAACGGCTGACAGGCCGGTGAAGCTGCCAAGCCCAGTCAATGACCAAGGGTTCGTGACCCTCAGTCCCATGAGCGGGTCGAACATCAGGCTGGTCGCGCCGCCGGCCGCGGCCATCACGAACGCCCCGAGGATGACTCCGAGCGCGCCCTTGAGGATGTCGAGCACGAAGGAACTCACGGCCACCCAGGGGCCGACGAGCTTGTAGACGTTCTCCACGCCCAGGAGATGCGGGTTGACGTCGCGCGGGTCGAAGCCGGAAGCCGCCTGCACCAACCACGCGCCAAGCGGCA
>JAVSMU010000001.1:667845-810601 GCA_032027045.1 Truepera sp. | reverse complement strand
GCSGCGGAGGCCGCGGAGGCCGCGGAGACCCCGGCCCCCGGCGCCGTCGACCAGGACGCCGAAGCCGGCGGCCCCGCTCAGGCATCCGTCGCCGAGGAGGCCGCAGCGGCCGTCCCGGAAGCCACTCTCGAGGCGGCCGTAGCGGCACGCCTGGCACAGCAGGAGGCCGAGGCGCGCCAACTGAAGGTTGACGCCATCACGCGAAGGCTCGCGTCCGCCGGCCTGGGACCGAGCGTGGCCGCCACGAACGCCGAACGCCTCGTGAGCGCTGGGTTCGACGACTTGGACGACGTCTTCAACGGTCTCCAGGCCGCCACCGCGCGCGTCGTCGCCGGCGTGAGGCGCGGCGACCAGGCCGCGGCCCGCGCGGCCCTCGCCCAGGTCGACGCCTCCTACCGTCGCGACCTCGCACCCGCCCTCGCACAGCTCGATCCCACGGTGGACCAGGCGACCAGCGACCTCCTGACCAACCTGGCGAACCGCACGCACCTCACGCTGGCCGAAGCGGGCCTGCTCAGCGCCAGGTTGGACGTCGCGCTGGGCGCGTTCGAAGGCGCCGTCCCGGCCCTGGGTGACGACGTCGAGGCCTCCGTGGACGCCGTGTGGTCGGACATGACGCGCAGCGCGGTCTTCGTCATCCTCGGCATCCTCGCCATCTTCCCGCTCGTCCTGTTGAACATGGCGTTCGGGGGCGGCAACCGGAACTGGCGGCTCGTCGGTTGGGCCCTGTTCCTCCTACTCGTACCCGTCTTCTACCAGGCCGTCGCCGGGCTGTTCGACCTGCTGGGCCGCGTCATCGACGTGAGCTGGTTCCCGGACCTCGAGCGTTGGTCGATGTTCGACAGCGTCACGGGCCAGGCCGCCTGGGCCCTGCTCGTCTTCATCGCACTGATCCTCGCGATCATCGGGCTGCGCGGGATCTGCGTGCAGTTCGGACTCCTGGGGGCTAGCAAGAAGAGCGCGGTCGCCAAGCAGACCGCCACCGCCGCCAAGAGCGGAACCGGCCACACCACCATCGACTGGGACGAGGAGTTCTGATCGATGACGGGCCGGACCGAAGCCTGGACGCTCAGGACGACGTGAGGTGAGCGTTGTGGCCAACCCGGTCTACCAGACGGCCGTGACCGAGCTGGAGGCGGTGCTGTCACCGCGCATCGTCTCCAGGGCGCTCAAGGAAGGCCTGCGGCAACTTGGCCGCTCGCCCGAAGCCGCCGACGTCGGCGACCTCGAGAAGGTCCTGAAGTCACAGGTCTATCGCCAGCTGCAAGTGATGATGCCCGTAACGCAGGCCAAGGAGACCGTGGCCGGGATCCTCACGCGGCTGGAGGGGTCCGCGGCGGGAGGCGGCCAGCCCACGGGCGCCGGCGCCGGCGGGCTAGAGGCGCAGGCGGAGCGCCTCGCCACCTTGCAGCAGGAACTCAAGCCGTTCAACCTCTACTTCGAATGGCCCGAGGTCCAGAAGCTCAGGGCGCAGGTGCAGCTCGTCCACGACGATCATGCCGCGGGTCGCGAGGCACCCGCACTCCTGGCCGAGGCCGAGGCGCAGTTGGCCACCGTCAAGCAGAAGTTGGAGGACCAGCTCGTCCTGCAGGCACGAGACGCGGGCGAGCTGCAAGACACGCTCGAACTGGTGCGCTCTCTGGGCGGCACGCGGGTGCGTCGGCTCGAGACCCTCGTGAACCAGGTCCTCGCAGCGCAGGCCCAGCGCCAGTTGGCCCAGGCCGAGAAGGAGCGCGCGCACCGACTGGGCCACGAACTGCGCCGCGCGCTCGAGGGTGGTGACGACGCCACGCCGGTGGCGCCCGCACGAGACCTCGAGCAGCCGGAACCGGCCGCCCCGGCGGAGGCGCCAGTGGCAACGGGCGAGCCGACCCCAGAGCTCGCGGAGCCCGCGGCGGAGCTCTCAGCCGCCGCGGAGCCCTCAGCCGCCGCGCCGGACGAGGTGGGCGGCCGCGTTCACCGCCTCGAAATCGACGCCGAGCTCCACCAGCTGAGGGCCCTCGAGACCGAGTTCAGGAGCGTCCTCGAGTACCTCCCCGAGCTAGCCGCCCACTTGTCCGAGCTCCGCTCGGAGCTCGAGGCCGAGCGCTCCGTGGCTCCGGTCCTCAGCGCGATGCAAGGCGACCTGGAAGCGACCAGCGCAGCCTTGCGCGACGACCTGCGCGACGAGTTCGAGGAAGTGCTCGCATCGCTCGAGGCCTTGCGCCCCGACGTCGACAAGGCCGAGCTCGAGCAGGCCCTCAGGGTGACGCTCGGCATACTGACCTCCGCACTCCCGAGCCTCACCGACGTCGAGCACGTAAGGCGGCTGCATCAGCTGGCCAAGGAGCAAGCGGAGGTGTTGGACCGCGACGACGAGGCACAGCGCGCCGGGCTTCAGGCCCAGGCCGAACTCCTCGCCCGCCTGGAAGCCACCCTGCTCAGCCGCGAGGGCGACGACGGTCTGCACGACGAGGTCGAGCGGCTTCGTAGCGAGTTCGACCAGCTGCGCCTCGCGCAGTCGCAGATGTCGGTGGCCCACGAGCTCGTGTCGTCGGCGCGTGAGGCCGAGGAGGCGCTGGCACGCAGCCTGGCCGCCCGCGCCACCGAGGCCTCGGAGAAGCGATTGGCGCAGCTGACCGCGCTGCGAGCCAAACTCGAGCGGCTCCCGGTGACCGCTACCCTCACGGACCGCGCGGCCGCGCTGCACAACGAAGTGCAGCGCCTGATCCAGGAGCAGGAGAACGCCGCCGCGGTGGCGGCTCTGCTCCTCGATGACGTCACTGCCGGCCCGCCCGCGCTGCCCGAGTCCGAGCTCGACTCGCTCGGCACCGAGATCGAGACGCTGAAGCTGGAGCTGACCAGCAGCCTGCGAAACCGCCTGATGCGCTTGGCCGAAGAAGCCACGGAGCTCGGCAACCACCCGCTGATCGAGCACATCCAGCGGGCGCTCCTCGGCCTCGAACTCGACCGCTATCCCGACCTCGCGCAACTGCAGGCAGCGCTGCGCAACGAGCGCGAGGCGCGCCGCCAGGAGCAGGTCGACGAGCTCAAACGCCTGTCGCAGGCCGCCTCGCCCTTCGAGGGTTACGAGAGCGGAGCGGAACTGAAGGCGCTCCTCGCCGACGCCCGCGCCAAGATCGAGGCCGGTGAGCCCGCCACCACGCTGAGGCGGGTGGCCGAACTCATCGGCGTCCTGGAGCTCGATGCCGACGAGAAGCTGGCCAGCCTGCCCGCGCGGTTGAGCGCGGCGTTGGAGGCCCTCGAGCCCGTCTCGAAGCTCAACAGTGACGGCGTGATCACCGTGCGGCGGATCCTCTACCACCTGGATTCGCAGCGAGACGTACTCCCTCGCCTCTCCCGCGGCCTTCAGTTGCAACTCGAATCGGCGCTGAGCCAGGCCGAGCGCATGCTCGTGGAGTTGCGCAGCGAGTACGAGGCCACGCGGCTCGTGGCCGGCCAGGTCGTGAGCGGCGGCCTGCTGGACGACGTGCTTGGGATCTTCAAGACGCCGGGCGCGGCGGCAGACGAACCCACGGGCGCCGGTCCCGACAGGGCCGCAATGTTGGCCTCGTACCTCAGCGAGGATTACGTTCGAGCCGGTGCCTGGACGAGCGCCGACGGCACCCTCTTAGCAGGTGACGAAGGCGCGGCGCTCGCCGACCCGGGAGCGCTCGCCGCGGCGGCGGACGCCGCCTTGCCGGGCACCACCGCCACGTGCCTGCAGGCCAACGACGAGGCGCTCGTGATCGCCTGGCCGGGGAACGGCGAGCTGCTCACCTTGCACGTGACCGACCCCGACCTTGCCGGGCTGTTGGCGAGTCGGCTGCGCCGTGAGCTGGCCAATCGCGGCTCGGTAGCCCCATCTTCGTGACCACCGCAGGCGCCGCGTTCCCCGCGAACGCGCTGCCGTTAAGGACCCTCGACGACACCCTCGACCTGGCGCGCACTGCGCTGCAGGCGCTGCCCGCGGGGGCCCTTCTGCTCCTCTCCGGACCGCTGGGGGCCGGCAAGACCACCTTCACGCAGGCGTTGGGCAAGGTGTTGCGGGTCGTAGCGCCCGTCACCAGTCCCACCTACACCCTCGTGCACGAGTACCCGTCCCCAGGCGGCACGCTCGTGCACCTCGACGCCTACCGCCTGGGCAGCGCGGAGCCGTTGGCCGGCAGCATGCTCGACGATTACCTCGAGCGGGCCCGGCTCGTGGTCGTCGAGTGGGGTGAGCAACTGCTCGCCGCATACCCCGAAGCCTGGTGGCTGGAGTTCGGCTTCTTGGACCAGCCCGACGGGGCCGGCGACGAGGGGAACCGGCTGCGATACGCGCGCTGGCGAGTCACCCATCCCACATGAACCCAAGCGACGGCCTCACCCTCTGCATCGACGGTGCCACCAGCTACCTGGCGCTGGCGCTGGTCCGGCGCGCGGAAGCCTTGGGGAGCACGTCCGAGGACGTCGGCCGCGCCCACTCGGCCGTCATGATCGCCTCGCTGGGCGCCCTGCTCGAGCGGGCCGGGATAGAAGCCAGCGACGTGGCCCGGCTCGTGGTGGGCATCGGACCGGGTTCGTACACGGGCGTCCGAGTGGCCGTGGCTACCGCCAAGGGCCTGGCCCGCGCCTGGGGCGTGCCGCTTCACGGCGCGTCCTCGCTGCTGGCGCTGGCCGGGTCGCAGGTGGCGCCGGGCGAGGACGCCCTGGCCGTGGCGGACGCTCGTCGCGGCAACGTCTACGCACAGCACGTGAGGCGTCTCGCCTCGGAACCAGACGTGCTCCGCTACGAGGAGGTGGAGGGGCCCAGGAAGCTGCGCCGGGACTCCCTCGCCACGGAGTTCCCAGGGTTGCGCCTCGTGGAGGGCGCCCAACCGGACGCGGCGGCGCTCGCCTGGGCCGCGCGCGTCGACCAGGCCGCCGAGCCCTACTACCTGTGACTGGCGTTATACTGCCTCACCGCGAGACCACGGCGTCCTCGTGGACCGCACCCGCTCGCTCGGCCCGCGCGCACCGCGCCGGCCGCTCGGGGGTCGGCCCGTGAGCCGCCGTTGGGTCGCGAGCCCCTTCGGGCGGGAGTGAGTATGTTCTTCAGACTTGGCCAAGAGATGGGGGTCGACCTGGGCACGGCGACCGTCCTCATCTACGTGAAAGGCAAGGGCATCATGTTACGCGAACCGTCGGTGATCGCGATGGTGCGCGACACCGGCGAGGTCAAGGCCGTGGGCGAGGAGGCCTACCTCATGCTTGGCCGCACCCCCGGCAACATCGTCGCGGTGCGCCCCATGCGCGACGGGGTCATCGCCGACTACGACCTCACGGAGAAGATGCTGCAGGCGTTCGTGCGCAAGGTGCTCACCGGCCCCAGCCGGCTCTTCAAGCCGCAGATCATGGTCTGCGTGCCGTCGGGCGTGACGGAGGTCGAGCGCCGCGCCGTGCTGCAAGCGACGCGCGAGGTCGGTGCCCGCAAGGCCTACCTGATCGAGGAGCCGCTGGCGGCGGCCATCGGCGCCGGGGTCAAGATCGCCGAGCCCACCGGCTCGATGATCGTCGACGTGGGCGGCGGCACGACCGACATAGCCATCATCTCGCTGGGCGGCATCGTCGTATCCGAAAGCCTCCGCATAGCGGGCAACGAGTTCGACGAGTCGATAATCCGCTACATCCGCCACAAGGAGAACCTCCTGATAGGCGACCGCACGGCCGAGTCCGTGAAGACGCGCGTGGGCGCCGCCATGCTGCGCGGGCCGGCGGACGACCTCGACATGGAGGTCCGCGGCCGCGACCTCATCAACGGCCTGCCGAAGAGCATCACCGTGACGTCCAAGGAGATAGTGGAGGCCCTCAAGGAGCCGATCGCGAAGATCGCCGACGGCGTCCGCAGGGTGCTGGAGCAGGCCCCGCCGGAACTGGTGAGCGACGTGATCGACCGGGGCATCATCATGACGGGCGGCGGGTCGCTGCTGCGTAACTTCGACGAACTGCTGCGCGAGACCACGGGCATCCCCGTCATGGTGGCGGAGAACGCCACCGACTCCGTGGCGCTGGGCACCGGGATGGCCCTCGACATGCTCCACGTCTTGCAAGACGCGCTGATCTCAGATCATTTCCTGAGGCGCTGACCGTGGCGGCGCACACGCGCGCCGCGCGCCTCCCACGCAGCGCCACGGTCGTGCGTGCCCGGGGCCGACGCCTCCTGCTGGCGGTGTGCCTCGCGGCTGCCCTGGGCGTGGCCCTGGCGCAGCGGCCCCAGGGCCCGATACAGGACATGGCCGTCGAGGACGTGGTCGTCGGCGACAAGGGCCATGCGGTCACCGCCGGCGCCGACAACCGACTGGAGCGCTTTCCGGTGGAGGTGGTGGGCGTCTTGTGGGAAGGCGGCAACGGCTTCCCACTCGTGATCGTCCGGGCCGGCGGCCCTTTCATCGAAGCCACCGGGGGCGTTGCGGCGGGCATGAGCGGCAGTCCCGTCTACATCGCCACCGAGGCCGGCGACGCCCTCCTCGGCGCCATCGGTTACGTGTTCCCGCGGGCCGATCACGACCTCGCCCTCGTCACGCCCATCGCGGTGATGCGCCAAGCGCTGCCCGAGAACGCCCGGGCCGGCCGCGTCCCCGCGACCGCCTTCTTTCCGGGGCTCGGCCCGGCCGAGCCAGTGGCCACTCCCGTGCTGATGACCGGAGTCTCGGCGCGCGCCCTGGAGTTCCTGGAACCCCTCTTCAAGGACGCGAGCGTGAGACCGTTCCCGGTGCAGGGCGGCGGCACGGGCCCGGCGCCCGCTGCCCCGAACGAACCGTTGGTTCCCGGCTCGCCCCTCGCCGTGGCCCTCGCCTGGGGCGACGTGAGCCTGCAGGCGGTGGGGACCGTCACGACGGTCGATGACGGAGCGCTGCTCGCCTTCGGTCACCCCTTCCTGGGCCTCGGCGACGTCGACTTCCCCATCTCCCCGGCGCGCATCGCGGCCGTGGTGCCCAGTTCGGAAGTGCCCTTCAAGCTTGCCAACGTGGGCTCGGCGATCTTGGGCACCATCGAACAGGACCGCCCCGGCGCCGTGGCGGGCCGCCTCGGCGTCGAGCCGCGAAGCGTGCGCGTCGAGCTCAGCCTCCTGGGCATGGGGCCCTCGGCCTCCTACACCTTCGAGACAGCCGCCGACGACCGGCTGTACCCGAGCATCGTCGGCACCGGTGTCCTATCCCTGCTCGACCGCTATCTGGGCGCCACCAGTGGCGGCTACGCCGAGGTGGCCTGGGAGATACTGCTCGCCAGCGGCGAGCGCGTGAACGTCCTGGAGGAGGCGAACGACGTCGCCGACATAGCCTACGAGGCGGCGGTCCTGGCGCTCACGCCACTGGCGATCCTGGCCTCGAACGAGTTCCAGGAGAGCGGCGTGACGCAGGTCTCGCTGGCCATCCGTCTCGACGGCCGGCAGCGCGTGGCCACGCTCGAGGAGGCCGTGGCCGAGGAGGACGTCGTGAAGGCGGGCGAGAACGCCCTGGTTCACCTACGATTGCAGCCTTACCGCCAGAACGCCATAGTCCGCACCGTGAGCGTGCCCATCCCCGCCGACATGGATGGCGAGCTGACGCTGTACCTCCGCGGCGGCGACGTTGCGCGCGACACCGGGGACGCCCACGTCGATGACAAGGAGGTCGACCGGCCCCGCTCCTTCGCCGAGCTCCTGGACGCGCTCAGGCAGCAGGTGCAGGCCAACGAGCTCGTGGTGGAGGTGGTCACCAAGGACGGCGACGTCCTCAGGCTCATGCGCACGCCCTTCGCGTTCGTGGTCGCCGGCAACGAGCGCGTGACGCTGAAGGTAGAGGCGGCGAACGGCGAGGCGCCGCAGGCCGACCCGGCGGCGCCGGCCGAGCAGGAGGACGCCGGTGACTGACCAGGTCGGTTGCACCGTAGCCGAACTACTTACCGAGATCGGCGCAGAGCTCGGTTCGGGCGGCGGGGAGCAGGTGGGGGCGCGGCGCCTGACGCGGCTGATCGACGCCGGCATGCTCGCCAGTGAAGGAGTGGCCGCAGACGACTGCCTGTGCGTTATGAGCCCGCGCGAGGCGTCCATGGGCCCGCCCGCCAGCCCACCCGGGCTACTGCTGGTGCCGCCAGCGACCAGCTGGCTGGCCGACTACCCGGGCGCGGCGGCCGAGGTGCCCGACGCCCGCCTGGCGCTGGCGATCGCCAGCCGCAGGTTCGCGCGCCCCCACCTGCCGCCAAGGGGGGTCCACCCCGACGCCACCGTTCACCCCTCTGCGCGCCTGGGCGCGGGCGTGCGCGTGGCGGCCGGTGCCGTCATCGGAGACCTCGCCGTCCTGGACGACGACTGCAGCGTCGGGGAGGGCGCCGTGGTGGGGGCCGGCGCCAGGCTCGGTGCCGGCTGCACCGTTCACCCCAACGCCGTGCTCTACCCGGGCGTCAAGCTCGGCCGCCGCGTGATCGTACATGCAGGTGCCGTGATCGGCGCCGACGGGTTCGGTTACGCCGCCTCGCCGGGCGGCGCCGTGAAGGTGCATCACCTCGGCGGCGTAGTCCTGGAAGACGACGTCGAGGTCGGTGCGAACAGTTGCATCGACCGCGGCACCATCCAAGACACGGTGGTGGGTCGGCGCACCAAGATCGACAACCACTGCCAGGTGGGGCACAACGTGATCATCGGCTCCGACACGCTCATCGCTGCCATGGCGGGCATCGGTGGCAGCACCACGATAGGGTCCGGGGTCATCCTCGGCGGTTACGTGGCCGTTACCGACCACGTGACCATCGGCGATGGCGCGCGCGTCGCGGGCCGCAGCGGGGTCACGAAGGACGTGCCCGCGGGCGCCACCTGGGCCGGGTTCCCGGCGCGGCCCCACCGGCAGTTCGTCCGCGAGCTTTACCTCCTGGGCAAGCTCGAGGAGCTGTGGCGCCGAGCCAAGGCGGGAGAAGGGTCGGAGTGACGCTCGTGACGGGCCGCGCGGTTCATAGCGGCGCGATCACGCGGGTGACGCTCCACCGCGCCGCCGGCGCCACCCGCTTCTTGCGGGCCGGCACGCAGGTGCCCGCGGACCTGGACCACGTGATCGGCGCCGAGCGGGCCACCAGCCTCGGGGCCGGCAACGCACGGGTTCACCTCGTCGAGCACCTGCTCGCCGCCCTGCGAGTGGCAGGGTTCTACTCCGGGGTGCTTATCGAGACCAGCGCGGACGAGCTGCCCATACTCGACGGCTCCGCGGCGCCCTGGGCAGCCGCCATCGCGGAGTTGGGCGAGCCGCCCCCTCCCCCGCCGCCCATCGTCGTCCGGACCCCGCTCGAGGTCGCGCTGCGCGGCGGCGTGGCGCGCGCCGCGCCCGGGCTAGAACGTCTCAGCTACTCCATCGACTTCGTACACCCGGCCATCGGCATTCAAGCCTGGGAAGGCGGACCGGACGCCTACGGCGACCTGCTGCCCGCCCGGACCTTCGGCTTCGAGGCCGACTGGGAGGCCCTGAAGGCACGCGGTCTCGCCCTGGGAGCGCGCGAGGAGCATGTTATCGTCTTCGCAATGGACGGGCCCACACGTCCCCTTCGCCACCCACAGGAACCCGTACGCCACAAAGCGTTAGACGCCCTGGGCGACCTGGTGCTGCTCGGCAGGCCGGTCGCGGGCCACCTGAGCATCCACCGGGGGTCACACGCCCTCCACCACGAGCTGGCGCGGGCGATCCGGCGCACTTCGGAAACCGTGTGAGCGCCTCGGGGGGGTCGCCGCGAACACTGCGCGTCGCCGTGGTCGGCGCCGGCGTCATGGGGCGCCACCACGCCACCAACTACATGACCCTCCCGCAGGTAAGGCTCGTCGCCGTGGTCGACGTCGACCCCGAGAAGCGCGCCGAGGCCCGCAGGGCCTACGGCTGCGCTACCTACGCGACCGTCGAGGAGATGCTCGGCCGCGAGGTGATCGACGCGGCGAGCGTGGCCGTCCCGACCAGCCTGCACTTCGCCGTCACGCGTATGCTGCTGGACGCGGGCGTCCACGTTCTCGTGGAGAAGCCGGTGGCCACCGAGGTGGCTCAGGCGACCGCTCTCGCGAACCTCTCCAGCGAGCGCGGCCTGGTGCTCCAGGTTGGTCACATCACACGCTTCTACGGCGCCGTGCAGCTCCTGGCCCGTGAGGTGAAGGAGCCCTACCTCATCGAGGCGCGCCGCCTCTCGCCCTCGCAGCGGGTGAAGGACGTCGGCGTCGTCCTCGACCTGATGATCCACGACATCGACATCCTGCTGGGTCTGGTGCACAGCGCGGTGGTCGACGTGGCGGCGTCCGGCCTGCCCCTCAACGGTTCTCCGCTCGAGGACCTGGCCGCCACCCAGATCCGCTTCGAGAACGGCTGCGTGGCCCGGCTGTTGGCGAGCCGCGTCTCGCCCGACCCGGAGCGCACCATGCTGATAATCGAGCGCGACAAGATGGTGCGCATCGACTTCGCGAAGGAGCCTTACAGCGAGGTGCAGTTCTTTCGCTCGCCCGGTGCCGCCCGCAGCGCGGGCCACGTGACGCTCGACCGCCACATGGTCCACGACGAGAACCCGCTGCGCAAGGAGCTCGAGCACTTCCTGGCCCGCATCGAGAGCAAGGCCGATCCCATCGGCACGCTCGCCGACGACATGCGCTCGCTCCAGCTCGCCACCAGGATCCTCGACGTCATGCGCGCCCCGCGGCTCGTGCCTGTACACTGACGGGCATGGCCGTAGACATCCGCGGCATCCTCCCGCACCGTTACCCGTTCTTGCTGGTCGACGCCTTCGTGAGCCAAGAGGGCGACGCCTTCGAGTGCCTCAAGAACGTGAGCCACAACGAGCCGTTCTTCGCCGGCCACTTCCCCGACGAGCCCGTCATGCCGGGCGTCTTGATCATCGAGGCGCTGGCCCAGGCGGCGGCCGTGGGCCTGGCCGTGCGTGAGGGCCGCACCGCTTCTCAGGGGGCCGGCTACCTGGCCGGCATCGCTGCGGCGAAGTTCCGCCGCAAGGTGGTCCCAGGCGACCAACTACGCCTCACCGGCACCATCGTCCTCTTCAGGCGGGGCCTATGCAAGGTGGAGGCGCGGGCTCTCGTCGGTGACGAGGTGGCCGCGGAGGCGGACCTGTCGTTCATGTACGCCCGCTGATGGCCGCCGGCAGCGCTGTGGTATCTCCCGCCGCGCGCTTAGGAGACGGCGTCGAGATCGGTCCCTTCGTCGTCATCGAGGACGACGTCGAGGTGGGCGCCGGCACGCGCCTGCTGGCCGGCACCGTGCTCCACCCCGGGAGCCGCATCGGCGCTGGTTGCAGCCTGGGGCCGTACGCGGTGGTCGGGGGTGAACCCATGGACGCGGGCTTCAAGGGGGAGCCCACGCTCGCGATCATCGAGGACGGGGTGACGCTTCGCGACTTCGTGACGGTGCATAGGGCTACCGGCGAAGGGAACGTGACGCGCGTCGGCAGGGACACGCTCGTGATGAGCTACGCCCACCTGTCTCACAACTGCAGCGTGGGGCAGCACTGCACCATCACGACCGCGGTCCAGCTCGGTGGGCACGTGAGTGTCGGCGATCATGCCGTGATCGGCTCGGGTGCGCTGCTACACCAGTTCACGCGGGTCGGCGTCTTCGCGATGTTCGGAGCCGCGAGCGCGGCCAACCAGGACGTATTACCTTTCAGCATGGCGCGCGGCAACCCGGTCAGACACTACCGGCTCAACGGCGTCGGCCTCAAGCGCAACGGCATCGACGGCCAGCGCTACCGCGAGATCGAGCGGGCGCTGCGCCACGTGCGCCACAAGGAGCACGAGGCACTCGCCGCCTTGGCGGCCACCAACGCCGACGCCCGTGAGCTGGTCGACTTCATCGCCAGCAGCAGGCGCGGCGTTGCGCGCTTCGTGTCGGGCGGCAGATGACCACCGCCGCCGCGCCGGACGGCTACCAGGTCGTGCTCGTCAGCAACGGCCCCGGCGAACTCTACACCTGGGTGCGACCGGTCCTGGACGAGCTGCGGCGCGCCGCGCCCGGCGTCAGGACGGCGATCAGCCTGGTCCCGTGCCAGTTCGCCGGCGGTAACGAGGCGAGCATCGCGCAGACGTTCGAGCCCGACGTGCTCACCACGCCCGCGCAGTACATCCGGGGCGCCGCCCTGGGGCTGGCGCCGGAAGGCCTGCAGCCGCTCGAGGCGCCGGGGCGCGGGGCCGTCGTCGGCCTGGGCGGCAACGCGGCGCTGGCCGTGGCCCTCGGCAAGCGCCTCGGTTATCCGGCCTATCGTTACAGCTTCGAGCCGAACTGGCACCGCGGCCTGGAGGCCCTCCTCGTGCCCGACGATCACACCAGGCAGCGGGCGGTGCGAGGCGGCGCCCCGGCCGAGCGCGTGCGCGTGGTCGGCAACCTGGTGGCAGACGCGGTCGGCGACGCCAGCCCCGCCCGAGATCCCGGCTCACCCCACGTGCTGCTCTTCGCCGGGAGCCGCGACGCCTTCGCCACACATCTCATCCCGCTGTTCATCGCGGTGGTCGACCGCCTGGCACCTTCGATGCCGGGTGCGCGCTTCGTCTGGCCCGTCAGCAGCCTGCTGCTGCCGGGCACCCTGGCCGATGGCGTGGCGGGCAAGCACGCCAAGACGCTGGGGGGCGTGGCGGGCAGCCTGGTGGACGGCGCCGGCGGCAGGTTCATCGAGACCCCCGGCGGCGGCCGGCTCGAACTCGTGCCGGAGGAGGAGCGTTACGCCCACATGCGCGCGGCAGACCTGGCCCTCACCATCCCGGGCACGAACACCCTCGAGCTCGGCATCGCAGGCGTGCCCGCCCTCGTCCTGCTGCCCCTCAACCGTCCGGAGCTCATCCCCTTGGAGGGAGCCGGTCACTGGTTGGGGGTGGTTCCCCTCGTCGGCAAGTACTTGAAGCGCCACGCCGTCAGGCTCTTCGTCAGCGGCCTCAAGGTGCCGGTCTCGCTGCCGAACCGCTTGAGCGGCGAGGAGCTGATGGTCGAGATGAGTGGCCACGTCGACCCCGGACGCGTGGCCGGGGCGGTCGCCGAGCTCCTGGCGGACCCGCCCGGGTTGGAGCGCCGGCGTGAGAGGTTGCGCGCGACGATGCCCGCCAGAGGCGCCGCCGCGCGCCTGCTGAGCGAGGTGATCAAGACGGCCGCTCCTCGAGGGCCCGAGGCGTGAGCGCGCCGCGAGGGGCGCGGCCGGCAGCCCTGCTCTGGCCCCGTTCCGTGAGCGCCTGGTTGGGGGTGGCCGCCGCCCTCTTGAACGCCGGTTTGCGCGTCGCCATCGTGCCACTCTTCGTCACCCCGCTCTTCGACGACGTGCTGCAGGCGCAAGACGTCTCGGCCCTGCCGAAGGTGCTGCTCACGGCGGGCCTCGTCGCCCTGGGCGGCAGCCTGGCGCTGTGGGCGCAGGACGCGCTGCTCGGGCTGGCCGCGGCGAAGCTCGCGGAGAAGTGGCGCGAGCGCATCTACGACAAGCTGCTGGCCTCCCCGCCAGGCAGCCTTCCCGGCACCAGTGGGGCCCTGGCGGGCCGCGTGGTGAGCGACCTCCGCGAAGTCGAGACGTACTTCCGCTACGGCCTCGGGACCCTGGTGGCGGAGAGCGCAACCCTGGCCCTGATCCTAGTCCTGCTCGTGCGCGCCGACGCGCGGGGCGCAGTCGCCCTCGTCGCCCTCGCCCTGCCGGCGGTGGTGGTGTCGAGGTTGCTGGGGCGCTGGCTAGAGGGCGCGACGCGGGGCGCGCTGGAAGGCACCGAGGAGTTAGGTCACCACCTGCAAGAAGGGCTCAAGCACCACGAGCTGGTGCGCGCGTTCGGTGCCCGCCGCGCCATGCTGCGCCGCTTCGAGGGCGCCAACCGCCGGACCGCCAAGGCCTCGGCCCGGCGCAGCCTCATCGCGGGCCTGCAGGCGCCCCTCACGCAGGTGGTCGTGTTCACGGCGGTCGGGGTCTTGGTCGTCATCCTGGTCGGCGCCACCCAGCGCGGCGCGCTCTCGGTCGGTGACGTGGTGTCGTTCCTCACCCTGGTGGCGCTGGCCGCGGGACCCTCGCAGCTCTTGCCCCAGGGCTACGCGATGTACCGCCAGGCGCGGGCCGCGGCCACACGCCTGAGCGCGCTTTACGAGGGCGAGCCGGGGCGCCCCGAAGACCCGGCGGCTGCCGAGGACGCCGCGAGCGCCACGGCGTTCAGGACCGTCTCGCAGGGTCCCCCGCTGACTGCGAGGCCGCTGATCGAGTTGCACGGCGTGGCCTTCGGTTACCGGCCCGGCCACAACGTGGTGGCGGGGGTCGACCTCGAGCTACCCAGCCGCGGCCTGGTGGTCCTCGGCGGTCCCAGCGGTAGCGGCAAGACCACCCTGCTCAAGCTGCTCTTGCGGTTCGCGCCCCCGTCCTCGGGGAGGATCCTGCTGGACGGCGAGGACCTGGCCGGCGTCGACGAGACGGCGCTGCGTTCTCGGCTCGCGTACGTACCACAGGGCCACGAGCTGCTCTCGGGCGAGCTCAAGGCGGCGTTGGCCATGGGCCGCGAGGTTAGCGACGATGAGGTCTGGTGGGCGCTGGAGGCGGTGGGGATGGCGGCCGCCGTCCGCGCCCAACAGCTCGGCCTGGCCACCCGCCTAGGTGAGGACGGCGGCGGCTTCTCGGGCGGCCAGCGGCAGCGCTTGGCCATCGCACGCGCCCTGCTGGGCAGGCCCGACGCCCTGTTGTTCGACGAGCCCACCTCCAACCTGGACGACGCCACGGAGGCCGAGATCGTCGCCCTGCTCGGGCGCCTCGCCGCGGAGCGGCTGGTGCTGGCGGTCACTCACCGCCCGGCGCTCGCGCAGGCGGCCGACGTGCTGGTGATAGCCGAGGAGGGGGTGGTGAGGACGTGATCTACGACGACGATCCGGCGCTCTACGACCTGCAGTACGCCGCGTACCGCGACGACATCCCGTTCTACCTGCGCCTGGCCGACGAGCTCGGGGGGCCCGTGCTCGAGCTCGGTGCCGGCACGGGCCGCGTCACGGAGGCGTTGGCCCGAGCGGGTCACCAGGTGGTGGCCGTGGACGTGTCCGCCGCCATGCTGGGTCGCGCCGAGGAGCGTCTGGGGGATCTGGACGGTCTGGAGTTCGTGTTGGCTGACATGCGCAGCCTGGACCTCGGCCGCGAGTTCCCACTCGTCTTGGCCCCGTTCAACACCCTCATGCACGCCTACTTAGTGGCCGACCAGGACCGGGTGCTCGCCGCAGTGAGGGGCCACCTGGCGGCCGGGGGCACGTTCGCCTTCGACGTGTTCCAACCGCACCTGGGGCCTCTGGGGGTGATGCGGCGGGAGCCGACCTGGGCCGAGCTTGGAGCGGGCGCAGAGCTCTTCCTGGTTCAGCACCACGACCCCGAGGCGCAGCTAGTCGAGAGCCTCTACTACCTGGACGAGCGGCGCCCCGACGGCACGCTGAGGCGCCGCCAAGCGCGGCTGGTCCAGAGGTACTTCAACCGCTACGAGCTCGAACGGGCGTTGGCGCAGGCGGGCTTCGGCACCGTCAGGCTGTTCGGCGGGTTCGACAAGTCGCGGCTTCTGGCCTCTAGCCCCATGATCGTTGCCCTGGCGCGGCCCTGAGACCTGGGACCGGGAGTGGTCCGGAGGCCCGGACGTGGGACTCACCCGTCGAGCGCCAGCCGCTCCACTATGGTCCACGTCTCGCGCCGCACCACGATGGCCTCGGGCATCCGCAGTGACTCCCAGAACTTGAACGGGTCCAGGCCGTTCGGTTCGGCCAGGGCGAGGGCGATGACGGTGCCGTGCGAGACGAGCGCCAGACGCTTGCCGGGCAGCGAGGCCATCGTCTCGTCGACGCCCCTCTTGAAGCGAGCCAGCGCCTCGGAGGCGGTCTCGCTGCCGAACACCAGTACGTCCTGGCGCCCGAAGAAGCGCCTCATGGTGCGCCCGAACTCGGCGTCGTCCAGGAGGAGGTTGCCGCGATGGTGTTCCTCGAGGTGGCGAGACGTCGTGGTCGGCACCCCGAGGACGAGGCCGAGCGTCTTGGCCGTCGCCACCGCCTTGGCCTCGTGGCTGCTGACCACGGCGTCGATGGGACCGGGCCTGGCCGCCTCACCCGGGGCGCCGAGCTTCACCTTCGCGAGACCCATCGCGAGGGCCGCCGTGAGCTCCATGGCCCCCGGCGCCAACCGCCAGTCGGCCGGGTTCGTGCCGGGTGAGCGAGCCGTCGGCGCATGCCTCACCAGGACGAGGTCGCCGTGACCGGGCGAGCTCAAGCCTCGCCCGCCAGCGCCCGTAGGGCGGCGGGCACGGCCACCCCCTTCGGGGTATCCGCGTCCACGTCGTGGAGCGCGTCTTCGAGAAGCTGCGCGGCCGCTACGGCGTCGTAACGGTCCGCGTAACCGAGCAGGGAGGGCCTGATGATGGTTCCGGCCAGTTCGCCCTGGCCGCCCGCCAGCGTGGCGCCGCGGGCGCGCGCCGCGCTAAGCACCGCGCGCGCGCCGATACCCTCGGGCACGACCAGCGCCGCCACGGCCGGGCTCGGGCGAGCGGCGAACTGCCGCAGTCCGAGCGCCCCGCCCGCTGCCAGCAGGGCGGCGTTCAGGCCGGCGCGACGGCGCCACACGTTCTCCAACCCCTCGTCCAGGAGCATCCCGAGGGCCACGTCGAGCCCGGCCACCAGCGAGACCGCGGGTGTGAAGGCCGTCTGGCCGCCGGCCTGCTTCGCGCGCTCGCGGTGCAGGTCGAGGTAGTAGCTCCCCGCCCGTCCCGCCTCCCCGGACCGTTGCCACGCGCGCTCCGACAGCCACACGAACGCCAGGCCCGGGGGCGTCATCACGCCCTTCTGCGAACCCGAAACTACGGCGTCCAGGCCCCACTCGAGCGGTCTGAGTTCGGCGCAGGCCAGGCTGGTGACGGCGTCCACGAGGACGAGCGCCTCGGGCCTGACGCGGCGCACGAGTTCCGCCACCGCGCGCACGTCGTGCAGCGCGCCGGTCGACGTCTCGCTCTGGACCAACGTCACCGCGGCGAGCTGCGAGGTGGCGTCCAGTCTCTCTGCCACCTCCGACAGGTCGAACTCCGCGCCCGGCGCCGCCTCGAGATGCTCGACCTGGTAGCCGAGGCTCTCGGCCATCGCCGCCCAACGCTCCCCGAACCTGCCGGCGTGCAGGGCCAACACGCGGTCACCCGCGGGAACGGCGCTGACGAGGGCCGCCTCGAAACCCGCTGTGCCGCTGCCGGTAACGATCAGCACGTCGTCGCCTGGTACGGAGAAGACCGTTGCCAGGCGTTCGCGTGCACGCAGGAAGGTCTCGCGGAAGGCGGGCGCGCGGTGGTGCGTCACGGGCCGCGCCAAGGCCTCGAGAACGGCCGGCGGCACCTCGACGGGGCCAGGGGCCAGCAGCCGCGGTTTGAAGAACGCGGCGCTCACAGCCGCACCGGCCTGAGGCTGCGGATGACGTCGCTGAGGCCCGCCAGCACCTCGAGGACGTCGTCGCCGGGTGCGGAGTCGAGGGTCAGCACGAACATGGCGACGCCGCCCTCGCCGACCCTGGAGAGCTGCATGCTGTTGATGTTCACCCCGGCGTCGCCGAGGACGGTGCCCACGCGGCCCACCGCGCCGGGCCGGTCGTAGTTGGTGCACACGAGCATGGCGCCCTCGGGGCGGATCTCGAGGTTGTACCCGTCGATGCTGGTGACGCGCGGCTGACCGGCCAGCACGGTGCCGCCCACGCGGGTTCGCCCTTCGGTGCCGGCGACGCTGACGAGCACGTGCGACGTGTAGCCGTGGCTCCTCGCCGAGCTGACCTTGCTGACGCGGATGTCGCGGTCCTTCGCCAGCGACAGGGCGTTCACGTAGCTGGGCGGCGTGTCGAGGAAGGGCTCCATCAGGCCCTTTATCACTGCTGTGGCGATGGGGTCGGGGTCGAGCGGGAAGTCGCCGGAGAACTCGACCTCGACCTCGTGCACGCGCCCTTGCGCCAGTTGCGCGGCCATGCTGCCCAGCCGCTCTCCCAGCGTGAGGTGCACGCCGAGGGCGGACATGACCTCGGGCGCCAGCGCCGGGGCGTTGACGATGCCCACGGAGTAGTCGCCCGCCAGGGCGGAAAGCGTCCGGTCGAGGATCTGCGTGCCCACCCTGCGCTGCGCCTCGCGCGTGTTGGCGCCCAAGTGTGCCGTGAGGACGACGTCGTCGCGGCGCAGGAGGGGGTGGTCGGCGCGGGGCGGCTCGAGCGTGAACACGTCCAGTCCGGCGCCGAAGAGCTTGCCCGCTTCCAGCGCGGCGAGTAGCGCGTCCTCCTGGATGATGCCGCCGCGGGCTGCGTTCACCACCACCGCCCCGTCGGGCAGCGCGGCCAGTTCGCCCTGCCCGATCATCCCGATCGTCTCTTCCGTCAGCGGCGTGTGCACGGTCAAGAAGTCGGACCTGGCCAGCATCTCGTGGAGGTCGTCGAACAGCTCGACCTTGAGCTCGTCCGCGCGCCGGCGGTTGATGTAGGGATCGTAGGCCGCCACGTGCATGCCCAGGCCCTGGGCGCGGCGCGACACCAGCGAGCCGATGCGCCCAAGACCCACGACCCCCAACCGGGCGCCCTCGACCTCGCGGCCGAGGTAGGCGCGCTCCCACTTGCCGTTCCTCACGAGCCGGTCGGAGCGGGCCACGCCGCGGGCGGCGGCGAGCATGAGGGCCAGTGCCAACTCGGCTGCCGAGACGTTGTTGGCCTCGGGGGCGTTCACGACCAGGATCTCACGGCGGCTCGCTGCGTCAAGGTCGATGTTGTCTACGCCGACGCCCGCCCTCCCGACGACCTTGAGGCGCGTGGCCGCAGCCAGCAGCTCCTCGTCCACCTGCGTGCGGCTGCGCGTGATGATGGCGTCGTACGTCCCGATGATGGCGAGGAGTTCCTCGCGGCCGATCCCGGGTCGATCGTCGAGGCTGACCGCAGGGTCTTTCGGCTCGCCTAGTTGGATGGAGTCAGTGACGAGAATACGCGTCATAGAGCGCGACTGTAGCACCCACCGACCGCTACTGCCCCGACCCGGCCGCACCGACCCGGAAGCGAGGAGCGCGCGGGCGCGCTGCGGGCCCCCGCCACGCGCGCCGGCCTCAACGCACGAAGCCGGTTACCGACCAGCCGCCGGGCACCGGGAAGCTGTCGACGCCGAGAACGTCCATGAACAGCTCGCCCTCCAGCCGGACGAGCGTGGTGTAGCCGGCGAGCGTGGCCTCGAGCGACAGGCGTGCCTCGTCGGGAAGCTCCTTCAGGTTGGGGTAGAAGAGGATGTCGATGCGTGAGCTCTGCCCGGCCGCGAGCGGCACCGGGCTCATGTCCTCCGTGGCCATGGGCCAGTTGCCGAGCGTGAGCGCCAGGTCCTTGCCGTAGAGGAAGTAGCCGATGTCGCCCGGGTTCACGGCCTGGAGCACCAGCTGCACCACCGGCACGTCGGGCCTGAGCATGAAGATCCTACTTTCGGCCTCCGTAAGCCGCAGGAGCGGCGCCTGGACCGTCTGACGCGCCAGGGTGGCGCCGCTTACCAGCACCTTGTTGCGCGTTTCGTACACGTGAGTGGCGGTCGCGAAGCGGAGCGTGCCCTCGACGCGGAACTGCAGGGGCCTGTCGGCGAACGCCCGGGCGGCGGCCTTGAGCAAGTCGGCTTGGCCGGCCAGGCTGGTCGAGATGTCGAAGCGTAGCGGAGCGGTAGCGCCGCTCTCGAGGTAGATGTCGGGTGCGAGGGCGCCCCTCACGACCGACTTGCCCTCGAGGTAGACGACGTAGGTGACGTTCTGCAGGCGCACCCCGAACTCGTTTGGGTTCCGGGCCAGCGTGCCGACGGTGAGCTCGAGCCGCCCGCCCGCCCCGGGGGGGTCGAAGCGCTCGATGCTCGTCTGCCCGGGCACCAGCTCGAACTCGACCGCCAGGGTGGTACCGATCGCCTCGACCGTGCGGACTTCCGTCCGTGGGGCGCAAGCCACCAGCGCCGCTGCGAGGGCCGCCAGCAGGAGCGCGTGGCGAGGAAGCTTTGGGCCTCGTCGGTGCACGACCAGAGTCTACTACCCAGGCCCGCCCGGGAGCCGGGGCGGCCCGGAGACCCGCTCGCCGAAGGCGAACGGCACGAGCAGCGCGGCGGCGAACAGGCTGGCCAGGCCGTAGACGGCTCCGGCGACCGCGTCGGGCGCGTACGCGTGCGCCTCCCAAGCCGGAGTGAGGAGCAGGGTCGCGACGATGGCGTAGAGCACGGCGACCCCGAGCGGCACCAGGACCGTCAACCACGGCCGGGAGGTGCTCCACGCCCGCCCCAGCATCACCCCCAGAAGCAGTAGGACCAGCGCCGTGCCAGCGAAGGCAGCCGTGGGCAACGTCGACAACCCGGCGCGCCCGGCAAGCACGAGCAGGTAAGTCGCGTGCAGCGCCAGCGGCACCAGCGCGAGGCCCGCCAGCAGCGCGAAGCGCCGCCGGCCCAGGCTCACGCGCAGCACCAGCCCGACAGCCAGGCCGAGCAGCGCGGCGAAGATCCCGAATCGCAGTAACAGCCTCACGCGCGGGCCGCCCTTCCCTGATGCGCGTCCGGCATGCCGGCGGCCGGACCTGGTAGCCAGCCTAGCGCAGGCACGTCAGATGACCTCACGCACCATCACCGCCCGGCTGCGGCTGCGTAGCTCGGTCACCAGACGCGCCGCCCACGGGGCCTCGAGTTCCGGGTCGGCGGCAAGCATGCGCTGCGCGAGAGCACGCGCGGCCTCGATGATCTCACCGTCGTTCAAGACGTCGCCTATCGTCAGCTCGGGGAGCCCCGACTGGCGCGTGCCCCTGAGGTCCCCAGGCCCGCGCAGCCGCAGGTCCATCTCGGCGATGGTGAAGCCGTCCGCGTGCTTGACCAGCACCCCGAGCCTCGCGCGCGTCTTGCGGCCGGCGTCGCCCGCCACCAGGACGCAGTGGCTGGCGTGGGCGCCGCGCCCGACCCGGCCGCGCAGCTGGTGCAGTTGGGCCAGCCCGAAGCGCTCGGCGTTCTCGATGATCATGACCGTGGCGTTCTGAACGTCCACGCCGACCTCTATGACGGTGGTAGACACGAGCACGTCGAGCCGGTGATCGCGGAACGCGGCCATCACGCCGTCCTTCTCGGCGGGTGACTGCCGGCCGTGAAGCAGCCCTATCCGCGCGGCCTCGGGCAGTATCTGCCGCAGGTCCGCCTCGAGCGTGGTGGCGGCGAGCACCTCGTCCAGGGCCTCCGAGTCCTCGATCAGCGGCGTGACCACGTAGACCTGCCGCCCCTGCTTGACCTGCTCCCAGGCGAAGCGGTAGACGTCGAGCCGCTTCGTTGCCGGTACCAGCAGCGTCTTGACCGGCAGGCGGCCGGGGGGCAACCCCTCGATGGTGGTGAGGTCGAGGTCGCCGTAGCTCGTGAGTGCCAGCGACCGGGGGATGGGCGTTGCGCTCATGACCAAGACGTCGGGCATGTCCTTGATGAGGCTCCGCCGCTGGTCGACCCCGAACCGGTGCTCCTCGTCGATCACGGCCAACCCGAGGTCGGCGAACTCGACGCCCTCCTGGATGAGCGCGTGCGTGCCCACCACGAACTCGGCCTCCCCCGTGGCTATCCGGGCCTTGGCGCTCCGGCGCTCGCCGGCGGTCATGGCACCGATCAGCAGCTCCATCCGCACCCCCAAGGGGAAGAGGTAGCGCTGCAGGTTGAGGAAGTGCTGCCGGGCGAGGATCTCGGTCGGCGCCATCAGGGCCGCCTGCGAGCCGTTCTTGACCACCACGTAAACCGCGGCGGCGGCGACCGCCGTCTTGCCCGACCCCACGTCGCCCTGCAGCAGCCGCGCCATCTGCCTGGGCGCCGCCAGGTCGGCAAGGATCTCGTTCAAGGCGCGCTCCTGGTAGGGCGTGAGCGCGAAGGGCAGGCTGGAGGCGAACTCCTCCAACTGTTCCCGGCGCACGTCGAAGCTGCGCGCCACCCTGCCGGGGTCCCGGCTCCGCAGCAGCGCCAGCTGGAGGAAGAGGAAGTCGTCGAACTTGAGCCGCTTTAGCGCGGCCTGGAGCGCCTCCTCACTCTCCGGGAAGTGAGCCGCGCGCATGGCCCGGTCGAGGGACAGCAGGTCGTTGGTCTCGAGGATCGAGCGCTGCAGGTGATCGGGCAGCGTCGGCAGGGCGTCGAGCAGCCGCTTCACGGCGCGCCGCAGGTACGCCTGGCTGAGCCCGGGAGTGCTGGGGTAGATGCCCACGATGCGGTTGAACGACAGCGACTCCGTGTCGTCATCGACCTCGAAGCCCTGGACGGCTACCTCCAGCTTGCGGCCGAGGCGCTTCACTCGGCCCGTGAGGATGAGCCTGACGCCGGGGAAGATCTGCCGCTCGAGCCATGGCTGGTTGAACCAGACGGCCGTCACGCGTTGACCCTGCCCGCCTTCGAGGCTCGCGCGCATGACGTGCAGGCCGCGGCGCGTGCGGTTGCCGACGCGGCTCATCACCCGTCCCGATATCGTGGCCGTCTGCCCGTCCGTCAGGTTGGCGAAATCTGGCAGGGCCCGCCTGTCCTCGTAGCGCCGCGGCAGGTAACCGAGGAGGTCGCGGTAAGTCCCGATACCTACCTCGGCGAGTTTGCTCGGGGCCTGTGCCCCCAGGTCGACCGCCTTGGAGGCAACCGGCGCGTCCAGGTCGAGGACCGTGCTCATGCTGCGTAAGTGTACGCCGGGCACTTACTTCTTCTTAACCGTCGGGCGACTCCCGAAGGTACTCTGTTGCAAGAGCCCGCGGCGCGCGCTTATGCTCGCGTGGTCGGCATTACTCATAGGTGAGCGCCCGCGGCGCTCAAGCGGAGGTTGCAAATGAAGCGGTTACTCTCAAGCCTGGTGGTACTCGCCCTCGCCCTCGCCGGGACGATGGCGCTGGCACAAACGCCCGATCTCGGCGGTCGCACGATAATCGTCGGCTCCGACACCACCTACCCGCCGTTCGAGACGGTGGATCAGAACGGCGACATCGTCGGCTTCGACGTCGACGTGGTCAACGCCATCTGCGAGCGCGTCAACTGCGTCGCCAAGTTCCAGACCACTGCCTGGGACGGCATCTTCGCGGCACTGGCCAACGGCGAGTTCGACATGATCGCCTCGGGCATCAGCATCACCCCCGAGCGGGCCAAGGTCGTCGAGTTCACAGAGCCGTACCACGAGGTCAACCAGGCCGTCGCCGTGCGCACCGAGGACTCGAACCTGACCCTCGCCGACTTCACCGTCACCGACAGCAAGCTCATCCTCGGCGCCCAGAACGGCACCACCAACGCGGATCTCGCCCAAGAGCTCGTCGGCCGTGACCGCGTGCGCATCTACGACGACTTCAACGCCGCCATCCTGGCGCTCATCAACGGTGACGTCGACGGCGTGATGATCGACGACTCCTCGGCCGACGCCTTCGTGCAGCAGTACGCCGGCCAGATCGCCGCGCCCATCCGCAACGTCGAGTCCGGCGACAAGCTCGGCTTCGCGGTGCAGCAGGGCAACGAGCTGGTGGACGCCCTCAACGCCGGCATCGAGATGATCAAGGCCGACGGCACCCTCGCGGCGCTCGGCGCCAAGTGGTTCACTGGCGAAGAAGCCCCGTAAGGGCTAGTTCCGCCAAGTTCATGAAACGTCATCGGCGCCGGGTCAGGCACGTCGAGGGGCCCAGGTGAACCCCTCGCCCACGGCCCGGCGCCGCGGCGTTCTCAGCAACATCAGGCCGAGTTACCTGATCCTGCTGACGGCGCTCCCGTTCGTCGTCTACCTCTTCGCCTCGTCGGACCGCTACCAAGACGCGCTCAAGTTCCTCGTCCCAGGCATCGGGACCACGGTGTTCGTCACCGTGGTCGCCTACCTGGCGGCCTCTGCGCTGGGCCTGGTGCTGGCGGGCCTGCAGCTCCTGAAGCTGGGCGAACACACCGTGCGCAACTTCCTGATCGGCTCGGCCGTCCTGCTGATCGGGGCGGCCGCGCTGTTGACGAGGCCGCACGAGCAGTACGTCCTCATCGGCAACACGGAGGGGCGCGTGGCCATCCTTCAAGGCACCCCGGCCAGCGCCTCCGACCCCGTGAAGCGTGGGCAGTACCCGGGCGCCGAGGGTTCCCAGGCGGTCCGCGCCGTGGTCGATTCCGCGGCCGCCCTCGAGCGCCTCGAGTCCGGTCAGGTGACCGCGGCGCTCCTGCCGGTGGCAGACGTGCCGGCCGGCGCCAACGTCTTGTGGCGCACGTCGTTCCTCACGCCGGCGCTGCAACGCCCGGCGATGCTGCTGCTGTTCCTGGGCGGTCTGGGCCTGTCGCTCACCTTCGCCAGCTGGCAGAGCGGCTCCCACCCACTCAGGCTCGTTTCCGAGCTCTACGTCGACGTGCTCCGCGGGATACCCATGCTGGTCGTGATCCTCTACGTCGGCTTCCCGCTTCAGGGCGCCATCCGTGACGCCACGGGCGGCTTCATCGACATGTCGCGCGTCACGCGCGGCATCGTGGGCATCAGCCTCGGCTACGCGGCCTACATGGCCGAGATCTTCCGGGCCGGCATCGAGGCCATCGGCAGGGGCCAGACGGAGGCGGCCCGCAGCCTCGGCCTGAGCACCTGGCAGACGGCGCGCTTCGTCGTGCTGCCGCAAGCCTTGCGCATCGTGGTTCCGCCCCTGGGCAACGAGTTCATCGCCATGCTCAAGGACACTTCGCTCCTCTCGGTGCTCTCGGTGCGAGACATCACGCAGCGCGCGAGGGAGTTCCAGGCGGCCAACTTCGAGGTGTTTCCGCCGTTCAACACGGTGGCGATCCTCTACATAATCCTCACCCTCATGGCGTCCTCCGTGGCCAAGACGGCCGAGCGGCGCACCAGTTGGACCCGCTGAGGGCGCTCGTCCCGGAAACCTACGACCGGCGTCACCGCGCCACGCCCTCCTGATAGACTCCCGCATGTCTGAGAATCCCGTCGCGGACGTCGACCTGGGCGTGCTCGCCAGGAACCTCGCCTACGTGAGGACGCACGTCGCCCCCGAGGTCATGACCATGGCGATGGTCAAGGCCAACGCCTATGGCCACGGGCTGCCCGAGGTCGCGCACAGGCTCGCCGCCGAGGGCACGCAGTGGTTCGGGGTGGCCACGCCGGACGAGGCGCGAGCCGTCCGCGCCGCCGCCTCGGCCGCAGGCGTGCTCCTGCTGATCCCGGTGAGGGACCGCGCCGTGATCACGGAGCTGTGCGACCTGGGCGTGGCGCTCGTGGCCACCGACGAGGCGTCGGTCGACCGCTACCTGGCCGCCGACCTGCCGCGCAAGCTCAGGCTGCACCTCAAGGTCGACACGGGCATGGGCCGTCTCGGGCTGCCGTGGACCGCCACCGCTAGCGTCGCCCGCCGCATCGCGGCCGCGGCGCAACTCGAGCTTCAGGGGGTCTGGACCCACTTCTCGGATTCCGACGAGGAGTCCAGGGCCGCCACTCTCGCCCAGGTCGAGGCGTTCGAGAGCGCCCTGGATGAACTTGCCCGCGACGGGCTGCAGGCACCCCTCCGCCACGCGGCCAACTCCGCCGCCATACTGGCCTACCCGGAGGCGCACTACGACATGGTGCGTCCTGGGATCGTGCTCTACGGCTACCACTCGAGCGACCACGTGGCCGCCATGGAGCCGCGCGTGGCCCCGGTCATGCGCCTGAGGGCGCCTATAACCTTCGTGAAGCGGGTAGCCGCCGGCACGAGCGTGTCTTACGGGCGGCTCTGGCAAGCCCCGCATGACACCACGCTTGCGAGCTTGAGGATGGGCTACGCCGACGGCTACCCGCGTGCGCTCACGGGCAAGGGCTGGGCGAGCGTGAACGGCGAGCGCTGCCCCGTGGTCGGCAGGGTCTGCATGGACCAGATGCTGCTGGACGTCGGCGCCGCCGGACCGGTCGGGCCCGGCGACGCGGCTACCCTTTGGGGCGGCGACGGCCCCGACGCCGAGGACCTGGCGCGCGCCGTCGGCACGGTGTCATACGAGCTCCTGACCGGCCTCATGCCGCGCGTGGAGCGCAACTACTTGGGCTGAGGCACTGCTCGAGCAGGCCCCGCGGTCAACCCTCCGCGGGCTCAGGAAGTGCCTCGGTTTCCGGCACGGCGGGCGCTACCGGCGTGGCCCTGACGCTGATCACCCGGCGCTCGTCGGCCTCCTCCACCGTGAAGCGCATGCCCTGGACCGTGACTTCCTCCCCGACTTGCGCGATGTGGTCGAACTCGTCGATGAGGAACCCGGCCACCGTGTCGTAATCGGTGTTCGGATCGAAGACGAGGCCCAACTTGGACGCCATCGCCTCGATGTGCGTCCCGCCCTGCAGGCGGAAGCTGCCGTCTTCGAGTTCCACTATGTCCTCTACCTCGTCCTCGTCGGTCTCGTCGTAGATCTCGCCGGTGATCTCCTCGATGATGTCTTCGAGAGTCACCACGCCGGCCGTGCCGCCGAACTCGTCTACCACTACGGCTATGTGGTTCTTCCGCATGCGCATCTCGCGCAGCAGGCTAAGTACCGAAAGCGTTTCCGGCACGTACTGCACGGGGGTCATGAGGTCTCTGACCTTCGTCTTCGCCAGTGTCTCGGAGCGCCCGATGTAAGGCAGCAGGTCGCGAGCGTAGGCCATGCCTTCGATGTCGTCGACCCCCTCGCCGTAGACGGGCAGGCGGCTGTAGCCGTGGGCGGTGACGACTTCCTGGAGCTCCCTGAGGTCGGCGTCGCCGCTGATGCCCACCACGGCAACCCGCGGTGTCATGACCTCGCGCACGACGGTCTCCTCCAAGTCGATGACGCCCTTGATCATGGCGCGCTCCTGCGCCTCGATGACGCCTGACTCCTCGGCCGTCTGGAGCATGAGCCTCAGCTCTCCCTCCGACATGAGCGCGGCCCGCGTGGGCTCGATGCGGAACATCCGCAGGAACTGGCTGGACAACCAGTTGAACGCCAGGCCGAGGGGGTAAAGGACTATCGAGAGCGTGTACACGGGCCTGAGGACCAGCTTGGTGACCCGCAACGGGTCCTGGACGGCGATCGACTTGGGGGCCAACTCGCAGAACAGCAGGATGGCGACGCTGGCCGCAGCGATGGCGATGGCGATGGCCAGTGCCTGGCCGATGCCGAGCGCGCTGGCGTTGCGCAGCAGGAGGTCGAGGATGAGCACCGCTATCGCAGCGTTGACGGCCGTGTTGCCGATAAGGAGCGTGCTCATGAAGCGCGCCGGATTGTCCTCGAGAACGCTCAGCGCTCCGGCCGGACCGCCCCCCTCCTCGCGCAGGCGCCGAAGCCGCCACTCGCCCACGGTGGTCAGCGCGGTGTGGGCCGTAGAGAGGAACGCCGACAAGGCCAGCAGCAGCACGAGGGCCACGACCTGGACGGCGGTGACGCCACCGGAGGGCGCCACGCCGCCTTGTGCCATGGCGAGACTGGTTGGGAGGGCGAAGAGCAGGAGTGGTAGGGCGCGCTTCGAGCGCGATGATCGTTCCGGAGGGTTGTCTTCCATCGGTTGGGGGGATTGTAGCACGCGCGCCCCGACCGTCCCGGTACGTGCCGCGGGCCGTATAGGTGCACGGTATGCTCCGGCACGGAATGGCAACGATCGTCGTGGAAGGACCCATCGGCGTTGGGAAGACGAGCCTGGCGCGCTACCTGGCGGAGGACCTGCCCGCTCGGCTGGTGGTCGAGGTCGTCGAAGAGAACCCGTTCCTTCCGCGCTTCTACGAGGACCCGAAGCGCTACGCTTTCCAGACCGAGACGTTCTTCTTGCTGTCTCGCTTCAGGCAGCATACCGAGTTGGCGCAGGCCCCGCTCTTCCAGAGCCATACCGTAGCCGACTACGTGTTCGACAAGACTTTCCTCTTCGCATCGCTCACCCTCGCGGGTGACGAGTTCCAGCTCTACCGTGAGCTCTTCGAACAGTTGCGCTCGCGCCTGCCGCTACCCGATCTGGTCGTCTACCTGCGGGCGCAGCCCGAGGTACTGCTGGAACGGATCGCAAAGCGTGGACGCCCGTTCGAGGCGGAGATCGAAGCCGGTTACTTGCGGCGCATCACGGCCGCCTACGACGACTTCTTCGCGCGCTCCCACACGCCCGTGAGGGTCGTCGACGCCGGCGCCATCGACTTCGTGACCGACGCGGAGCAGCGGGCGCGGTTACTGGCCGAGATCCGCGACTGGGCGGGCGCAAAGTGAGCGCCGGGGGCATCTACGTGGCGGTTGCCGGCAACATCGGCGCCGGCAAGTCGAGCCTGACGAGGGTCCTGTCGGCGCGCTATCACCTGGCGCCCGTCTACGAGGCCGTGGACCAGAACCCGTACCTCGAGGACTTCTACGCCGACATGCCGCGCTACGCGTTCCACTCTCAGGTCTTCTTCCTGGCGGCGCGACTGAAGCAGCACTTGCGCGAGGTGAACCCGGGGCGGCGCGTTATCCAGGACCGCACCGTGTACGAGGACGCGGCCATCTTCGCGCGCCTGCTGCACGACGACGGCCTCATGGACGATCGCGACCACGCCTCTTACCGCACGCTCTACCACGCGGTCCTGGCCGCGCTCAGGCCGCCCGACCTGCTCATCTACCTGAGGGCGAGCCTGGGGACGCTCAAACGGCACATCGCCCAGCGCGGCCGCCCCTACGAGGCGACCATGGACGACGGCTACCTGCAGCGGTTGAACGACCTCTACGAGAACTGGATCGAGGACTACAGCCTCTCGCCGGTTGTGGTGGTCCCCGGCGACGACCTCGACTTCGTCAACGACCAGGGCGACTTGCGTAAGGTCCTCGACCTGCTCGAACGAAGTGGCCTGAGCGCGCCGGTCGTGGGGTGAGTGAAGTGGAGTCGGGCTCGGCCGCCCCCCTTCGGCTGCTCGACCTGTTCGCCGACGCCGTCGACGCGGCTCCGGAACTGTTCCCGGCAGGAACGGGAAGGCCTACGGCTATACTGACCGCTCTATCCAGGTTGGATGGCGCCAACCCCTGGATCACGCGCGTGGCCCAGGACCATCGGCTCGTGACGCCCGGCACGCTCTTCGTGGCGCGCCGCGGCGCCAAGGTCGACGCTCACGCCCACGTCCCCGCCGCCGTGGCCGCCGGCGCCGTGGCGGTCGTCGGCGAGGTGCCCTTAGGCGCGCTCCCGGTGACGCTGACTGTGCCATACCTGCAAGTCCGAGATGCCCGCCGCGCTCTGCCCTACCTCGCTGCCGCCCTCGAGCGCCGCCCCTCCGAGCACCTCCGCGTGCTGGGCGTGACCGGCACGGACGGCAAGACCACCACGAGCTACCTGCTCCACTGGCTGCTCTCACAGGGGCACGAGGCGGCGCTACTGAGCACGGCGGGCATCAAGAAGGTAGGCAACCGCACACTCGAGCCCCTCGAGGGGCACTTCACGACGCCTGAGGCCACGGAGGTGCAGGCCCTGCTGGGGCGTTTCCTGCGCGGCGGCGCCAGCCACGTGGTGCTCGAGTCGAGCTCGCATGGCTTCTCCCTCAACCGCCTGGACGCCGTCGCCTACGCCACCGGCGTCCTCACCAACCTGACGCCGGAACATCTCGACCACCACGGCAGCCTGGAGGCGTACCGGGAGGCCAAGGCCACCCTCGTGCGACGAGCAGGACGCTCGGTCGTCAACCTCGACGACGAACATCATGCCTACTTCCTGGCCGCGAGCCGCGAGGCGCTCACCTACGGTTCGGCCGCCGAGGCCGACGTGCGCATAGGCGAGGTCAAGCCCCGGCAGGGCGGCCTCGAGTTCGAGCTGAGCTTCGGCAGCGAGCTGGCAACCGTTCGCCTGCCCATGGTCGGAGGCTTCAACGCCTGGAACGCCGCTGCCGCCGTAGCGGCGGCGCACCTGGAAGGCGTTCCCCTGGGGGAGGCCGCGGAGCGCCTCGAGAGCTTCCCGGGCGTGCCTGGGCGCATGCAGGTCGTGCAGGCGGAGCCGGTAACCGTCATCGCCGACTTCGCCCACACCGCGCCGGCCCTGGCGAAGGCGCTGGCGGCGGTGAGGCGCCCCGGCGGCAGGACCATCGTCGTGGTCGGCGCCGCCGGCGAACGAGACCCCGGCAAGCGCCGGCCCATCGGCCGCGAGGCCGCGCTGGGCGCCGACCTGGCCGTGTTCACCGAGGAGGACTCGCGCTCGGAGGACACCGGCCAGATCCTGAGGGCCCTCGCCTCCGGGGCCGCCACCACCGGCGCCCGGGAGGGCGACGGCTTCGCTCTCGTGCCGGACCGGCGCGAAGCGATCCGTTGGGCACTACGGCACGCCCGGCCGGGTGACGTGGTCCTGCTCGCCGGCAAGGGCCACGAGCGCACGCTCGAGAGGGCCGCCGAGACCCTCGCCTGGGACGAGGCTGCCGAGGCGCGCCTCGCCCTGGCCGAGCTCCGCGAGCGCCCCTGACGGGGCAACCTGCACGTACGCGAGGGCCCTCGATTCGCTACAGTCTTCCCATGAACGAACGTCCGCTGGACCCGAGGCGGTGGCCCGCGTGAGCGTCGCGCCCGGGCCCGTCGACATGATCCTCGCCAAACGTGCCGGCAAGGAGCACTCCGCGGCCGATCTCGAGGCGTTCTTGTCGGGCTACGTAGCCGGCAACGTGCCCGACTACCAGGTGTCTGCTTGGTTGATGGCCGTCTGCTGGCGCGGCATGACGGCGCGCGAGACCGCGGCGCTGACGCTCACCATGGCGAACTCCGGCGACGTGCTCGACCTGTCGGCGCTCCCGAACACCGTCGACAAGCACTCGACCGGCGGCGTGGGCGACAAGACCACGCTGGTCCTCGCCCCGCTGCTCGCCGCCATGGGGGGCACGGTCGCCAAGATGAGCGGGCGCGGCCTGGGGCACACGGGCGGCACCGTCGACAAGCTCGAGAGCATCCCCGGCTTCCGCGCGGAGCTCACAGACGACGAGTTCCTCGCCGTGGCGCGCGACGTGGGAGTGGTCGTGACCGGCCAGTCGAAGGACCTCGCCCCCGCCGACGGGCTCCTATACGCGCTGCGCGACGCCACGGGCACCGTCGAGTCGTTGCCCCTCATCGCCAGCAGCGTCATGAGCAAGAAACTGGCCGGCGGCGCCAAGTCGATCGTCCTCGACGTCAAGGTAGGCAGCGGCGCCTTCATGAAGACCGTGCCCGACGCGCGCGCCCTCGGCGAGGCGATGGTGAGCATCGGGCGCCACAACGGGCGCAACATGCGCGCCGTGCTCTCGAGCATGGCGCAGCCGCTCGGGCACATGGTCGGCAACGCCCTCGAGGTCGAGGAGGCCGTGGCCTGCCTCAGGGGCGAGGGCCCCGCCGACCTCGAGGAGCTCTGCCTCGTCCTCGCGCAGGAGGTGCTGGAAGCGGCGGGGCTGCCGGCAACGAGGGCCGCCCTGCACGGCGCCATCGGCAGCGGCCGCGCCATGGAGCGCTTCGAGGCGTGGATCCGCGCTCAGGGCGGTGACGTAAGCGGCCTCGGCAACCTGGAGCGGGCCCCGGACCAGTGGGTGCTCAGGGCACCGCGAACCGGTGTGGTCGCCGCCGTCCAGGCGCTGGCGGTGGGCCGCGCCGCGGGCGTGCTCGGGGGCGGCCGCAGCCGCAAGGGCGACGCCGTCGACGTTGGCGTCGGCGTCGAGCTGCACGCCAAGGTCGGTGACGAGGTGACGGCGAACGACGGGCTTGCAACGCTCTGGCACCGCGGCGGCCGGGGGCTGGAGCCGGCTCGACGCCTTCTCGAGGAAGCCTACGAGATCGCCGACGCGGCAACGCCGGAGCCGCTGATCATCGAGCGAGGCATCGGTTCCAGCGGCTGAGCGTGCGCCGTAGCCGCTGCCGCAGCTGCTGGCGGCGTGACATGCTGCTGCGGCCGGCGCCGTGTCAACTCAAGACTGGTCCGTAGAGAGGCGTGGGCCGCCTCCGCCGCGCTGCTTGCTTGCCGCCGCCGCTTGCTTGCTTGCTTGACAAGCGGGTTCCACTCTGCTAATGTCCCCGCCTGGGAGTCGAGACTCCCAGGCTCGAGGCTCAAGCCCGAGACGTGAGGAGGTGAGCGACATTGAGAACTGAACGAGCAAGCACTTCCGTTCGTTGGGCGGTTCCGGTCGCCATCGGCCTCGCCGCGCGCTGCGCCTGAGTCCGGGCCACGAGCGCCGCCCAACGACGGAACCCTAAAAACCGTAGGCCCGCGCCTCACGTCGCACCGCTATGGTGCGCCTGAGCCGCCTGGCCCCGCAAGTCCCCACCCAAGCCGAGAACCGGACCGGGAAGGAGAGTCATGGCACCGAACACCTATGCGCGTGACGTCATGGAGTTAGGGGCAGTCAACGCTCCGACCACGCACATTCGAAGCGTGGAACCCCTGAATCAACAAACCGCGCACGAGCTAGAACACCGAGAACTACACCACCGGGCGAACCGCTGACGAGGCCAAGCCGAGTCCGAGGTTGCCCACGCAAGGACCACCCCGCCCCGGGAGGGCAACCACATGTTCGATCTGAGTCACACCAAACTCCGCGCAGGCCTGGAGCGCGTAGACGACCTTAGGGCTCGAGCCGCTCACCACTCCGTACTCAAGGCCGTGAGGGCGCATCACCGCGAACGCGCTCGCGAGGCCGCGCTAGAAGCCGTCCGGGCCGAGCTCGCCGAGATGGAAGCGCGCGCGGCCACCGCCTGGAAGGCAGCCCTCGGGAGACCAAGGGTCCACCGGGGCGGGCTCGGCAGGGCGCATTGAAGCTCAGGCGCCGCACCCACGAAAGGGTGCGGCGCCTAGAATGGCAGGTGCACTGCCGTCGCCCCAGGAGGACGAGAATGCCGCACCTTCCAACTCACCGTGACCCGTAGGTCCCGGGCGCACGACTACTCGCATGCAACCCGGCATACCGCTGTGAGGTTCGAGGGCCTGACCGCTGACGACCTGAACCTGGCGGGCGCCATAGTCTCCGGCTGCACCTTCGTCCGCTGCGACCTGACCGGCGCGTCGCTGAAGGACTCCCAGCTTTCCGACTGCCGCTTCGAAGGCTGCGAGCTAGGCATGATCGACCTGACGGACGCGGCCTTCAGCGCCGTACACTTCGACACCTGCCGTCTGAGCGGCGTCCGCTTCGAGTTCCTCAACCAGTTGCCGCTCGTCCCGGACGCCTCCTTCGAGGGCTGCGACCTGAGCTTCTGTTCCTTCCGGAACATGGATCTCACCGCCTGTGCGTTCGTTGCCTGCAGGGCCTGGGAGGCCGAGTTCCTCGGTTGCCAACTCAACGGCGTCGACTTCAGCGCCACCGACTTCGCGCGCTGCACGTTCGCCCGCAACGACCTCTCCGGCGCCGACCTGCGCACGTCGCGCAACTACGTGCTGTCGCCCCTGGACAACAACCTTCGTGGCGCACGGGTCTCGCTGCCCGAGGCGGCCGGGGTTCTCCTCGCCGTCGGGTTGATAATCGAATGACACCGTCTCCGGTTCGCTTCAGCACGGGCGAGTGTTGGCTGGGCAGCTTCCTCGTTGCTACGACCGAACGGGGCATCTGCGCGCTGACCTTGAGCGATGCGCCGGGGCCACTCACCCAAGAGCTCCGCGCCCGTTACCCCGAGGCCGAGCGGGCCGACGCCGGCCAGGTGGACCCTAGCGGCGTCGCGTCCGGCATCGCGTCCGGCATCGCTGCCCGCGTGAGGGCCGTCCTGGAAGATCCCTCGACCGAGCCCGGTTTGCCCCTCGACCTGCAAGGCACTTCGTTCCAACTGCGCGTGTGGCGGGCCCTGCAGCAGGTGGCGCCGGGCGAGCGGGTGACCTACTCGGAACTCGCGCGGCGCATCGGTTCTGGCAGTGCGGTAAGGGCAGTGGCGGCCGCGTGCGGCGCGAACCCGGTGGCGGTCCTCGTGCCGTGCCACCGCGTGATCGGCAAGGACGGCGGCCTCCGGGGGTACCGCTGGGGTGTCGGCCGGAAGCGGGCGCTGCTCGAGCGCGAACGCCTTTCCACCGCCCGCGGCACGGTCCAGGACCCACTGCCGGGCTTCTAGGCACGCATAAGCCCACGCACGGTTCCACGGCTCCGCCGACGGCTCCGACGCAACGCTCGGCCGCGCCGACGACCTTGCCCAGTACGCCCGCCGCGTCACGGGCCCTTGGGCCGAACGGCGTTACCCTTCGCCGGTGCGCCCTCTTTCACGTTCACTTCCCCTCACGATGCTCGACCGACCCCACTGGCGGTCGCTACGGCGCCCCCGAAACCCCCGAACAGCCACAGCCGCCGAAGCGCGGCTGCGTCGCGCAAGGTCACTCGTCCTCGAACACGGCTGGAACTCAACCTCGCACCAGGTGCTCGACCGCGGCATGCGGCACTGGTTCAGCGCCGCCGGGGACGCCGTCGTCGGCTACGCACAGTTCGCCGGCGTGCGCCTGGTAGCGGGTGCGCCGGTCGCGGCCAGCGAGCGCCTCGCGAGCGTGGCGGCGGAGTTCGAAGAGGAGTCGCGCAAACGGCACAAGAGAGTCTGTTACTTCTTGGCCGAGGACCGGCTGAAGGGGTCGGGGAACTACGCTGCCCACGTGGTCGGCAAGCAGCCCACCTGGACCGTCCGGTCATGGAGCCAACGCTTCGACGGCAACTCGTCGTTGAGGGCGCAACGCAACCGCGCCATGAACAAGGGGGTACACGTGCTCGAGGCGCTCGCTTGTACCGAGCTCGCGGCGGGCCTTACTGCCTGCCACCGCGCGTGGCTCGCCTCGAAACGACTGCCCCTACTGGGCTTCCTGGCCCACTCCGACCCTCACGCGGCCGGGCCCGGGGCGCTGAACGACAAGCGGTTGTTCCTCGCCACCGCGGACGCGGCCTTTTCCCAAGCCGGCGGCGGTGCACCGACGAGGGGTCCCGCCCCCACCGTGTTGGGCTACCTCACGGCGGCACCGATCCCCCTTCGCAACGGCTGGCTCATCGACAAGGTGGTGCGCCACCCCCGCGCGCCCAACGGGACGACCGAGTTGCTGCTGGACGCTGCCGTAAGGGCGTTGGGCGAGGACTCCACGCGGATCACGCTGGGCCTGGCGCCTTTGGCTCGCCGCGCCGAGCCGGCCGCCGGCGCCGACGACGCGCCGGCCTGGCTACTCAGGGCCGAGCGCCTCGCCCTTAGGTGGTGCTCACGCTTTTACGACTTCGAGGGGCTGTACGCTTTCAAGGGCAAGTTCCAGCCCGACGGCTGGGAGAGCGTTTACCTCCTGGCGAGTGAAGAGGGCGTGACGGCGAGGGACTGCCTCGCCCTGGCGTCGGCGTTGCTGCTCGGGTGAGGCCCTTCGTTACGGCCCTTGTTGACACGCCCGCGCCTTCACGGGTAGACTTGCTTTTGCGTCGTCGGCGGTCCTCGGGCCGCTTCCAACGGGCAAAATCGGCGCGGGGTGGAGCAGTCTGGTAGCTCGTCGGGCTCATAACCCGAAGGTCACAGGTTCAAATCCTGTCCCCGCAACCAACCGCACGCACAGGGCCACCTAAGCAGTGGTCCTGTGCGTTTTCACGACCTCGGAAGGTGATGGCTACCGACCGAGGACGACCCGGGAAGGCCTCATGAGCAGCGACCAGACCACCGCGTTGGGCACCAGCAAGGCGGCCGGTAAACGCAAGCTGGCCCCACTCACCTTGCTGGTGGTCGTGGGGGCGCTCATGACGGTCAGCGCGCTCGCCACGGACGCCATGTTGCCCGCCTTCCCCGCGATGGCCGCTCACTTCGGCGTGACGGACGCGGCCATCCAGTTAGTAGTAAGCGTTTTCATGCTGGGCTACGCCATACCGCACCTGGTCGTCGGCTCTTTTGCCGACCGCTTCGGGCGCAGGCCGGTGCTGCTGTTCGGGCTCGGGGTCTACCTCGTCGGCGGTCTCATCTCGTGGGCCGCGCCGACGCTTCCGCTGCTCCTGGTCGGCCGCTTCGTTCAGGGCCTGGGCGCCTCCTCCGGGCCCATACTCTCGCGCGCGGTGCTGCGCGACCTGTACCAGGGCCGAGAACTCGGGCGCATGCTGTCGTTCGCGATGATCTTCTTCGCGGCAGCGCCACTACTGGCGCCCGCCGTGGGTGCCCTGCTGCTAAGCATCGGCCAGTGGCGGGCCATCTTCGTCTTCTTGGTGCTGGTGGCCGTGGTGCTCGCGCTGCTCGTGTGGCTCGTGCTCCCCGAGACCGTGCTGGAGCGCGACCGCGACGCCCTCAGGCTCGGAGGGATCTGGCGCAACGCCCGCCTCATCTTCACGGACCCGCGCTCCGGCTGGACGGTGCTCCTCATGGCCCTGGCCTACGCGGGCCTGATGAGCTACCTGCTCTCCGCACCGGCGATCTACATCGGCTACTTCGGCCTGAGCGAGGGCGGTTTCGCGCTGGTGTTCGCCGCGGTGGCGTCCACCACCTTCCTCGCCCAGCCGCTCAACGTGTGGCTCCTGCGGCGCTACGCCCCCGCCCAGATCCTACGCATGGCGGTGCCCGCTTTCATGGTCGCGAGCTTCGCCTTGTTGGCGCAGGTGGTGCTCGGCGTCGTCACGCTCCCATCCTTCGTGATCAACCTGATGGCGTTCTTCGCCGCCTTCTCGCTGACCCTCGGTAACGGGACGACAGTCGCCCTCGACCCGCACCAGGGGCGCGCGGGCATGGCGTCCGGGCTAATGGGGTTCGCACAACTGTCGCTGGGTACCGCGCTCGGCACCATCATCGCCAGCTTCGCGGACAGGGGCCCGCTCCCCCTCGCCCTGGGCCTGGCGGTGCTCGCCGTGCTCTCCTACCCCGCGCACCTGTGGGCCTTGGGGCCTTCCCGGCCCGCGCGCCACTCGCGCGCCAAGCGCTGACGCACTAGCATCTAGACCAGGGGCCGGGACCGGCCACGAGAGGACGACGAGCTTGAACAACGAACCCTTAGACGGCGCCGGCCCGCAGCCTGGCGACGCCCCGCAGACCAGGAGCGGCTTCGTGGTCATCGTCGGCAAGCCGAACGTGGGCAAGTCCACGCTGCTCAACACCATGCTGGGCGTGAAGGTGGCCCCGATAACCCCCAAACCGCAGACCACGCGGCGCGGCGTGCGCGGCATCTACACGGCGGACGACCGCCAGCTCGTGTTCGTCGACACGCCTGGCTTCCACAAGGGCGGTGGCAGCGCCCTCGACCAGGCGATGCGTCGCGAGATTCGCGACGCCCTGGTCGACGTGGACGCCGTGCTGTGGGTCGTGGACCTGCGCCACCCACCCACCGAAGAGGACAAGTCGGTGGCCAGGCTGCTGGGTAGCGCGCTGGACGAGACGCCCCTGATCGTCGTCGGCAACAAGGTCGATGCGGCCAAGTACCCGGAGGAGGCGCTGCAGCTCTACTCCGACCTCGCCCCGCAGGCCCAGCGCGTCGTGGCGCTGTCGGCACTGAACGACCCGCAAGCCGTCTACGCGCTCAGGGACGACCTCATGGAGACCCTTCAGGAGGGCCCCTTCTACTTCCCTACCGACGTCCGCTCGGACCAGTCGCGCGAGCAGTGGGCCGGCGAGCTCATCCGCGAGGCGGCCATGATCCACCTGCGCGAGGAGCTCCCTTACAGCGTTGCCGTGCAGGTCGTGTCGTGGGAGGACGCGGAGGACGGTCGTCCGCTGGTGTTAACGGCGGAGATCTGGGTCGAGAAGACAGGCCACCGCCGCATGGTGATCGGCAAGGGCGGAGCCATGATCAAGGAGATCGGCAAGATGGCCCGAAAGCAGCTGGAGATCTTCTTGCAGGAGAAGATCTACTTGGACCTCGAGGTGGTGGTGCGGCCCTCGTGGCGCGAGGACCGCGAGGCCCTACGCGAGCTCGGCTACGAGCCGTGAGCTAGGGAGACCGAGTGCCCATCGCCGCCCGCTGGCGCTCCCTCGACCGGTTACCGCCGGTCAGGGGGCGGGACGCCATGCCGGGCGTGTACGAGATCGCCGACGAACGGCGCAGTGTGATCTACATCGGCCAGTCGGCCGTCGACGTCCCGAACCGCATCCGGCAGCACCTGGCGAAGGGCGGCTGCGTGGCCACGAACGCGGGCTTCTGGCGTTACGCCTACAGCGCCGTGCCCCAGGCCGAGGAGGCGCGCCTGCTCGACGACTACCGCGCCGCACACAGTGGTGCGCTGCCGCGCTGCAACCGCGCCACGCCCCTCGTTCGGGACGCTCGGCGTAGGGCGAGCGAAAGGTTCGGGGGCGGCAACGGGCAAGAATGAACCGCGGAGGAAGACGCCGCCGAGAAACCCCGATTCCCATCGGATTAGAGTGAAACACCTGACTTGTTGCTTTTACAGAGGCATGATATAACCGGGCAGGCGAGGAGAACACTACTTTCTCTTCTCAGATCGGTTTGGAGGGTTCGCATGCGCAAGTTTCTGGTCACCCTGATCGCTGTAGCCACCCTTGGTGCGGGTGCAGCATTCGCACAGAGTGGTATGTGGGCCGGCGTCAGCGCCGGGTACCCAGGTGCCGCGCTGCACTTCGGTATCGACAACGTGGCGCCCAACCTGGCCGTCCGCCTCAACGCGGGCTACAACTACATCGGCACGGGTGGCTTCGCCATCGGCGCCGACGTCCTCTACGACCTCGCGGTCGACATGGGTGACGCGCCCATTCAGGTGTACGTCGGCGGGGGCGTTGGCCTCGGCCTCGGCTCCGGAGTGGCAGTCGGCATCAACACCTTCGTCGGTGGCGAGTTCAGCCTTGCCAGCGCCGGCCTGCCGGAAGGCGGCGTGTTCCTCGAAGTAGGTCCGTCCATCGCCGTCGTCCCGACCTTCAACTTCGGCGTCACCGGCCGCCTCGGCTTCAACTACCACTTCTAAGCGCTAGACCCTAAGAACTAGTGGCGCCCCGCAGCTTCGGCCGCGGGGCGCCACTTCGTATCCGCGGCTTCGGTCGTGAGCCCGGGGCGTCGTAGGCGGGCCCCCTCGATTCGGCCCCGGAACGCAGGCTCAGCCGACGAGGTAGAGCAGCTCCATGAGCGCTCCCGGCACCTCCACGTCCTTGAGCCCCTTCTTCTTGACGCTGAAGCCGGGCGGGTAACGCGTCGGTTCCGCCTTGAACGCCAGCGCCCGCAGGCGCTTGGCGTCGTAGTCGAGCGTCTCCAGCGCACCGTTCATCGACACCTGCACGTCCGTCATGTGCTCCTTGATGCTCGCGACGCCCTTGGCGCCGGCGAGCAAGCGTAGGCGGGTCAGCTCCACGAACGCCTTCACCTCCGGCGGGAACGGCCCGAACGCCTCGCGCATCTCGCGGGCGATGCGGTTGACCTCGGCCAAGCCGGTGGTGGAGGCGAGGCGGCCGTAATAGTTGATCCTGACTGCATCGTCTTGGACGTAGGTGGGGCTCAAGCGCGCGTCCAAGTTGAGGTCCACCGTCACCTGCGGGACCTCGGCCGCTCGCAGCTCGCCCTTGAGCTTGGCGACCTCCTCGGCCAGCATCTCCGTGTAGACCTCGAGCGAGACGGCGCTGATGTGCCCGTGCTGCTCGCCGCCCAGCAGGTTGCCCACCCCGCGGATCTCCATGTCCTTCTCGGCCAGCAGGTGGCCCGAGCCCAGGTCGTTGAGCTCCGCGATGGCGTACAGGCGCCGTTGGGCCTGCTCCGTCAGGCGGCCCGGATAGAGCATGTACGCCCACGCCTCGGTCTCGCGCCGCCCCACGCGCCCCCGCAACTGGTAGAGCTGCGCCAGGCCCAGGCGGTCGGCCCGTTCGATGACCAGCGTGTTGGCGCCCACGATGTCGAGACCCGACTCGACGATGGTGGTCGAGAGGAGCACGTCGTAGGCGCCCTCCTCGAACCCGAGCATGATCTCCTCGAGCTCCGCCTCCCCCATCTGGCCGTGCGCCACGCCGATGCGCGCCTCGGGCACGAGCCGGCCCAGGGTGCGGGCGCGCATCCCGATGGACCCGATGCGGTCGTGGATGTAGAAGACCTTGCCGCCGCGCTCCAACTCGAAGAGCACGCCCTCGCGCACGAGCATGGGGTCGTACGGCTGCAACACGGTCCGGATGGGCTTGCGGCCCTCTGGGGGCGTCATGATCTGCGACACGTCGCGCAGGCCGACGAGGCTCATGTAGAGGGTGCGCGGGATGGGCGTGGCCGAGAGCGACAGCACGTCGAGGTTGGCCTTGAGGCCCTTGAGCCGCTCCTTCTGCCCCACGCCGAAGCGGTGCTCCTCGTCGACCACGAGCAACCCGAGGTTCTTGTAGACGATGGCCTCGTTGAGCAGGCGATGGGTGCCCACCACGATGTCCACGCTGCCGTCCTCGAGGCCCTGCAGGGTGGTCCTGGCGCGCGCGTCGCTCGTGAAGCGGGAGAGCATCTCGACCGTCACGGGCAGGCCGCGGAAGCGCTCCTGCAGCGTCTCGAAGTGTTGTCGCGCCAGCACCGTGGTCGGCACCAGCACCGCCACTTGGGCCGAGTTGCCGACGGCGCGGTGCGCCGCGCGGATGGCCACCTCCGTCTTGCCGTAGCCCACGTCGCCCGAGATGAGGCGCTCCATGGGCACGTCGCGCTCCATGTCGCGCAAGACGGCCTCGACGGCGTCCTGTTGGTCGGGCGTCAGCGTGAACGGGCAGTTCTGCTCTATGAGCACGTCCCACTCGGGCACCGGTGGGAAGCTGGTGCCCCTGCTCACCTGGCGCTTGGCGTAGGTCTTGATGAGTTCGGCGGCCAGCAGTTCGGCGCTGGCTCGCGCCTTCTCGCGGGCCCGCGCCCACTCGTTCGTGCCGAGCGTGGAGAGGCGCGGGGGATCGTCGGTGGTGCCCGGATGCCGCCTGAGGAGCGGCAGCAGCTCGACGGGCAGGTAGAGCTTGCCCTCGCCGGCGTACTGGAGCTGGAGGTAGTCGCGAACCACGCCGACCACCTGCCTGGGCTCGAGCGCGACGAAGCGCCCGATACCGTGGTCTGGGTGGATGAGGTAGTCACCGACCGTCAGCTGGGCCGCGTCGTGAATCCGCTTGCCGGTGAGCCTGGTTGCCTTCCTGCCGCCCTCGTAGCCGTAGAGGAGCTCCTCGGTGAGGACGACCTCCCTGCGCTCGTCGTACTTGTAGCCGCCCTCGACTCCGGGGGCGAGCGAGAGCGTTATCTGCCCCGGGTGGTGTTCCACGGTGTTGCGCCAGTGCGACTCGTAGGCGTCTATCACGCGTTCCCTCAAGTAGCGGCCGGAGCGCTCGAACTTCAGCAGGAGCTGCACGGAGTAGCCGTCTCTCAGCCACATGTGCAGGTCGCTCGTGAAGTCGCTCAACTTGCCCCTGTAGTAGGGCAACGCCCCCACGCCCGCCTGGCGTTCCTCGAGAGTCAGCGGGTCGCGGCCGAACGACACCACGTCGCGCGTTGCCAGGTGCTCCCACAGCCAGTCGGCCGCCTCTTCGCTCAGGTCGCCCGCGTAGAGCTCGGGGGCGTCCAGGAACACGGGGCCGGGAAGGGTCGCCAGTAACCGCGCCGTGAACGCCGTCCGGGTGGCCTCGCTCACGCTGCGCGGCGCCAGCACCGCGCGCTCTACGGCCTCGCCGGCGCTCGACAGCGCGTCCAGCTCGTCGCCGAAGAACTCGAGGCGCAGGCTGCCCGGAGGAGCCTCGGGAAGCTCGGCTTCGTCGTCCTCGTCGCCACTCCCCTCGGCGAGGCTCTCGCGGTAGACGGTGACGCTGTCGCCGCGCACCGTGAATCCCGGCGCGGCGTCGCGCGCGTAGCCGTAAGCGATGAGCCGGTCGAGCAGCTCCTCGCGGGGGTAACGCCCCCCTTTGATCAGCTCCAGTGCGAAGTCCTCGGGCCGCGCGGGGAACGGGGCCAGGGCGTGGCCGAGGGTGAGGATCACCTTCTCGCGCTTCTCGTGCCAGTCGGTGAGTCCGGGGTCTACGCTGCGCAAGGCGCCGAAGACGTGTGTTTCGTCGAACAGCGCCTTGCGCCCCGGCGTCGTGATGAGGACGGCCGGGCCGACGTGGCGGGCGAAGGTCATGAGCCGCGCCGCGGCGGGGAGGCCCAAGTAGCGGCCTCCCACGGCCACCGGGGCCTCGGTGCCGGCAGCGGCGGTGAGTGGGGCTGAAGTGCTCAAGCTTCGACCTTCCGGTTGGGCGGCACGCACGAACGCCCGCGAGCGTCACTCCTCCGTGAGGGGGCGCTCCGGGTGTTCCAGGGCCAGACGGTACGCCTCGTTCCTGGGCACGTCCAGGGCGATCAGCGCATCGCGCAACAGCCTACCGCGAACTCCGGCGCCCGCCAGTGCCTCGGCCGTTCGCCTGGGTCCGGCGCCGTCACCCGCCGCGGCCTCGGGAGCGGGCGCCACCACGATCACGATCTCGCCCCTAACGTCGCGGGCACGGAAGTGGGCCTCCAACTCGGCAAGGTTGCCCCTGATGGTCTCCTCGTGAAGCTTGCTGAGCTCACGGCTCACGCTGGCCCCGCGGTCGCCCCCGCAGGCCCGGACGAGATCGGCAAGCGTGGCGCTCAGGCGCCCTGGCGCCTCGTAGAGCGCCGAAGTGGCGCTCGACGCGGCCACCCCATGGAGCCGCCGGTCGCGGTCGCCGCCCTTGCGGGGCAGGAACCCTTCGAAGGTGAACCTGGCCGTCGGCAACCCCGAGAGCACGACGGCGGGTATCACGGCGGTGGGGCCCGGGAGCGCCTCGACGCGCAGCCCCAACTGGATGGCGAGGCGCACCAGCTCCGCCCCTGGGTCGGAGATGCCGGGGCTGCCGGCGTCGGTCACGTATGCCACGTTGGCGTGACGTTCCAGCAGGCCGGGGCCGCGGGCGGCGATGGTGTGCACGTCCAGCCGCGTCAGGGGCGTGCCGATGCCGTAATGCTCCAAGAGCGCCCGGCTATGCCGCGTGTCCTCGGCGGCAACGACGTCGGCCGCCTTCAGGGCCTCCACGGCGCGGAAGGTAATGTCGCCCAGGTTGCCGATGGGCGTGGGTACGAGCGTGAGGTGCGCTGCGGCCCTGCTCACGGGTCCTGGCTGCCCGGGCGTTTGCGCGCTGCCGCCCTGGCGCGCACGAACCAGCCCAAGGCTACCGCCAAGGCGATGGCCAGGCTCACCCCCACACCGGCACTGCGGTGCAGGCCCAGCGACTCGGCCAAGCGCGCGAGGAGCGGCAGCGTGAACGTGACCGCAGCCAGAAGCCCAAGGAGGGCGGCGTAGTTCACCGGGTCCCGCCAAGCATCCTTAGAGGCTACCAGTTGTGAGGAGCTGTCCGGCGGACGGCGCCCCCGGCTCCGGGGCGGTACGATACTCCCCGGGGGTAAAGGAGGAGCGGTGCCGACGTCGATAGAACCCAACGCACTCGAGGCGCGTCGCAAGATCGTGAATCGCCTCAAGCGCCTGGAGGGCCAGGTGCGTGGCTTACAGCGCATGATCGAGGAGGAGCGACCTTGCCGCGAGGTGCTGACGCTGGTGGCGGGCACGCGCAAGGCCCTCGACGCTGCCGGGGACGAGATACTCGCGAACTACCTGACCGAGTGCCGGTCGGCGCTGGCGCAGGGCGAGCAGGACGTAGAAGAGTTGCTCACCGTCATCAAGCTGGCGCGCGGCTGAGAGCGTAGCGCCCCGGATCGAGCCCGACCCTTACGGCGCGCCGGCAACGAAGCGCGTGAGAGACGTTCTCGGGTAGTAGTAGCCTAGGATCCGACCGTAGTCGTAGCCGGCGAGCGCCAGTGCCCTGGCGCCGTACTGGCTCATGCCCACCCCGTGGCCCCAGCCGTCTCCACGCACCGTCAGACCGCCCTGCACGGAGAAGCGCATGGACTTGAGGCCCCAGCCGCGCGCGAGCGAGTTCAGTTGCCGGCCCCGCAGGACGCGCGACCCGGCGCTGCCCGAGACCTCCAGTTCGGCGACTCGCCCCGACTCGCTGATCGCGACCACGCGCAACGAGCCGACCGTGCCCACGCCGAGGCCGGCGGCGTCGAGGCTGGCCGTGAGGGTACCCGCATCGAGCCTCGTCGTCCACGCCCGGTGGGGAGTGGACGACGGCACGTCCTGCAGGGCTACCAGGTACGGGATGCTCGAGCCCCAGACCTCGCGGCTGGACGCCACGGTTCCCCCCGAGTCGGAGTGGTAGTAGGTGCGCGCGGTCAGGCCGCCGTAGGTGACGACGACGCCGGCAGTCGCCGCGATGGCGGCGTCGCTGCGCGGCTGTTCGGCCTCCACCCCGCGGTATACCTGGCAGTCCACCGTGGCGCAGAGGTCGTAACGAGCGGACGCGTCAAGCGACACCAGGGTGTACGAGCGCGCGGCCACCGCCTGCGCCTTGAGGGCCTCCATGGGCCACGACGCCGCCATCTCCGAGGGCACGACGCCCCTCAGGTACGACTCCAGGTCGAGCACGTTGACGACCTCCACCTGCTCGCCCACGGCGCTCAGGCGGATGGCGCCGCGGTAGTGCCGTCCCAGGACCCCCAGCGTGCCGGCGTCGGCCGCGATGGTCAGCGTCTCGGCCAACTCGTGACCGTCCACGTACAGCATGCCCTCACTGGCAGTAACGGGCCAGCTGAGGCCGGTCCGGGTGGAGAAGCGCTGGTTGCCGACCGCGCCGTGGTGGGCGCCCGTGGCCTCCACGTCGACGAAGGGCACCACCGCGAGCAGGACCCGCACCGGGGTGGGCGCGGCGAAGTACGTCTGAGCGGCTGCCGACTGCAGCGAGCTGACGAGGGTTATCAGTGCTACCAAGAGGGCCACGCGGTTCGCGGGTGGAAGGCGGAAACACATCGCTGGTCAAGTATGACCTTGGAGTAGCCGGGCTCGCCAGAAGTACTCCACAGCGTGCGCGGCCCATGCGACTATGGGTCATGTTCAGAACCGATCTGTTGCTAGACAAGGTCGTCTTCGTCACCGGGGGCGGGAGCGGCCTGGGGCTCTCCATGACGCGCAGGTTCCTGGAGCTGGGAGCCAACGCCGTCATCGCGAGCAGGCGCTTCGAACTCCTCCAGGAGCAGGCCGCGGCGCTCGAGGCCGAAACGGGTCGCCAGGTGTTGCCGGTCGCCCTCGACGTGCGCGACCCGGAAGCCGTGACGGCGGCCCTGGACCAGGCGTACGCGCGCTTCGGCAAGGTCGACGCGCTCGTGAACAACGCGGCGGGCAACTTCATCTCGCCCACCGAGAGGCTGTCGCATCGGGCGTTCGACGCCGTACTCAACATCGTCTTGCACGGCACCGTCTACGCCACCCTGGAGTTGGGCAAGCGCTGGATCGCCGAGGGCACCAAGGGCGTCGTGCTCTCGATCGCCGCCACCTACGCCGAACACGGCTCCGGCTACGTGGCGCCTTCGGCGGTGGCCAAGGCCGGCGTCGTTTCCCTCACGCGCTCCCTCGCCGGCGAGTGGGGCAAGTACGGCATCAGGCTCAACGCCGTAGCCCCGGGCCCCTTCCCTACGCCGGGCGCCTGGAGCCGCCTGCTACCCACCAAGGAGATCGAGCGGCTCTTCGAGAGCCGCGTGCCGCTGGGCCGCGTGGGTGATCACCTGGAGCTGGCGAACCTGGCCAGTTACCTGCTGTCGGACGAGGCGGGGTTCATCAGCGGCGACCTCATCTACATCGACGGCGGTGAGAGCGCCTTCAACGCCGGCGAGTTCAACCTGCTGGACGCGGTGACCCCCGAGCAGTGGGACGCCCTGGAAGCCGCCAGGAAGCGCGGCTAGAGGTCCGGGCCCCCCGGGAGTTTCAGGTTGAAGATGCCGGTGGCGTCTTGGTACGTGACCTTCACCGTGTAGACGCCTCCGCCGTTCTCGAAGATCCGGTCGAGGGCTACCCGCTGGCCCTTGACGTACGTGCCCTCGAAGATCCTGGAGTCCTGGCCGGCAGGGGTGTTCGTCTGGAAGCTGCTCGGCCGCTGGTAATGCACCTCGACCTTGACGGTGCCGTTGCGCACGTCGCCCGTGAAGCGTACCGGCATGTCGGTCCGTTGCATGGTCCTGCGGGTGGTGGTCGACGTGAAGTCCTTCTTGTAGACCAATATGGGTGTCTGGCCTGGGATGCCCAAGTACCAGCCGCGCGTCTCGCCCACGGCGAAGAACACGATGGCGACTATTACCAAGAACCCGATGAAACCGCGCATGCCAGGAGTATAACGGGCATGCGCGGATGGGTAGGCGAGGAGGCCAGTGGGGCCCCTGGGTCAGGCCTCGGCCCCTGCCGTGGCCTTATGCAGGTTGCGCAACACCGTGTGGAGGATGCCGCCGTTGCGGTAGTACTCCAACTCGACGGGGGTGTCGAGGCGGCAGGCCACCTCGAACTGGACCCGGCTACCGTCCCCCTTCGTGGCCGTGACTGCCAGGCGCTGGCGGGGCGTCACGTTCTCGTCGACCTGGATGTCGAAGGTCTCGGTGCCGTCGAGCCCGAGGCTGGTGGGGTCGTCCTTGGCGAGGAACTGCAGCGGCAACACGCCCATGCCCACCAGGTTCGAACGGTGGATGCGCTCGTAGCTCTTGGCGATCACTGCCTTGACGCCGAGGAGGTACGTGCCCTTGGCCGCCCAGTCGCGGCTCGATCCCATGCCGTAGTCGTTCCCGGCCATCACGATGGTGGGCACCTCCTTGGCGGCGTAGTTGAGACCCGCCTCGTAGATGCTGGTGACCTCGCCGCTAGTGAAGTCGGTGGTGTAACCGCCTTCGGTACCGGGCGCGAGCTGGTTCTTCAGCCTGATGTTGGCGAAGGTGCCGCGCGTCATGACGCGGTCGTTGCCACGGCGCGAGCCGTAGGAGTTGAAGTCGGCCTTGGCCACGCCGCTGTCGATGAGGAACTGGCCCGCGGGGCTGTTGAGCGCGATGGAACCGGCCGGTGAGATGTGATCGGTGGTGACCGAGTCGCCGACCATGACGAGCGCGCGCGCCCCCTCGATCGGGGCTATCGCGGCCGGCTCTTCCGGCATGTCGATGAAGAAGGGCGGTTCCTGGATGTAGGTGGAGGCGTCGTCCCAGTCGAAGAGCTGGCCGCCCTTCACGGGGATGGCGTTCCACGCCTCGTTGGACCGCTCGATGCCGTCGTACATGCGCTTGAACGTCTCCGGGTTCATGGCGGCCTCGAGCAGCTCCGTCACGTCTTCGTAGGTTGGCCACAGGTCGCGGAGGTAGACGGGGTTGCCGTCCTGGTCCTCACCCAACGGCTCGTTGACGATGTCGTGGTCAACGCTGCCGACCAACGAGTAGGCGACCACCAGCGGTGGGCTGGCCAGGTAGTTGGCCTTCACGTCGGGGTTGATGCGGCCCTCGAAGTTGCGGTTCCCGCTGAGCACCGACACGGCGACGATGTCGCCCTCGTTGACGGCCTTGGAGACCGCGGGGGGCAGGGGCCCGGAGTTGCCGATACAAGTGGTGCAGCCGTAGCCCACGACGTAGAAGCCGACCTGCTCGAGGTACGGCAGGAGGCCGGTGTCGCGTAGGTACTCGGTCACGACCTTGGAACCGGGTGCCAGGCTCGTCTTCACCCATGGCTTGGCGCGCATGCCGCGCTCGGCGGCCTTCTTGGCCACCAGGCCGGCGGCCAGCATCACCGACGGGTTGCTCGTGTTGGTGCACGACGTTATGGCCGCGATGACGATGTCGCCGTGGGTGAGGTCCTTCTCCACGCCCCGGAACGAGAGGTGGCCGGTCCGCGCGAGGTCCTCGTCCGAAAGCGCGAACCCCCGCTTCTCGATGGGGCGGCGCAGGTTCTCCCTGAACTCCGGCTGCATGTCCGTGAGCGCGATGCGGTCCTGCGGGCGCTTCGGCCCTGCCACGCTGGGGACGACGGTGCCGAGGTCGAGCTCCAACACCTCGCTGAACTCCGGCTCCGTCAAGCCGGCCTCGTGGAACATCCCGTTCGCCCGGCAATAGCGCTCCAGGGCCTCGACCTCGTCGGGCAGCCGCCCGGTCTGGCGCATGTAGCGCAGCGTTTCGGCGTCGACCGGGAAGAAGCCCACCGTGGCGCCGTACTCGGGCGCCATGTTGCCGAGGGTGGCGCGGTCGGGAACGGTCATGGTGGCCATGCCCGGGCCGAAGAACTCGACGAACTTGCCGACGACGCCGTGCTTTCGCAGTTGCTCGGTGACCACGAGCACGAGGTCGGTGGCCGTGGCGCCCTCGGGCAACTTGCCCTTGAGCCTGAAGCCGACGACCTGTGGGATGACCATGTAGTAGGGCTGGCCGAGCATGACCGCCTCGGCCTCGATGCCACCGACGCCCCAGCCGAGGACGCCGAGGCCGTTGATCATGGTCGTGTGGCTGTCGGTGCCGACGAGCGAGTCGGGGAACACGACTTCCTTGTCGCCGTGGGGTTTGTGCTGCACGCCCCGAGCCAGGTACTCGAGGTTCACCTGGTGGACGATGCCGGATGCGGGCGGCACGACGTTGAAGTTGTCGAAGGCCGACTGGCCCCAGCGCAGGAACTCGTAGCGTTCGCGGTTGCGTTCGAACTCGATCTTGGAGTTCTTCAGCAGCGCGAGCGGGTTGTCGTACTCGTCGACCTGCACGGAGTGATCGATCACCAGGTCGACGGGCACCTGCGGGTTGATCTTCTCCGGGTCGCCGCCCAGGCGGTGCATGGCGCTGCGCAGGGCCGCTAGGTCGACGACGGCGGGCACGCCGGTGAAGTCCTGCAGGATCACCCGTGACGGCATGAACGGGATCTCGTCTTCGTACCGCTTCTTCGGATCGTAGCCGGCCAGTCGCTCGATGTCCGCGCGCGTCACGAGGAAGCCGTCCTCGTTCCTCAGCAGCGATTCGAGCAGGACCTTGATCGAGAAAGGCATCTTGTCCACGCTGCCCAGGCCCTGCTCCTGCAGGGCGGCGAGGCGGTAGTAGTAGGCTTCGCCGGAGCCCGTGTCGAGCGTCGACTTGGCGCCGAACGAGTTGGCCTGATTGCTGGTCATGGTCACTTGCTCCTTGTCTAAGATCCGGAACGGAACGTTCGAGACGCCGTCCAACGCCGGCGTCCAGCGCCTATACCCCTTCCAGTTTGCGACTAATCTAGGTGATATGACAGGCTCACAATCACATAGGAACCCGGCGGAGCCGGTGGCGGAAGAAACCAGAACGTCACCGGCGCAGGCGCGAACCCTCATAATCACGGACCAGCGCGCCGCCGATGCGCTGACGAACAGCGCGAGCCTACGGCACCTGATGCCGTTCCTCGGGCGCACCCGAAGCGTGTCGGAAGCCGCTCGCGAGACGGGCGAGAAGCCCAACACGACCCTCAAGCGGGCCCAGCGGTTCGTTGCCCTGGGACTCCTCGAGGTGGTGGGCACCCGGCCCCGTGCCGGTCGCGGCATCAAGCTCTACCGCTCCACCGCCGACGTGTTCTTCGTACCCTTCGAGGTCACTCACTCGGAGTCGTTGGAAGTGGCATTGGCCGAGCGCGACGCGTACTGGGAACGCCTGCTGAGGCGCAACGTCGTTAGGGGCAGGCGCGAGGCCCTGGGCGAGTGGGGCACGCGCTTCTACCGTGACGCGCGGGGGCGCTTGCAGGTGCAGACGGCCGTTACGCCCGACGCCAACGCCTCCACGCTCGACGCCGACGCTCCGGCCACGCTCTCCTTGTGGCGCGACCAGCTCATGCTCGACTTCGCAGACGCCAAGGAACTGCAGCGCGAGATGTTCGCGCTCGTCCAGCGTTACCAGCGCCGCACGGGAGCCCAACGCTACGTGATCCGCATGGGCCTGGCGCCGATCCTGGAGGACGTCGGGTGAGGGCGCCGTTGCCGGCTCGCCGGCGGCGGAGCTGGTCACGCTGCTCACGCGGTCGGCGGTTAGCATTGGGCATGGTCAACCCTACTCACCTCGCGCGTCCCGGCAACGTGGCGCGGGGCCGCAAGGCCTCACTGCGCCCGACCATCCTCGCCCCGGCACTCCTGGTCCTGCTACTGGCGGCCTGCGCGCCGGGCGCTTTCGGCCCTGCGGCCTCGGCCGACCCGGTGGCCGCCGAGTTGGAACGCACCGCCCAGGTGCTCTACCACCGCATGGAGTTGGGCTACCTGGAGACGGGCGTGTACACGACGAACGCGCTCATCGACGTGAAGCTGCCCGAGGGCGCGCGCTGGACGCTACAGGAGTTCGCTTCGGACGGCTCCAGCTACTTGCTGGTGCTCACGTCCTCGCGGCTGCCCGAGAGGGCGTGGCGCGTTTCTCCCCGCGGCGTGACGTCCTTCAACCCCGGCTGATCCAGCCCGGACCGATCGGGAACCCGGGCCGCCTCGCCTGAGGAGTGCTTTACCGCTCAGGCGTCGACGGGAACGTGCTTGTTCAGCCTTGCCTGGTAAGCGGACTTGGGCTGCGCCCCGATCATGACCTCGACGGCCTGGCCGTCCTTGAACAACATGACGGTCGGGATGCTCATCACGCGGAACTCCTGCGCCACGCGCATGTTGTCGTCGACGTTAAGCTTGCCGACCTTGACCTTGCCGGCGTAGTCGGACGCGAGTTCCTCGAGCACGGGGCTCACCATGCGGCACGGGCCGCACCAAGGCGCCCAGAAGTCGACGAGCACGAGGCCCGAACCGATCTCGGAAGCGAAGTTGGCGTCGGTCAACTCTGTGGTCTTGCTCATAAGTGGGTCTCCTCATCGTGGCGCCGAAGCGCCGCTCGTCCTGCTGCCCTCAGGATACGGGGCACGCCGAACCCGGCAATGTAGTTGGTTAGACACCCGCGTAGTTGGTTAGACACCCGTCGCCTCGACACCCTCAGGCAGTTCGTCCGCGCCCGTTGGGGCCCAAGCCACCAACGACCGCGCCGGTGCGCCCCTCACGACCCGCGGGGGGACCATGGACAGCGCCTTGTAGCCACCCTTGACGGCGGCCCTTACGCCCGCGCGCGCGTTGAGCCGCGCGCCCTGCGCAGCCAGTGCGGCCGCCACTTCGTTGGTCACGTCGAGGTCGGGGCTCGACCCACGGGAGTCCGTGCCGAACGCCAGCTCCACGCCGTGGCGGGCGTAGAGCAACCACGGGAACTCGCCACAGGCAAGGGCGGCGTTCGACCGGGGGCAATGAACCACCACCGACCCCGCCCGCGCCACTAGTCGGACGTCCTCCTCATCGACCTGCACCATGTGTATGAGCGTGGGGGCCCCGTCCAGCACGCCGAGGTCGTACAGGTAACGGACGGGTGACACGCCCTTGGCCGCGAAGGGGAAGCCGGCGGCGGCCAGCGAGCGGGCCAGCTCCCCGGTGCCCTTCACGTGCAACTCGCGCTCGGCCGGGCTCTCGGCCAAGTGGATGGCGATCGGCAGGCCCTCGGCGCGGGCGTAAGCCGCGAGCCTCACCAGCAGGGGGGCGCTCACGGTGTGCGGCGCATGCGGCGAGATCCCGACCCGCATCCCGCCCGGCCGTTCCAGCGCGCGGAAGCGTTCGACGTCCCTGATCGCGGCCTCGAACGCGGGCTCGGCGTCTTCTAGCCTGGGGGCGAACACCTCCCAGTAGGCCACGCCCGCCAGCGAGTCCTGCCGCAGCAGGAGCCGCATGGTGCCTTCGCTCGCCACGATGTCGCCTACCACGCTCGTGCCGTTCGCCACCAGCTCGGCCAGGCCCCGCTCGGCCGCTTCGGGCCCCCGACCCCCGGAGCGGCCGTGCGCGATCACGGCGCCGATGAAGCCGACGTACCCGCCGGGCGTGAACGGCATGTCGGAGAGGTCCAGGTGCGTGTGGGCGTTGACCACCGGCGGCGATACCGCGAACCCGCAGTCGATCTCCTGGGCGTCCGGGTAGGCGGTGCGGGCGTCGGCCGCGCCAGCGACGCGAACCACGCTCGAGACACCCGGCGCGCGCTGAACGACGATCGCGGCGTCGGCTCGGGGCAGGCCCAGGCCGTCGTACACGACGCTCGCCGTGGCCATCACGCGGCCCAGTTCGGCGTTGCCTTCCCCGGCGACGACCCTGTCGAGGGGGCGCGTCGACACTGGCTGGTCGCCTAACCCGCGGAGGCGTCCGTGGCCGCCTGAGCGGCCTGACCCGTCAGCTGCCCGGAGGGCACGCCGGCCGACCGGGGTAGCTGGAACTCGCGGGGGTCGACCCGGCGCAAGATGCCGTAGAGCGAGTCGCGCTGCGCCGGGAGGTAGCCGGCGTCCACGATCTGGCGCACTATCTCGCTCTCGGGCGTGTTGCTGTGCTTGGCGCCCGCCTGCGACACGACGTTCTCCTCGAGCATGGTCGACCCGAAGTCGTTGCAACCGAAGTACAAGGCGGTCTGCGCCACCTTGTAGCCCATCGTCGGCCACGACGCCTGGAAGTTGACGACGTTGTCGAGCAGGACGCGGCTCACGGCCACGTTCTGGAGGTACTCGTGGGCTCCGGCACCGGGTGCCTTGCCCGCTATGCGCACCCCTTGCGTCTGCAACGTCCAGGAGATGAACGCCGAGAAACCGTTGCCGTGGGTGGCCAGTGCCCGGTCCTGTTGGTCGCGCACGCGCAGCAGGCTCTCGACGCGCTGGGCGGGCGTCTCCCCGAAGCCGATGACCATGGTGGCCGTCGTGTAGAGGCCCAACTCCTGCGCCTCGCCCATGACCCTGATCCAGTCATCCGCCGAGATCCTGCCGGGAGAGACGTGACGAGCGAGCCGCACCTCGTCGACGAGGATCTCGCCGCCGCCGCCAGGCAGGCCGTCGAGACCGGCTGCTTGCAGTTCAATCAGCACCTCGCGCGTGGTCATCCCCGTGAGCCCAGCCATGCCCTTGACCTCCTCGGGGCTGAAGGCCTCCACCCTGATGTCCGGGTGGTGCGCCTTGAGGTGGCGCATGAGGTCGAGGTACCACTCGAAGGGGAGGTAACGGTTCACGCCGCCCTGCATGAGGATGCGGCTCCCGCCGACGTTCTCCAGTTCGACGATCTTCTGCGAGATCTGCTCGTAGCTGAGGGTGTAGGAATCGTCCTGGCGCCGCGTGCGGTAGAAGCCGCAGAAGGAGCAGCCGACGGAGCAGACGTTCGAGTAGTTGATGTTCCGATCGATCAGGTACGTGACGGTGGTCGGATCCGTGCGCAGGTTGCGCACCGAGTCGGCGGCCGCGGCCACGTCGAACAGCGGCACGTCGAAGAGCTGCAGGGCTTCGTCTGGTGTGAGGCGCGTGCCGGACGCCGCCTTGCCGGTCAGGCTCATGGCGGAAGCATAGCACCGGCCCCGAGGCGCGCCGGGTAGCCACGGGGCCGAGCGGCACCTGTGTACTCGGTGGCCGATCGCAGGTAAACTAGGGCATGTCCAGCAAGGTGCCGCAAGACGCGGCTAGTCCCTGGCGCCCGCTGTTCGAGAGCGTGCGCCAGGCAATCGGCCAGCGGCGCGACGAACTGGGTGTCGTCGGCAGCATCAACTGGTTGCGTGGCACCATGGAGGCCCGCGGCGCCAACCCCAACGTCGTGCGCAACATCATCTACCGCGACAAGGGGCGTATACCCGACAAGCGCGCGCTGTTCTCCATCCTCGATACGCTGTGGCGCGAAGCCGGCAACCCACCCCTCGACATGCCCGACCTGCAGGCCATCCTCTCGCCGACGGCCAGCGCCGAACAGGAGGTCTTGCAGCTCCTGGGGCGCGACAAGCGCAAGGCGTACCGCGCCCTGGTCGGCGGGCTGCGCGACGGAGAGATGCCCAAGGTGCTGGTCACCGGCCGCCCCGGCTCCGGCAAGACGCTCCTCACCGACTACGTGCGCCAGGGCGTCGAGTTGATCGATGGCCTGGACCTCGACATCGTCAGGCTCGAGTTCGGTAGCACGGACCTCGCAACGGCGCTAACGCGACTGGCGACTCTGCTTGGGGTGCCGAGCGAGGTCATGGAATCGCGGCTCGTCCGCATCGCCACCGCGAGCGCATACGCCGTACAGGCCGATGCCCAGGCCGAGGTGGCGCGCCTGATCCTCGACGCCCTGCGAAGCCGCGAGTCGAGGGTGTTGCTCATGCTGCACGTTTCACAGTCGTTCACCAACCAAGACGCCCTGGGCCTGGTGCCGCTGCGCCTCAACACCCCCGAGGTGCCCCGCGTAAGCGCGAGTGAATGGCTGTGGGTGACGCTGTTCGAACCCTTCGCCCGGCAGCCGCATGCGGCACTCTTCGTGACCATGACCGATCTGCCGGCACGGGCCATGCAGCGGCTTGGCAGCTTCACCGCTCCCTTCAGGTTGACCCCGCCGACGGCCTCCGAGGCGCGGCGCTTCGTCAAGGCCAGGGTGCCGCACCTGGGCGCCGCCCAACAGGAGGAGATCGTTAGGCGTGCCGGCAGGTCCTTCGAGGAACTGCGCACCCTCACCCTCCTCGCCCAGGCCAGGGCCCCTCAGGAGGCGGGCGAGCAGCCCGACGAGCAGTACATCGAGCAGCTCTCGCGCCTCGTGGTCGCCGGCGACGCCGAGCTGCGCCAGTTCCTGGCCGCCCTGGCGGTGCTGTCGCCGCCCGAGTTCATGGTGTTCGGGGCGGACGTCATGCAGCGAGTTAGGGACGTCGGCCGCGAGCTCGGGACCTTCGAGCTCTCCTTCTTGGACGCCGTCCCGGGGCAGCCCGGGCAGTACCGCCCGTTCTCCCGGCAACTCGCCCGGGCCCTGCAGGCGCGGCTGATGGCGGCCGAGCCGGAGGTCTACCGGCGCACGCAACACGCGGCCGCTTGCGCCTACGAGGCCGAGGCCAACGCCGACCCCACCGGCGAAGCGGCCGCTCGCTACTTCCACCACCTCTTCGAGTCGCGTGAATGGCTGGCGCTGACGTGCTGGCTGGCCACGCACTCGGTCTCACACGCGCAGGTGCGCCAGGTGTGGCACGCCGCCGTCGCCGAGCTCGGCAAGGGCCCGGCCTTCGACGCCGTGGCCAAGGAAGTCGCGGCGCATTACGTCAAGTTGGGCGCATACGAACATCCGGAGGCAGTCCGGGCGTTCGAGGCCGCCGCCGCTTCGAGCGACCAGGCCTTGCGAGCGTGGACCCTCATAAAGCGGGCGGAGGGCGAGGCCCTCGCCGGCCGCTTCGACCGCGCCGAGGTGCTCCTCGACACCGCACCGAGCCCCGACTCTCCCCTCCTGCGCGCCGAATACCTGCTGGCACGGGCGAGCATCGCGCGCTGGCGCGGAGACCTGACGGAGGCCGCTCGGCTCGTCACGGGCCCGGTACGTAAGGAACTCGGCCGCTTCAGTGGCCATGCCAACGAGTCGCGGCTCGTGTTCACCAAGGCCAAGGTATGGGAAGGACTGATCGCCAAGGACAGGGGTGACCTCGAGGAGGCGCTCCGACTCTTCGACGAAGCCGACGCAGACGACGACCTGGTCCGTGCGCGCATCGACTTCCAGCGCGGCGACATCGCCATGCGCTTGGGGCTGCTCGACGCGGCGCTAGGGGCGCTCGACAGCGCCGTTCAGTTGTCGCAACGCTCCGAAGCCCTGCCCCAGGAGCGAACGCGTTACCTCGCGCGCCGCGGCAGCCTGTTGCGGCTGCGCGGCGACCTGGCCGGTTCCGTGGACGACTTCACGGCGGCGCGAGAGCAGCTGGGGGCCGACGGGGTCGTTGGCGACGAGGCGGAGTTCTGGCGCGCGAAGATCGACGACGAGTCCTCCCTCACGGCGCTTGCCATGGGCGACTACGAGGAGGCAACGTACGCGATCACGCAGTCACTGGCGAGCTTCCGGAAACACGCACGGTCCGAGAACGCCGGCTCCGATTACCGCGTACTGCGCGGCACTCTTCGCCTTGCGGTGGCCTACGCCTGCCGCGGCCTCGCCCTGCCCTACCGCCGGCCCTTTCCGGCGTTGCGCGACAACCTGAACTCCCCCGACCTACGCCACGCCCGGCAACGCATCGACGAGGTCCTTGCGGCCGTAGACACCCTGGGGCCGCAAAGCGCCTCCCTGCGCCTCCAAGCGCTCCTGCTCGCGAGCCAGTTCGCCGTCGACGGAGCGTCGGCCCACGAGTACGCCCAAGCCGCACTGGACGAGGCGGGTTTCGACTATCAGCGAGCTCTGGCGCGCGGCGCGCGCGCCGCCGCGAACATGCGTCTGGCGCGGCCGGCGGAGGCCCTCGCAGACCTCGAGGGGGCGGAAAGGCTCTTGGGCGAGTTCGGCCCGGAGGAGCGCGGCGACACGGGCCTACGCGCCCAACTCAAGGCCCTGGCCATCGAGGTCCACTTCCTGCTCGACGGCGCCAGGGAAGCGGCCGAGACGTTGGCGGATGCCTTGGAGGACGAAGCACTGTTCCCGTACCACGAGGGGCTGCTACGCGCGTTCGGGGAGTCCGCCGACGAGCGGCAGGTGGGCGACGCCTGGAAGTCGCACCGGCGCCTCAGGTCGCTCCTCGGAGTCGACGGCACGGGGCCCTCGACCCCCGCCCGCCTGCCCGACGCCCTGGTCGCCTCCTGGCGCACGCGCATCCGCATGGCCGTGGCATAGGCGGGCGCGGCGTGGCGCCTGACAGCGCCCCGGGCGAGAGCTGATGGCAGCGGCGATCATCACCGCATGCGCTGACCCGAGCGTCCTCGCGGCCCTGGCACCCCATGAGCGCCTGGCCCTTTTCCGTCCGCCCGCCGAGCAGCTGGCGGCGCTGGTGGACATCGCCTCTGACGCGCGGGGCTGCGTCGTGAGCGCCACGGACGGCGGCACGCTGGTCGGCTACGTCGCGTTCCATCCGCCCACCGAGGTGGAGTCGTGGGGCGCCGACGCCACCGGGGAACTCATCGAGCTGGGCGCCATCGAGGTGGCCCCCGAGTACCGCAGCCAGAACCTCGCCAGGCGGCTGCTCCAGGCGAGCTTCGAAGGTGGGCGCTTCGATCACACCGTCGTGTTCGCCACGCTCTACGTCTGGCATTACGACCTGGTCCGCAGCGGCCTCACGGACCTGGCGTACCGGCGCATGCTCGAGCGGCTTTACCACTCCGCGGGCATGGACTCGTTCCCCACCAGCGACGAAGAGATCCGCAGTAGCGCGGCCAACGCTCTCATGGCGCGGATCGGGCCGCTGGCCCCACCACGCGTCGTCGAGGAGTTCCACCGCCTGAGGAGGGCGCAGCCGGTGACCGCCGCGGGGGCCTGGTAGCATCGGACCACAGAGGAGAACCGCATGTTGGTGAAGGAGATCATGACCCGCAACGTCGTTGCCATCGGCCCTGACACGCCGATCCGGGACGTGCAAGCGCTGATGGAGCAACGCAACATCCGCCACTTCCCGATCCTCGAGGGGCGTAGTGGCGGCGCCGGTTCGGACCACCTCCTGGGGATCGTCTCCGACCGCGACCTACGGCTGGTCGGCGCCGATCACCCCAAGGCCCCGAAGGGAGTGACCGCTTCTCACCCCGTGAGGGACGTCATGGTGCCGGAAGTCCTGGTGGCGCACCCCGAGGACCCCGTCGAGGAGACGGCCAAGGTGCTGCGCGACAACAAGATCGGCGCCATGCCCGTGATGGACGACGGCCGGTTGGTCGGGATCGTGACCGGCATCGACATGCTGGACGCGCTCGTCCGGATGTCGGGCGTGAAGGGCGCGTCCAGCCGTCTAGAGGTCGAGCTGGTGGACCGGCCCGGGGCGCTGGCCGGGCTGCTGGACCGCGTGGCCAGCCGCAACATCAACGTCTCCAGCGTGCTGACCGCCCGCGCGGACGAGGCCAGCGTGACGTTCGTGTTGCGCGTCGGGACGCTCGACGGGCACGGCCTCGCGGCACACCTGCGAGGTCTCGGTTACAACGTCTTGTGGCCGCCGGAGACGACGGAAGCGTGAGCGAGGGCGCGCAGCGGGTCGTGTTCGTCTACGACCCGCGCATGGCGCGGTTCGAGCTTCACCCGGACCACCCGTTCAAGCCCCTACGCGTGGAGCTCACGCGCTCCCTGTTGACCAGCGCCGGACTGCTGGCCGACCCGGAGGTCGTGCCCCCTACCCCCCTCACCGACGACGACCTGCTTGCCGTGCATGACCGGGCCTACGTGGAGGCCGTCAAGGCCCTCTCCGCCGGGGGCCCCACCACGGGCGCGGCCCGGTGGGGCCTTGGCACCGCGGACAACCCGATCTTCGCCGGCATGCACGAGCTGGTCAGACTGGTCTGCGCCGGCACGGTGACGGCGCTGGACGCCGTTGCCTCCGGAGCCGCTACGAGGGCCCTCAACCTTGGCGGCGGGCTACACCACGCGCTGCAAGACCGCGCCTCCGGCTTCTGCGTCTACAACGACCTCGCCCTGGCCATACGCCGCGCCGTGGACCGCTACGGGCTCCGCGTCGCCTACGTCGACCTCGACGCGCACCACGGGGACGGCGTGCAGTGGCTCTTCTACGAGGACCCGAACGTCATGACGATCAGTCTCCATGAATCTGGTGAGTACCTCTTCCCCGGGACGGGTCATGTCTACGAGACCGGCAAGGGTCCCGGGCGAGGGCTGAGCGTGAACGTCCCCCTGGAGCCCTACACCGATGACGAGTCGTACCTGGCGGCGTTCGACGCCGTGGCGCCCAGGGCGCTGCGCGCCTTCGCTCCCGACGTCATCGTGCTGCAAGCGGGCGCCGACTCGCACCACTTCGACCCGCTCGCCGACCTGTCTCAGACGCTCGAGGGGATGCGCCAGGCGTACCTACGCGTCGTGGCGCTGGCCGACGAACTGACGGGCGGCCGGCTGGTCGCCACCGGCGGCGGCGGCTACGACCCGTACCGCACGGTGCCGCGCGCATGGGCCCACCTGTGGGCCGCCATGACGGGCCGCGAGCTTCCCGCGGAGCTGCCGCCGGCGTGGGCCGAGACGTGGCGGGGCCGGCTACCCGCGGGCACGACCCTGCCCGACCGCGCCCTCGACGGGCCTTCCGACTTCGCACCCAGCCGCAACCGCGAGCAGGTCGCCCGCCGCAACGCGGTGGTCGTCGCGCGCGTGGTCGCCGCTCTGGACGAGATATGGCAGGACACCGGACTAGGCCGCGGGGTAACCTCTCGCTGAGTCTGGAGGGTCTGGCATGCGCATCGGGTTCATAGGCCTTGGCACCATGGGCGCCCCCATGGCCGGACGGCTGCTCGCCGCCGGCTTCGAGGTGACGGTCCACAACCGAACGCGCGAGCGGGAGGAACCGCTCGCCGCCCTGGGAGCGGCGCGGGCCGCCAGCCCGCTAGCCTGCGCCGAGGGTCAGGACGCCGTCTTCACCATGGTGTCCGACACTCCCGACGTCCAGGCCATCGTGCTGGGCGATCAAGGGGCCGCCTTGGGCATGAAGCCGGGCGGCATCCTCGTGGACATGAGCACCATCAGCCCCGCCACCACCCGCCGCATAGCGGCCGCGCTCGCGGATCACGACGTGACCATGCTCGACGCACCCGTGTCGGGCGGCAGCGAAGGCGCCAAGAGCGGCACGCTCTCGATCATGGTGGGCGGCGACTCGGTCGCGCTGGCGCGGATGCGCCCCGTACTGCAGCATCTGGGCAAGACCATCACGCACGTGGGCCCGGTCGGGAGCGGCCAGGTCGCCAAGGCCGTGAACCAGGTGGTCATCGCGGGCACCTACGCAGCAGTGGCCGAGGGCATGACGTTGGCCATGGCGGCGGGCATCGACGTCGACGCCGCGCTCACTGCCCTCGAGGGCGGCGCCGCGGGCTCATGGGTGCTGGCCAACCGGGCCCGCAACATGATCGAGGACCAGTACCCGCTCGGCTTCCGCACGCGGTTGCACCGCAAGGACCTGGGCATCGCCCTGAACGCCGCGCGCGAGCTCGGGGTGAGCATGCCCGTGTCGGCCTACGTGGAGCAGCTGGAGACGAGCCTCGTGTCGCGCGGCCTGGGCGACGAGGACGTGTCGAACATCGCGAGAGTCGTGCGCGAGCAGGCCGGGCTGAAGGGCCGCAACGACTGATCCGAGCGGCGCCGATGATCCGAGCAGGTCCGATGATCCGAGCAAGGCCGATTATCCGCGCTGGGCCGCGCCGCGCGCCACGCTATCCGCGTTGTCACTGGGGCTTACGCGCCACCACCCAGATCCGCTCGGCGCCCGGCGGCGGCGGTCCGGCCTCTGGGAAGGCGAGCGCCGCCACCCCCTCGAATCCCGCGGCCTCCAGCAAGCGGCGCACGTGGGGCTCGTCGTAACCCCGTTCGCGGTGCACCTCCGTGAACGCGGCGCCCTCCGTCTCGCAGAAGGCCGACACCGTGGCCAGCCCGGTCGTCTCGTCGTAGGCGTGGTTCCAGCGGTAGTAGACGTCGTCCGCCCAGCCCTCGGCAACGCCACCGTGCCACAGCTCCCTCAGCCCGGTGGGGGTGTTCACGTCGAAGACGAACACGCCCCCGGGGGTCAGGTGCTCATGCACGCGCCGCAAGCAGGCCGCGAAGGCCTCGTCGCTGAGGAGGTTGTTGAGGGCGTCGAAAACCGAGTACACGAGACCGAAGCGCCTCGTCAGCTCGAACGTTTCGAAGGTACCGAGGGTGAACCCGACTCCGGGCAGCTTGCGCCGCGCCACCCTCAGCATGGCCGCGCTGGCATCGAGGCCCTCCACCTCGTGACCGCGTTCCCACATCGGTAGCGTGGCGTTGCCTGTGCCGCAGCCGAGGTCCAGCAGCGGCCCGCCACGGAACCCTCGCTCCTCGGCGACTCTCAGGATGAACTCCGCCCACTCGTCGTACTCGACCTCGGCCATGATGACGTCGTAGACGTCGGCAAGCGCCGTGTAGGGCGCCACCCGCGGGGCCTCGAGCGTGTCCATGTGTGGCTCCTCGCTCACGACCGCTCGATGATACCGCCGGCCTAGACCGGCTCGCGTATAGCTTAGGTCCCCTCCCCGCCGGTCGCCCGGCCCGCGTAAGGTGCGTCTGTCGCGCCGGTAGTCGACCAACCCGCCCCCGCAAGCGGCAGCCGGCGCGGCCCACTCACTGGGCCCCGAGTACCGCGGCCCACTCGCACGCGCTAGAACTCCGCGGCCAACTCACGCGACCTCGAGCACCAGCTTGCCGATGTTCAGGTTCTCCGACATCTTAGCGTGCAGGCGGGAAACGTCCGTCCACGGCGCGGTGCTGTCGATCACCGGCTTCAGCTCACCGGCGGCAAGGCGGGAGCCGAAGCGGCCGAAGAGGGCGCGTTTTATGTCGACCTTCTCCGGCACCGGCCTCGCCCGCAGCGTCGAGCCTATCAAGCGCAAGCGTTTCGCCATCAGCCGCCGCAGGTCGAGTTCGACGCTCCCGCCACTCAGGGTCGAGATCACGACCAGGCGCCCACCCGGCCTCAGGCTGTCGATGTTCGAGTCGAAGTATGCGCGGCCCACCACGTCCAGCACGACGTCCACCCCGTCCACCCCGTGCTCGGCCAGTGCCGCGGCGAACTCCTGGTCGTAACGGTCGAACGCCAGGTCGGCGCCTTGTGCGAGGCAGGCCCCGACCTTGGCCGGGCCGCCCGCGGTGGCGTAGACGGCGGCCCCGGCGGCCTTCGCCATCGCAATCGCCATCGTGCCCACGCCGCTCGCACCCGCATGCACCAGGAGCCGCTCCCCCGGCCGCAGGCGCGCCTCCAGGAACAGGTTGAGGAACGCCGTGAAGGCGACCTCGGGCCAGGCCGCCGCCTCGAGCATCGTCCAGCCCGGCTGCACCGGCATGAGCATCGCCGCCGGCACGCTCACGTACTCCGCGTAACCGCCGCCTGGGAGCAGCGCGCAGACGGGCGTCCCCACGTCCAACCCGAGCCGCGCGTACGGGCCCGCCTCGGGGTCCGCCTCGTCGGCCTCGGAGAGCCCCGGTCCGAAGCCCGCTACCTCCCCAGCCACCTCGAGGCCGAGCACGTCGGAAGCGCCCGGCGGCGGCGGGTAGAGCCCGGCCAGCTGAGCAAGGTCGGCACGGTTGATGCCGGCCGCCCGCACGCGCACGAGCACCTCGTGCTCACCCGGAACCGGACGTGCGACGCTTGCCGGCTTCAACGCCCCGCTCGCGTTCGGGATGAGCGCCGTCATCTGCTTGGAGTCCGCGACTTCTGCCATGGGATCATGCTACGAGTTCCCACCCAACGCGAGCGGTCCAACTGGTAGCGTGGTGCCATGATCGGCGTAGACCTAGGCACGACGAACGTCAGGATCCACGTGAAGGGCAAGGGCGTTCTGCTGCGCGAGCCGGCAGTCATCGCGGTGCTCAAGGGCACGACCGAGATAAAGGCGGTCGGGCAGGAGGCCTACCGCATGCTCGGCCGCACGCCCGGGACCATCACTGCCGTGAGGCCCATGGCCGATGGCGTCATCGCCGATTACACCCTGACGGAGAGGATGCTGAAGGCCTTCATCCGCAAGGTGCTCACGGGGCCCTCGCGCTTCATCCGCCCCAACATCATGGTCTGCATCCCCTCAGGCATCACCGACGTCGAGCGCCGCGCGGTGGTGCAGGCCGTCCACGAGGTCGGGGCGCGCAGGGCGTACCTGATCGAGGAACCGGTGGCGGGCGCCATCGGTGCCGGTATCAACATCGCCGAGCCGATCGGCTCGATGGTCATCGATATCGGTGGCGGCACCACCGACCTGGCCATCATCAGCATGGGGGGCATCGTGGTCTCCCACAGCCTCCGCATCGCCGGCAACACCTTCGATCGCGACATCATGGCCTTCGTCAAGGCCAAGCACAACCTGCTCATCGGCGACCGCACGGCCGAGGAGATCAAGCGCGAGATAGGGGCCGCGAAGATCATGTCGGAGGCGGACCGGCAGAGCATGGAAGTGCGGGGCCGCGACCTGATCGACGGCATGCCCAAGAGCGTGACCATCACTACGGAGGACGTGGTCCAGGCGCTGCGGTCCTCGCTCGAGAGGATCGCCGAGGGCATGCGCAAGGTACTCGAGCAGGGTCCACCCGAGCTCGTGTCCGACGTCATCGAGCGCGGCATCGTCCTCACCGGCGGCGGCGCGCTGCTAAGGCACCTCGACACGTATCTCTCGACCATCACGGCCATCCCCGTGGGCGTCGCCGCGAACCCGGCCGACTGTGTCGTCCTCGGCACGGCCCAGGCGCTCGACCTGGTGCACGTCCTCAAGGACGCACATTTCGAACGGGCCCGCTGAACGCCGTCTGGGTCCGCTCCTAGGCCGCTTCCGACGCTGGAGGTACCCGCTCGGCCGCCGCCGCCTTGGCCAGCCGGCCAACGGCGAGGAAACCCAGCGCGTAGCCCGTGGCCAGCAGCAGTAGCAACACGTAAAGTGCGACGCCGCGCTGTTCCGTTGCCAGGGCCAGCGCCATGAACCAGGCTACCGAGCCGTACAAGGTGGCCACCAATAGCGTGGTCGAGAGGGCCGCGCGCCTGCCCTTGACGACCCCGAGGCGGTTGCCGAGCACCCCGGCCACGATCATCTCGAGGACGGCGAAGGCCACCAACGTCCACGTCAGGACTGCGTTCGGCCTGAGAGTCTGGCCCGCAGCCAGCAGCCGCACGACGATCGCGACCAAGACTGCGATGACGACCTGCGCCATGAACGCGGTGGCGTACGCGGCCCGGAGAACCGCGGCCGCGGCGTGCTCATCGAGCCGTGGCGCAGCGAGGTAGCGCTTCAGCGGCTCGCGGATCAGCGCCCGGAACCCCGGGTTCACCGGAACCCCGGGTTCAGTAGCCGGCTTCGTGCTCGGGTTCGACGGTGTTACGCGCGAGCCACAGCGTGATCAGGACGAAGAACGACGCGAACGCAGACAGCGAGAGGACTATGATCGCCGCGTTCCTACCGATGGCGAGGAACTCTTCCACGTGAACCTCCGGCGGCGATTCTACCCCACCCGCCGATCGGCGCCCTAGCTTGGCCGCGTCGTCGGACTGCCGAGCACCACGGGCGCGACCTGCCTCGAGCGCCGCGCGAAGCGGACGGTCATGAGCACCGCGGACGTCGCCAGCCCGGCGACCATCCCGAACCACAGCCCACGCGGGCCGAAACCGAGCTTGAACGCCAGCAGCAGCCCTACGGGCACCCCGACGAGCCAGTACGAGAAGATGGTGTAAAGCATGGGCATGCGCGTGTCCCTGAGCCCGCGGAGCGCCCCGATGGCAGTGACCTGCACCCCGTCGAAGAGCTGAAAGATGGCGGCGATGCCCAAGAAGCCCGCCGCGGTCGCGATCATGCTCGCGTTCGTCGGATCGTCGAGGCTCGCGTAGATCCCGATCACGTACCGTGGGGCGAAGGCGAAGAGACAGGCCGTGAGGGTCATGAAACCGATGGCAGCGAGGATCCCCATGAATCCCATGCGTCTGACCGCCGCATCGTCGCCCCTGCCTGCCGCCTGTCCCACCAGCACGCCGGTCGCGATCGACATGCCGAGCGGGACCATGAAAGTCATCGAGACGGACTGCATGGCTACCTGGTGGCCGGCCAGAATGTCCTCGCCGAAGCGCCCCATCAGCAGGGCCGAGAGGGTGAACAGGCCGACCTCGGCGCCCGTCGTGAAGCCAATCGGCCAGCCGACTCGCACGAGCTCGCGCATGACCTGGAACTCCAGGTGCCGCATGCCTCTCAGTACGGCCTGCTTCGGGTAGCGCCAGGTGACCAGTGCCGCCACCAGCACGAACATGACGAGGTAAACGGTCGCGGTGGCGTAACCCGTGCCCACCACGCCTAACGCCGGCAACCCGAAGTGCCCGAAGATCAGGGCCTCGCATAGAAGAACGTTCAGGGCGACCCCGAAGAAGGCTATGTACATTATCGGGCGGGCGTCACCGTTGCCCTCGAGGAAGCCGCGCAGGGCCTGGAACCCCAGGAAGAACGGGAAGCCCAGCGAGATGGCCCGGAGGTAGCCCGCCGCCAGCGCGGCCGTTTCGGGCTCCAACCCGAAAAGGTAGAGGAGCGGCCCGATGCTGTGGAAGATCACTATGCCGGGGACGGCGAACACCACGGCGAGCCAGAGTGCCTGCGAGGCGACGTGACCCGCCTCGTCACGGCGGCCGGCTCCGATCGCTTGAGCCACCACCGGCCCCACGGCGAAGAGCACGGACGAGGTGACTATCGAGGTCGTGAAGAAGGTGGTGGCTCCCAGGGCCATAGCCGCTAGCGCGCCCGGGCCCAAGCGCCCCACCATGAAGGTATCCACGAAGCTCATGCCGTTCTGGGCGAGCTGTGCCAGAACCAGTGGTCCGGCCAGCCGCAACAGCCTCAGGAACTCGCTCTTGCGCGGCGCGAACACGGCTGTAAACATAACCGAACGAGTGTAGCGGTAGCATTGAGGCATGCGGATAGTGGCAGCAGTGCTCGCGTCGGTGGTGGTGGCCGGGGTGGCCCTCTGGGCTCTCGGGCTCCCGCCCTTCGGCGGTACGCCGGAACCTGCCAAGCCCAGCCTGTTCAGCGCCTTGGAGTCGGCGGACGTCGAGGCGGTAACTGCGGCTCTGGGGGGCGGCGCCGACGTGAACGCTCGTGACATGGACGGTTACACGGTCCTCATGGCCGCCGTCCGGAACCACGCCCCGGTCTCGGTGATGGACGCCCTGTTGGCCGCGCGTGCCGGGATCGACGAGGTCACCGCCAACGGCTCCACCGCCCTGATGCTGGCCGCCGCTGCGGGCACGCCCTCGGAGGTCCTCTACCTCATGAACGCCGGGGCCAATCCGACCCTGAAGGACGCCGCCGGCAAGAACGCGGCCGACCGCGCTCAAGAGAACCCGGCCGTGCGCACCTCCGGAGTCCTCCCCCGCCTTCGGGAGGCGGCGGAACGACCCTTCGTGAAGGGCTGGCCGACCGGGTACATAGTGCCGGTGGAGGGGGCCACCATCAGCTCACGCCGCAGCCACCTACCCGGTGCCCGGCGCGCCTACCGCAACGGCTACCACGAGGGCTTCGACTTCTACGACGGCACGGTCAGCGTGGATATCGGCTACGGCACGCCGATCGTCGCCGTGGCCGACGGCGTCGTCATCCGCGCCGATCGCGACTACGTCGAGAACGACCTGAAGGCGTACGACGAACTGGTGGCCGAGGCCTCGAGCATGCTGGACACGCCACCCGAGATCCTCGACCGCCTCAGGGGCCGCCAGGTCTGGATCCGGCACGCTGGCGGTTTCGTCACGCGTTACGCGCACCTCTCCGCAGTGGCGGAGGGCATCCGCGAGGGCGTCTTCGTGAGACAGGGCGAGATCATCGGCTCGACCGGCAACTCAGGCACCATCGAGGCGGCCCAGGGCACCCACGACGGCCCTCACCCGCACGTGGAGGTCTGGCAGCCGAACGGCGAGTACCTGGGTGCCGGCATGGAACCGGAGCAGATCTGGAGCCTGGCGGCCCAGGTGTTCGGCGTGGCGGCATTGCCGCCGTATCACGACTGACGCCCGACAAGTCACCAGGGCAGGTTGAAGCCCGCCATGTTCGAGTTGCGGTAATAGGCCTCTATCTCGTCCGGGATGGTGCTGATGTCGTCCACGACCTTGAACAGGTGGAGGTCGCCCTCCGAGATGGTGCCCAGGCGCAGCAGCGTGCCCTGCAGCCACTGCAGCAGCCCGCGCCAGAACTCGACGCCCACCAGGTAGACGGGGAACGGCTTGATCTTGTGCGTCTGGATGAGCGTCAGCGCCTCGAACAACTCGTCGATGGTCCCGAAACCGCCGGGAAAGACGACGAAGGCGGTCGAGTACTTGACCAGCATCACCTTGCGGACGAAGAAGTACTTGAACTTGAGCGTGTCCGTCTGGTACGGGTTCGGCGACTGCTCGTGCGGGAGGTCGATGTTGAGGCCCATGCTGCGGCCGCCGGCCTCCATGGCGCCCCGGTTCGCCCCCTCCATGATCCCAGGGCCACCGCCAGTGAGCATGGTGTAGCCCTCCTTGGTCATGTCGGCCCCCAGGCGCCTGGCCTTCTCGTACAGGTCACTGCCGGGCTGCAGGCGCGCGGAGCCGAACACAGTAACGGCCTTCCCGACGTCGGCCATCTCCTCGAACCCCTGGACGAACTCCCCCATGATCCGGAACATGCGCCATGAGTCCTCGGCGAGGGCGTCGATGACGTACTGTTTCTCGATGCCGTTCATGCGATCAGCCTAACCGTCCGTGACGTCCAGCAGGTGCAGGAGGGGCGTGAGGGTGGCCTCGAGCGCGTCGGGGCCCACACTCGCCAACGCTTCAGCGTCGTGCGTTCCCCACGTGACCGCGTAGGTCTTCAGCCCCGCTGCTCGGCCGGCCTCGATGTCCGATACGGTGTCGCCAACCATCCACTCGCCCGCGCCCCCGACCGCCGCCAAGCCCCTCAGGATGACGTCGGGCGCCGGCTTGTGAGGGAAGCCCTCCGTGCCCTGCACGTGGTCGAGTAGTCCAGCCAGCCCGACGGCCTCGACCAGCGCGCGGGCGGCGTCGGGTCGCTTGGTCGTCGCCACCACGCGCGAGTAGCCCCGTTCCCCTAGTTGCCCGAGGAGGTCGAGCACCCCGGGGAACGGCCGCGTCCTTGTCACGAAGTGGCGAGGATAATGTTCGCGGTAAGCGGACTCGAGAGGGGCCAGCGCCTCCGCCGGGGCGAACGGGGAGTACATCTCCCCCAGCGGCCTGCCCACCAGGGCGCGTGCGGCCGCTCGCTCGGGTCTGGGCAAGCCCACGGCGTCGAAGGCGGCGAGGAAGCTGTCGAGGATGTCGTCGAGGGAATCGACGAGGGTCCCGTCCAGGTCGAACACTATGGCGCTGCGGCGGGTCATGGTCCGAGTATCGCAGATGGGGTGCAGATGGCGGAGGGTCAGCGGCGCCTCCGGGTTGGCCACAAGGCTGGTTCAGCGGCGCAGGTACGCCACGGTAACGCCATGGCCGCCCTCGTACGGCACGGCGTCCTCGAAGCGCTCGACGTTCTTGTCACTCTTCAGGTAGTGGCGCACGGCGTCGCGCAGGGCGCCCGTGCCCTTGCCGTGCACGATGCGCACGGATTCGAGCTTCAGCGCGTGGGCCTCGAGGAGGAAGTCGCGCAGCTGTTCGAGGCCCGCCTCGACGCGCTCCCCGCGCAGGTTCAGCTCCCTTGGCGCAACGGCCTGAGTCATCGCCAACGGCGCCGCCCCGGTGCGCTTCTTCTCGGGCGCCTTCACGGGGCGGCAGTCGCTCAACGGCACCTCGACCTTGATGAGCCCCAGTTGAACGACGACTTGATCGCCCCGCCGCTCGAGCACGGGACCCTCCGCGCCGTAACTCTCGACCCGCACGCGCGCGCCCACCGCGAAGGGGTCGGCTCTACCCTCTTCATCCGAGGTTGTCGGCCGGCGCGCACCACCGGCCATCACCTTCGCCTGGCGTTTCAGCTTGCCGATCTCCTCCAGGGCCCTGGAGCGCGACTCGGGCTCCTCACGGGCGCTGCGCTTGAGCCTCGCTGCCTGTTGGAGCGTGTCCTGGAGGACCGCCTCAGCTCTCTGAGCCGCGGCCGCCATCAGCTCGTCCTCGCGGCCTCGCAGCCTCGCGATCTGCTCCCTCAACAGCTCGGCCTCCCGCGCCGCCTGCTCGCTCGCGGTCCGGGCCTCGTCCAACCTCGCTCGCAACTCGTCGCGTTGCGCCTCGAGCGTGAGGAGGAGGCTCTCCAAGCGCTCGCCCTCGGGGCCGAGGAGTTCGGAGGCCCGTTCCAGCAAGTCGTGAGCCAGGCCGAGGCGCTCCGCTATGGCGAGGGCGTAGCTGCGTCCCGGTTGGCCCACCACCAGCTGGTAGGTGGGTCTGAGGGCGTCCACGTCGAAGCGCATGGCGGCGTTCGTAACGCCAGGGGTGTCGCTGGCGAAGACCTTGAGCGGTGCTAGGTGTGTGGTGACCAGGCCCCTGGCGCTCGACCTCACGACCGCCTCGAGGATGGCCTGCGAGATCGCCGCGCCCTCGTCGGGGTCGGTTCCCGAGCCCAGTTCGTCGATCAGCACCAGCGTTTGCTCGTCGGCCTTCTCGGCAATGGCGCGAAGGTTGCGAAGGTGGCCCGCGTAGGTGCTGAGGCTCGCTTCGATGCTCTGCTCGTCGCCGATGTCGGTCAGTAGCTCCCGCGTGCGCGGCAGGAGCGGCTGCTTGGCCGCAGCGGCGGCCACGAAGAGCCCGGCGTAGGCCATGACCGCGGCCAGGCCCACCGTCTTCAGGAGTACCGTCTTGCCGCCGGCGTTGGGTCCGGTGACGATCAGGAGGCGCTGCTTGGCGTCTAGCATTACGTCGTTGGGTACGCAATCGGGCACGAGGGGGTGACGCGCGCCGATGAGCCTGACGCGCCCGGCAGGGTCGAAGGCGGGCCGCGCGAGCCGCCACTCGTTGGCCAGCCTCGCGCTGGCATTGACCAGGTCGAGGCGGGCCACCACGTCCATGCTTTCGTCGAGGCGGGGCTCGTCGGCTAGCCGCCTTCCGAGGGCCAACAGGATGCGCCGGACCTCGTCGCGCTCCTCCATCTCCAGGATCGCGAGCTCGTTGTTGAGGTCCACCACGCCCGCGGGCTCCATGAAAACGGTCGCCCCCGAGTCGGAGCGGTCGAGGGCCAGTCCGGGCACGCGCGCCTGGTGATTGGCCTTGATGGGGATGACGTAGCGGTCACGCCTGAGCGTGATGATCGGGTCCTGGACGTACTCGGAGTACTGCTGCAGCAGCCGCGTGAGCCGCTCGCGGATGCGGCCCCGGATCGGGTTGAGGCGCCTGCGGATGTCGTGGAGCTTGGGCGTGGCATCGTCACGCACGTTGCCGTCGGGGTCGAGCTGCTCGCGCACGAGCCGCAGCACCCCGTCGAACGTGCCGATCTCCATGGCCAACTCGCTCAGGGCCGCACGCTGGGAGGTGAGGATCGCGCGCCGCAACGTGGCCGCCCCGTCCATGCTGTAAGCGATCGAGAGGATCTCCGTGCCGTCTAACAGCTGGCCGTCGCGCACGCGCTGCAAGGCGCCACGGATGTCCTCTATGCCGCCGAGCGTCAGGTAACCCCCGTCGACGACCTCGGCCACGCGGTCCAGGGCGCGCTCCGCCTCCGCCTCCTCGAGGTGAGGCGCGAGGGCGCGCGCCAGTTCGGCGCCCATGAAGGTCCCTGCCCGCTCGGCGAGGGCCGACCTCACGCGATCGAACGAGAGTTTCTCGAGGGATGAGTTCGTGACCAACAAGGCGCCCAAGTATACGGGCCGCTCCCGGTTAGGCTGCCCGGGTGCGAACCAGCGAGCCCACAAGTAGCAGCGGCGCCTCGAGCTCTCACCTGACGCTGACGGCGACACCCCCCTTCAACTGGCGCCATACGCTCCTGGCGCTGCGGGGCTGGGCCGGCGCCGGCGACGCAGGCCGACCCGCGAGCGACGGTGCTGGTTGGTTCCTGGCCCTGGAGCTGCCGGCCGCCGGCCCCGTAGCCGTCGAGGTGCGGCCTGCGTCCGGTGGCCCGGCCACGCTGAGCGCCACGGTCCACGCCCCTAAGCCGCTCTCGGGAACGGACGCCTTGCACGCGGCCCGCGAGTTGTCGTGGCGCTTCGCCCTCGACCTCGACACCACTCCCTTGCTGACGGCCGCGGACCCGCCGTTCGAGCCGGTCGTGGAGCGCCTGGCGGGCTTCCACCCGCCCCTGTTCAGCTCGGCCTTCGCGGCGGCCTGTTGGACGGTGATCAGGCAGCGCACGCCGGCGGCCTTCGCGCGGGCCAGCGCGGAGCGCTTGGTGGAGTACCTGGGAACCCAGGTTGCCTCGCCCGACGGGGCCGGCACGCTTGGCGCGTTCCCCACCCCACTGGCCCTGGACGACGGCTCACGGCCGGCCCTGCTCGCGGCCACCAACAACCTGCGCAAGGTCGACCGCCTCAGGGGCCTCGCCGAGGCGTTCGAGGAGATGGACGAGCAGTGGCTGCGAACGGCCGCCTACGACGACCTGTTCAAGTGGCTGAGCGGCCTGCCGGGCTTGGGGCCCTGGTCGGCGGAGCAGGTGGCGTGGCGCGGCCTCGGGCGCTACGAGCGCGTCCCCTGGCGCGACACCGGTGCCCTCGACGCCATCGGCGCCGTCTACACCGGCGGACTGACCCCGGCGAAGGGCACGGCCCGGGAGCTGGCGGAGCGGTACGGCTGGCTCCAGGGGCTATGGCTCAGGTACTTGAAGGCCTACCCACGCGTGCGTGACCTGCCGGTCGGCTAGGCGCTCGGCGAGGCAGCGGGCTCACTGCTTCCCGGCGTGGCCGTTGCCTGGATGGCCGTTAGCGCGATGGTGTAGACGATGTCGTCCACTAGGGCCCCGCGCGACAGGTCGTTGACGGGCCGTCTCAGCCCCTGCAGCATGGGACCGACGGAAACGACGCCGGCCGAACGCTGAACCGCCTTGTAGGTGGCGTTGCCGCTGTTGAGGTCCGGGAAGATGAGCACCGTCGCCCTGCCTGCCACCGGGCTGTCCGGTGCCTTGCTGACGGCGACGCTGGGAACGGTCGCGGCGTCGTACTGGAGGGGACCGTCCAGCACGAGGTCGGGGCGGCGCTCCCTGGCGATGCGCGTGGCCTCGCGCACCTTGTCGACGTCGGCCCCCTCACCCGAGGTGCCGGTCGAGTAGCTGAGGAGCGCCACGCGCGGCTCGATCCCGAAGGCCGCCGCCGAGTCGGCCGACTGGATGGCGATGTCGGCCAGTTCTTCGGCGTCGGGGTCGGGGTTCACGGCGCAGTCGCCGTATACGAGCACCTGATCCGGGAGGCACATGAAGAAGACCGACGAGACGAGCTTGGCTTCTTCGTGGGTCTTGATCAGTTGCAGGGCGGGGCGCACCGTGTTCGCCGTCGTATGCGTGGCGCCCGACACGAGGCCGTCGACCTCGCCGAGAGCCAGCATCATGGTGCCCAGCACCACGTTGTCGCGCAGCTGGTTGCGCGCGCCGTCTTGGGTGAGGCCCTTGTGCTTGCGGAGCTCGACCATGGCCGCCACGTACCGTTCCCGCAGGTCGTCGGTGGGTTCTATCACTTCCACGCCCTTGCCTAACGCGACCCCTTGTGCCTCGGCCACACGGTGGACCTCGGCCGGATCGCCGAGCAGGACGCAGGTGGCTATGCCACGCTCGCCGCACTCGACGGCCGCCAACACTGTCCGTGGCTCATCGCCCTCTGGAAGCACGATGCGTTTGTCGGCCGCGCGTGAGAGCTCCACCAGGCGGTACAAGAAGGCGGGTGGCGAGAGGCGCAGCTCGCGGCTGATGCGCAAGCGCGCCTTCAGCGGACCGATGTCGAGGTTCTCCGCGACCTCGTTCATGGCGCGCTCCATGCGCTCGACGTCGTCGATGGGCACCTCGAGGTTCATGGCGGCGGCGCGGGCCGCCGTGACGTAAGAGTCGGTCTTCACCGCCAGCACGGGGAGCCCGGTGGCGATGGCCTTCTCACACAGCTTCATGACGTTCGGATTGGGGGCGATGTCGCCCGTCAACACGAGGCCGGCCAGGGGCACGCCGTTGAGCGCCGCCATGCAGGCGGCGAGGATGATGTCGTCACGGTCCGCCGGCGTGATGAGGAGGGCGCCCGGCCTGAGGCGGTGGGTCATGTGCGCCACCGAGCGCGCCACCAACGAGACATCGACTACGCGGCGCGTCGCCAGTTCACCCGCGCTGATGGACTCGGCCCCCAAGTGCTTGGCCACGTCGAGAGTTCGCGGCGAGACCATGGCTGCGCTCCACGGTATGGCCCCCAACAGCGAGAACCCGGCGTGGCGGAAGACTCCGAGCGTCGTCCTCAGGGCCTCGGCGTCCAGCCGTACGTCCGGCAGGCGGATGCCCGTGCGAGTGGCGCCTACGACGGCCATGCTCGGGGCGTTGAGTTGGTTGACGACGACGCCGAGGACGCGGGCGCTACCGGCGCCCCCGAACAACTGGGCGGCCAGCTCCAGGCGATCGTCGAGGGCCTTCAGGTCCGGCTGGGGTGTCGCCACGAAGATGGACTGGCAGTCGAGCGCGCGCGCCAGCGCGGCGTTCAAGCCGTCCAGGTTCGGGTGGTCGGCCGTGGCCGCGAGCCCCTCGACGATGATCACGTCGGCGCCGGCGGCGGCCTTCTCGTAGCGCCCTACCAGGGCCTGCAAGAGCTCGGACTGCCGCCCGGCCGCGAGGTGCGCCTCGGCCTCGGCGTACCGCATGGGCTCGCCAGGCTCGATCGTCGTGCTCCGGCGCACGAACTCGGTGGAGCGCTCCACGCCCTCGTCATCGCCTGGTTGCCTGATCGGCTTGATGAACCCCACCCGCAGGCCCTCACGCTCGAGCGCCCGGACCAGGCCGAGGCAGACCGAGGTGAGGCCCACTCCAGGGCCGGTCGGTACCACGAAGAAACCGTGCGCAGATGCCATGTATGGTCGCCGAGGGGCGCCTCCCCGACTACCTTACGACTAGTGTGGCCGCCCGGCGCGAGGAGAGACGCACTCCCAGAGAACGTCCTCCGGCAGACTGTGAGCGACGGCACGTGCCCGATGTGCCACAACACCCGAGGCCCGCTTGCCCTACACTGGCGCACAGGACGTCACGCAACGACCCCAGGACGCCCCGGAAGGAGCGGTTCATGTCGGACCAAGCGCCTTCAGACCGCAATCCAGAGTCTGACGACCACAAAGAGACCCCACCCGTTCCACCCATCCCTCCCGTGCCACCCGTGCCGCCCGTAGCGCCTCCCGAAGGCGCCGCCCCCGCCGGACCCGAGGCCCAGTCGAAGCCGGACGTGGGCAAGCGCGCCATCGCGTACATCATCGACGCGGTCATCGCCGGGGTGCTGAGCGCCCTTCCTGTGATCGGCAGCCTGCTCGGCTTCGCGTACATCCTCACCCGTGACGGTTTCGATTTCGACTTCATGGACGGGCGTTCGCTGGGCAAGAAGCTGATGAAGCTGCGGGTGGTGCGCGAAGACGGCGGCAAGATGGACCTCACCACCTCCATCAAGCGCAACTGGACGCTCGCGCTGGGCTCGCTCGGCTACTTGGTCGTCTACGCCCCGTTCCTCGGCATCATCGCCCTGACGCTGCTGCTCTCCCTGGTCGGCGCGATCGTCGGTCTCATCGAGATCTACCTGGTCCTCACCGCTCCGGACGGGCGCCGCTACGGCGACCGCTTCGCGGGCACGCACGTCATCGAATCCGACTCCTAGTCCTTCTCACCCGACTCGCCTTCCTGGGGCGCCGCAGCTCGGCGGCGCCCCAGGCCTTTCTCGCGGATGGTCGCCAGCGTCACGACGCGCTTGCTCATGGCAAGCAGGAACACGACCATGGCGGCAAGCAGCAGCAGGCCGCTGACGACGAACGCCACCTGAACGTTGCGGTCGCCGGTCATGCGCCACCACGGCTCGACGACCACGCGCAGCACGAGCCCCGCCTGCAACAGCACGAAGCTGGCGGCCTCCCAGCTCGTCTGCTTGATGCCGCCAGGGCGCGGGAGCATCCAGAAGGCCACTCCCATGACCATGCCGAGGAAGAAGCCGAGCACGCCCATGTGCGCGTGGGTGGGGCGGAACGGTCCGGCCAGCGCGGGCCAGATGCTCACCACCACGCCCAAGACGCCCGTGGCCACCAGCCAACCCAGCGCGGCGCGGAGGAACGCGACCTGCCACTTGCTCACGGGGTCAAACTAACCGATTGCCGCCACGGCTAGGGCCACCACTGCGAGATCCACCACCGCGAGGGCCGCCGCGACCTGGGGTGCGCGGCGGCCCACTCACGCACGGCGGTCTCTGTCAGTCGACCTTGCCGACGCGGATGCGCCAGGTTTCGGGTCCTTGCTCGAGATATTCCCACTCGACCGTGCCGCTGCGCTCCACCTGGAACTGATAGTAGAGCGGCTTGGGGTCGTGGTCGTTGATCAGTTCGAACGCCTGACCCGCTTCCAGGTCGTCGAACGCCTGGAACAGCAGCGGGTGTCGCTCACGCGGCGGGATGGTGCGCACGTCTATCGTCTTCATCGGTTCCTCCTTCGGCCCACTTGATGGCTCCAGTGGGGCAGTTAGCCATAGCTTCGATGGTCAGGCTGGTGACTGGCACGTGCTCGGTGCAGTCGCGGATGCCCGGCGCTATCTCCTCACAGATGCCGCACTCGATGCAGGCTTCCATGTCGACGAACATCTCGCTCGGTCTAAGCGCCATGCTTGCCCCCCAACTGCCGGACGCCCACGACGGTGAAGGTCCCCTCTCCCGCCTCGAGCGACTTCTGCGAGCCCGGCTTCACGTGAACGATGTCACCCGCGGCCACCTCGTAGACCCGGTCATCCTCTGTGATGGTGCCGCTGCCTTCCAGGACGGTGAAGATGGTCTCGGCCCCGTCCGATTCGGGCGCCACGATCTGCTGGTGCTTCTGTAGGCAGAGCAGCATGACGGCCATGTGCTCGCCCACGTTCAACGGCCTGGGCACCGGGCCGCGTTCCGAGAACCGAGCCACCTCCGACGTCTTGAAGAGCGGCATCTCAGTCCTCGCTTCCGTTCGGCCCCAGCCCGCTGACGCCCCGTTCGAGGCGGTCGGGTACACCCAGGGCCGCGAGGGCGTCGAGCAACCGATCCTGCTCCGCCGGGGCCAGGCCCCTGAGCCTAAACGCCTGGCCGAGGTTCACGGTGTGCGCCATGGCCCACCTGAGCGGCGCCTGCGCCAGGAGGGTGAACCCCCCGGCGATCAGGGTCGAGAGGGCGTCCTCGTGGGCATCGATGATGGTTGAGACACGTGCCGCCAGTAGCACACGGCGCTCCTCGGCCCCGGAGGTGGCACCCCGTGCCGCCGGGACCGCTGGGGACGCCCCGCCCGCCGGCGAGGCGGGCTCTTCCACGGCCGAAACCTTAGCCGGTTGCACTTGCGCTTGTTGCCGTTCCTCGTGCGCCACGAGCGTAGAGTCGCAAGGAGGCACGGGCCGGCACCATGACGTAGGTCATTGGCCGGAACGGCCTTCGAGGCAGAAGCTAGGAGCATGGCCGACAAGTTCCTCGACAACCGGGGTCTCGAACCCCCCAACCCGATGATCAGGACCCTCGAGGCCTTGGACGAGATGGCGCCCGGCGAAGTACTTACCATCCACAACGACCGCGTGCCCGTCTATCTCCTGCCGCAACTCGCCGATGCCGGCGCCGAGTACGAGGTCTTGGAACAGGACGACGGCAGCGCGCAGGTTCGGATCACCAAAGGGGCCTGAGCCCAAGTGATGCCCCGTTTGGGGGCCGACGGCGCGCCGCCGGTCCTCCCCATCGCTTCCTTGCTTGTGGGCGCGGCCGCGTTGGTGTTTGCCGGGGTCCTCGTCCTGCTCGCTCCGGGGGCCTTCACCGCCTACCTGGGAACTCCGCGGGTGGTGGCGCTCAACCACGTCTACACGCTGCTGTTCGTGGGTCTGGTGTTCGTGGGCACGCTGCAACAGCTGCCGGCCGTGATGTTCGTGACGCGCCTCGCCTGGCCGCGCCTAGGCTGGGCGACCCTGCCGCTCTTCTTCGCGGGCGGCGTGGCCGTGGTCGTCGGCTTCTTCCGCACGTTCGACCCAGCTTGGCTCGCGCCGGGCGCAGCCGCCGTGAGCCTCGCCATGCTGGCCATGCTCGTGCAGCTCGTCAGGACGGCGGCGCAACGGTGGCCGAAGGACCCGGGCAGCCACGCGCTGCTGCTCTCGGCGGCGTTCCTCACACTGGCCGTGCTGCTGGGGTTCACCCTTGCCAGTGCCCGGACGACGCCGGCGTTGGCCGCACGGGTCGGCTATCCCGTGCAGCTACACTTGACGGTCGGCCTGTTCGGGGCCTTCTTGTTGGGCATAGTCGGTTCGGGACAGAAGCTGCTTTCCATGTTCGCGCTCTCGAAGGGTGGGCCGCAGTGGCGCGTTCGCTGCGCCACTTACGCCGTCTCGGCCGCCGTTCTGTTGGAGGCCCTGACGGCCTTCACCCGCCTAAGGGACCCCGGCGTCGCCCTGGCCCTCCTGGCCGTCGGTTGCTTCTTCCAGGCCTGGGAGGTGCTCGGCATCCTCAAGCGCAGGCTGCGCAAGAAGCTGGAGGCACCGATAGAGCGTTACGTCCTGGCCCACGCGTTCCTGCCGCTGGCCGGCTTGGCACTGCTGTTCGGCCAAGGAGGCGCCGCCGCCATCCTCTTCCTGGTCGGTTTCGTGGGCCTGGCAGTGAGTGGCATGCTCGTCAAGATCCTCTCGTTCCTCACCTGGACGTGGCAGTTCGCCGGGGCAGCCACGGGCGGCGTGTCGGGTGGCGCGCCGCTGCTACGCGACCTGGTGAGGAACGAACTCGAACCGCTCATCACCTGGGGGTTGGCGGTGGCGGCCCTCGCGCTGGCGGGTGCCACGATCTGGCGCCTTAGCGTCCTGGCATCGGTATCCGGGGCGGCCACGCTGCTGGGGGGCGCCGCGCTCCTACTACAGGCCGGCCACGTGGTCGGCGTTACCGTACGTGCCAAGAGGCGCCTGGCAGCCGCAGCCGCCGGCAAGATGGCCAAGGCCGCCGGCGTGGAGGACGCACACGCATGACCGAAACGGAGTTCACGGAGATCAACCCGGCCGTCCCAGCGCGCAACGTGCTCGAGGCCCTGCACGCGGTGATCGATCCCGAGCTGGGGCTCGACATCGTCAGCTTGGGGATGGTGTACACGGTGGCCGTGGTGGACTCGCAAGTGGCGATCGAGATGACGCTCACCACGCCGGGGTGTCCGCTGCACGGGAGCATAGAGGCCGACGTGCGCCACTGCCTGGGTCAGGTGCCGGGGGTCGGCGACATCAGCGTCGACCTGGTATGGGACCCGCCCTGGACGCCAGACGCCATGAGCGACCAGGCGAAGCGCTCCCTCGGCTTCTACTGAGGACCTAGCGCCCCGCCGACCGCGCCATCTCCTCCAACTGGGCGAAGTCCAGGCCGGTGACCTTGCGTCCCTGCAGTTCGACTATGCCCCCGGCGTGAAGCCGCGAGAGGTTGCGGCTGACCAGTTCGGGCACCGTCCCCAGCTGCGCGGCAATGACGCCGTTCGTGTCCAGCACGAAGGGAACCCCGCTCTGGGCGACCTCCAGCAGGTAGCGGGCCAAGCGTTGGATTACCTCCTGGAACGAGATCTGTTCCACGAGCGCCACCAGCCGCCGCAAGCGCCTGCCGAGCATGCCCATCAGGTGAAGCGCCACCTGAGGCCGCTCCCTGAGCACACGCTGGAAACCCGACTGCTCGAGCCATAGCACCTCGCTGGCCTCGGCCGCCTCGGCGCTGGCCGGGTAGGGGCCGCCGTCCAAGGACACCAACTCGGCCACCGCGTTGAACGGGTGCTCCATGGTCAGCACGACCTCGCGCCCGCTGGCGGGCGAGATCACGTAGACCTTCACGCGGCCGCTCACCACGACCGCCAGCCCCTTGGCCCGCTCCCCGGCCATGAAGAGCGACTCGCCGGACTCGAGGTTGCGCCGCCTGGCAACGAGTGCGAGCGCCTGCACGTCCTCGTCCGCGAGCTCCGCGAACAGGGGGCAGCGGGCGAGGATCTCGGCTTCGGTCAGCGGCATTCGCCTACGCTAACCGTTGCCGGACCCGGCCGCGAGCTTTCCGTGACGGGGTTACCATGACCGGCGCCCGCGGGAACCCGTGACCGCCGTCCGTCCAGCGTCATGGAGGCCCCTCGCGGTGCTGCGCGTCACGGAGGCGACCGGTGCCGAAAACCAGCTGGCAACGCATCCTCTTCGTCATGTTCTTCGCGCAGCTGCTTGCCTCCATCGGTTTCTCGACCATCTTCCCTTTCCTGCCCAGCTACGTCGAGTTCCTCGGCGTGAAAGGGTCGGGCTCGATCATCTTCTGGGTCGCGGCCGTTTTCAGCGTGCAGGCGATAGCGATGATGGTCGCTGCGCCCATCTGGGGCGCCATCGCCGACCGCCATGGGCGCAAGCTCATGGTCGAGCGGGCGTTGGTGGGCGGCGCCGTCGTCATCTTCCTCATGGCCTTCGTACGCAGCGCGGAGGAACTGACCTTCCTCAGGCTCGTGCAGGGCCTCACGACGGGAGTAGCGAGCGCAGGCAACTCGATGGTGGCGGCGGCCGCGCCCCGCAACCGGCTCGGGTACGCCATGGGGATGATGCAGACGGCGTCCTGGGCCGGGGCGTCGATAGGCCCCATGATCGGCGGCGCGCTCGAGTACTTCTTCGGCTACCGCCTCTCGTTCGTGGTCACGGCCGGGTTGCTCCTCGTGGGCGGCCTGCTCGTCCTCTTCGGCGTGAAGGAGGACTTCCAGCGGCCCGCGGACGACGAACACGGCGTGAGTGGCATGCTCCACGCGTGGCGCGCGGTGATCAAGACGACGGGCGTGCCCCTCGCCTACTTCCTCCGTTTCAGCGCCTGGCTCGGGCGCACCATGCTGGTGCCCTTCCTGCCACTGTTCATAGCCACGATCACCGTCGACAAGGAGCTGGCCGGCATGTACACGGGCCTGGCCATCGGCCTCGCCGCCTTGTCTTCCACGCTGAGCGGCGTGGTCTTGGGGCGCCTCTCCGATAGGGTCGGCTACAAGCCGATCCTGGTGGTGTCGGCGTTCGCGTGCGCGGTCTTCTACGTGCCCATGGCGTACGTCACCGACGTCTTCCAACTGATCGCCGTCAACGTTCTCATCGGCCTGGCCATCGGCGGCGTCCTGCCCTCCATCAGCGCCATGCTCGCCCGCCTCACCCCGAGGGGGGTGGCAGGCTCCGTGTACGGCATCGACACCTCCGTGGCGGCCGCCTCGCGGGCCGTGGCGCCCATCGTCGCCGGTGTGATCGTCACCCTTACGAGCCTGCCCGGCGACACCAACTACCGGACCATCTTCTTGGTGACTGCGGCGCTCTTCTTGGTGACGGCCCTGGTCGCCGCGTGGCGGCTCCCGAGCCGGGCGGTGGAGCCGGGCGACTGAGGCGCGGCAGGACAGGACCATGCCACTCGCTCCTGGCCGCTTGACGCGCTCACCGGCCGGCGGTACCTTCGAAGCGTCATCAGGGGTGTCCGGGGCATGCGTCCCGGGCTGAGATCACACCCTAGAACCTGACCCCGGTCATGCGGGCGGAGGGAGAGTGACGCTGCGCCGCGAAACGCGCCGCGCGTCCGGTGGTGATGGAAGGACGTGCCGCCATGCGGAAACTCGTTAAGACTACGGTGTCGATCATCCTCGCAACGCTGCTTGGCGCCTGCGCGGCCGAGCGCATCACGGTGCTCACCCACGACTCGTTCGCCCTGCCCGCCGAACTCGTGTCCGACTTCACGAAGAGCACAGGCATCGAAGTCTCGTTCCTGAAGGCCGGTGACGCCGGCGAGGTAGTGAACCGCGCGGTGCTCACCAAGTCGCGACCTCTTGCCGACGTGCTGTTCGGAGTCGACGAGAGCCTCCTCGAGCGGGTGCGGTCCGAGGGCATCTTCGAGCCCTACCTGAGTCCCCGGCTCGCCGACGTCCGCGCCGACTTCATCTTCGACCCGACGGGCCTCATAACCCCCGTCGACGTAGGCTACGTGCTGCCTAACGTGGACGTGGCGTGGTTCTCCAAGCAGGGCCTAGAACTCCCGACCGGACTGGCTGACCTGGCGGCGCCCGCCTACCGCGGCGTGAGCGTCGTCGAGAACCCCGCGACCTCCAGCCCGGGCCTGGCGTTCTTGCTGGCCACCGTGGTGCGCTTCGGCGACGACGAGGCGGGCGTGATGGGCGCCGACGCCAAGTACGCTGATTGGCTCGACTTCTGGGCCGCGCTGGCGGCCAACGACCTCGAGGTGGCGGACGGCTGGTCCGACGCCTACTACACCCTCTTCACGCGCTACGGCGGCGACCGGCCACTGGTCGTGAGCTACGCGACGAGCCCCGCGGCGGAGGTCATCTTCGCGGACGAACCGTTGACCGAGTCGCCCACCGCCAACCTGCAGTGCCCCGGCTGCGCCTACCGCCAGGTCGAGGGGGTCGGGATCCTGAGGGGCACGAAGCATCGCGCCGCCGCCGAGGCGTTCGTGGACTTCATGCTGAGCCCCGCGGTCCAGGCGGCCATACCCGCCGCCATGTTCGTGAACCCGGTGGTCGTGGGTACCGAGCTGCCGCGCGAGTTCGACCTCTACGCCCAGGTAGGCGAGGACGTGGTGGCCGAACCGCTGCCCGCGGCCACCGTGCAGGCCAACCAGGCGCGCTGGCTGCGGCAGTGGACGGCGGTGGTGTTGCAGGGGCGTGACCCGGCAAGCGTTCGCTGACGCAGCTCGGGCTCGGTCGCTCAGTGCCGGTCTTTCGCCACGCCCAAGTAGAGCGCCGCTATGTCATCGCGTGAGCGGAGGTCGAGTGCGGTGCCGGTAGCGCGGACGGTGCCGTTCTCCAGCACCACGCCGCGGTCGACGAACTCGAGTGCCTGGCGGGCGTTCTGCTCCACCATGAGCACCGCCGTGCCGCTGCGGCTGATGGTGCGTGCGGTCTCGAAGATGCTCGTTACCAGCAGCGGAGCCAACCCGGCCGTGGGTTCGTCGAGCAGCAGCAAGGCGGGTTCGGGCATCAGGGCGCGCGCCATGGCGAGGAGCTGACGCTGGCCGCCCGAGAGCGTGTTGGCGGGCTGGCGTCGGCGTTCACCGAGGAGCGGGAAGCGCTCCTCCAGCGCCCTTACCCGGCGCGCCGCCGCACGCGGGCTGAGCGTAGCGCCGCCCATCTCGAGGTTCTCGTACACGGTCATCGACCCGAAGACGTTGTTGATCTGGGGCACGTAGCCGACTCCGCGCCTCACGATGGCTTCGGTGGCGAGCCCCGCGATGTCGCGTTCCCTGAAGCGCAGCCGCCCCGCGGTCGGCCTCACCAACCCGAGCAGCGCCTTCATGAGGGTGCTCTTCCCCGCGCCGTTGGGCCCGAACACGAGTACTTGCTCATCGGCGCCGACCTCGAGGCTGACGCCGAACAGGATCTGCAGCGGGCCGTACCCGGCGTCCAGCTGCTCGACACGCAAGAGCGGCTCAGGAGGCCGGCTCATACGGCGCCTCCCAGGTAGGCTTCGATCACCCTTGGATCGCTCTGAACGCTGCCCGGTGCTCCCTGCGCCAGTACGCTGCCCTGATGCATGACCACCACGTGGTCGCATAGCTCCATGACGAGGTCCATGTCGTGCTCCACCACCAGCACCGTCACCCCCCGCGCGCGCAGGTCGGCTATCCGGGCCATGAGCGTGCGCCTGAGGGTCTGGTTCACCCCGGCGGCGGGTTCGTCCAGTAGCAGCACTTCTGGCGCCGCCATCAAGGCTCGGCCCAGCGTCAGCAACTTGCGTTGCCCGCCAGAGAGGTCCTGAGCGCTGCCGCCCGCAAGGTGCTCGAGTCCGAGGAAGCGCAACAACTCGCGCGCCCGGCCGCGAAGCAGAGCCTCTCGCTCACGCGACCCTCTGCCGGGAAACAGGCCACCGATCAGAGTTTCACCCGGGTGAGCGTTGCCGCCGGCCATGAGGTTCTCCCACACCGACATCGCCGCGAAGATGCGTGGCGTCTGGAAGGTGCGGCCCAACCCGGCCCTGGCGATTACGTCGGCCGGCTTGCCGACCAGCTCCAGTCCGTCTAGTTCGACCCGACCACCGTCCGGCCGGATCACGCCGGTGATGAGGTTGAAGAGTGTCGACTTGCCGGCACCGTTGGGGCCGATCAGTCCGGTGACGCTGCCGCGCGCCACGTCGAACGTGGCGTGATTGACGGCTTGAAGGCCCCCGAACGCCTTGCTGACGTCCGCTACGCGCAAGGCTACGTCGTTATCTGGCGGCGAGGTCATGGCTGGCGACCGGGGGCCGGCTCGTCGGCTGGGGGTCGGCGCAACCTTTCAGGCAGCAGGCCACGCGGGAAGTAGCGCACCACTAGGATGAGCAGCAGGCCGACGACGACGAAGCGCAGGGACGGAACGAAGCTGGGGTTTCGCCGCGTCAGCGGCTCCAGGAACGGGATGTTGCCGAGGAACCGCGTGCTCTCGGTTATGGCCATCAACACCAGGGCGCCGACCACCGCGCCGATCGGGTTGCCGCGGCCGCCCAGCAGCAGCGCGAGCCAGACCTGGAACGTGATGATCGGCACGAACTGGCCAACGTGAACGATGCCCAGGGAATGCGTCCACAAGCTTCCCGCGAAGCCCGCCAGCACACCGCCGAGGGCGAAGGCGCGCAGCTTGAGTCCGGGCGCCGGCTTCCCGAGAGCCCTCGCGGCAGTCTCGTCCTCTCTCACGGCACGCAGCGCGCGGCCGAAGGGGGACGAGGTCAAGCGCACCGACACGGCCAACAGCAGCGCCACCACTACTACCGTCGCAGCCAGGTAGGCGAACGGATAGAGCTCTGCTGGGATGGGGTTGGACCGTAGCGGCTGCGGCACACCGCTTATCCCGAACTGGCCGCGGGTGAGCCAGGTCTCGTTGGTCAGCACGCTGCGTAGGATCTCGGCCATGGCGAATGTGGCGACCGCGAGGTAATGCGATCCGAGCCGCACGCTGGTAGAGCCGATCAGCAGCGCCACCAAGCCGCCGGCCAGACCGGCCGCAAGGAACGCCAGGGGCACCGGCAAGCCGTAACCGAGCTGGTACTGCCCGCCGGCCGCCAAATAGGCCTCGCTGCCCTTGGGTGGCAACGACAGCAAGGCGCTCGTGAAGGCCCCGACCGCGAAGAACGCCACATGCCCGAAGTTGAGCATGCCCGCCAGGCCGAACTGGACATGCAACCCGAGCGTGAGAACGCCGTAGATCAACGCCAGAGTAAGCAGCCCGACGAAGAAGGTCGCCAATGCCATCAGAAACTCCCTCGCAGTAGTCCCTTGGGCCTCAGGAGCAGGACGAGCACGAGGAGCAAGAAGGCGAAGGCGTGGCCGTAGTCCGGCGCCAGGTAGGCGGCGCCGAACTCGATGCCGAGCCCGACGATGAGGGCTCCGAGCATGGCCCCGTAAGGGTTGCCGATGCCCCCTAACAGCACGGCGGCGAACACGACGAGCAAGAAGCCCCAACCCATCACCGGTTGCAACGCGATCTGGGTCATGCCCAGCAGGACGCCGCCCAAGGCGGCGATGGCGGCGCTCAAGAACCAGGTGGTCGCCAACACCCGACCGGTGACTATGCCGGACGCCTTGGCGAGCGCCGCATCGTCGCTGGTGGCGCGCATCATCTTGCCCATGCGCGTGTAGCGAAGCAGTAGGTGGACGCACGCCATGGCCAGCGCGGCGATGACGATGACGAGAACGGGGACCTTCGGGACTATGAGCGCGCCGATCCGCCAAGGCCGCAGGGGTGGTAGCGGGAAGCGCGTCGGGCTGGACCCGAATATCATGCGCACGGCGTTCTGCAGCACGAAAGCGAGGCCCACGCTCGTCACCAGGAGCGACAGGAAGCCGCGGTGCAAGATGGGGTCGAAGAGCAGCCGGGCCAGCACCACTCCTATGAGTCCGACCACGACCATGGCCAGCAGGCTGGCTACGGGTAACGACAAACCCAGCGACACGGCCACGAAGGCCAGGTAGGCGCCGAGCGTGAGCAGCTCCCCGTACGAGAAATTGATGAACCTGGTGACGCCGTAAGACAACGACAGGCCCACGGCGCCGACGCTGATGACAGCGCCCGTACCGAGGCCGAAGATCAACGTCTGCAGGAACGCGGTCACGGTGTACGAGGGTCAAGCGTGGGCGTGCGGTGGCTCGCCGCCACCGCTGCCCCCACGCCCTCTACCCCTCGGCTACTCCAGCGCGGCGGCCGGAACGATCGCCACGGTCTGCCAGGCGCCGTCAACCACCCGCTTGATCGCGAACGGAGCGGTGATGTTGCCGAACGCGTCGAAGTCTATCGGTCCGACCAGGCCCTGGTAGTCGATCTCCTTGCCCGCAAGAAGCGCGGCCTTTCCTGCCATGTATTCGTGTACCACTACCTTGCCCTCACCGGCGTCGGTGACCGGCCTTATGTTGGCAGCGACGCTGGCGCGCGTTATCTCGCCGCCGTCGCGCGCCGCTCGCACCATGGCCAACAAGACGACGTTCATGGCGTCGTAGGTGTTCGTGCCGAAGATCTGCGGCTCCTTCCCGTCAAAGGCCTTCAGCTGGGCCGCGAAAGCGTCGTACAGGCCGGCGCTCTCGGGCGCCGCGACCTCTTCGAGTCCATAGATCCCGTCGACCAGTTGTGGCGTGGCGAGGGCGATGTAATCGCTCGTGGTCTGGTCTTGGGTGACGAACCAGGTACCCTCGTAGCCGGCTTGGAAGGCTGCTTGCATCACGCGCGCGGAATCCTCGGGTGTGGCGACCAGCACGATCAGGTCTGGGTCGAGCGCCAGCGCCTGTTGGACCTCGGTGCGGTAACTGGGCTTATCGGGCGTGAACTGGAAGCTGTCGAGCAGAGGCGTGCCGAAGTCGGTCATGGACTTCTCGATGGGCGCCTGGAACGAAACCATGGCCGGAGCGTTCGCGACCATCAGGACCACCTTCTTGAACGCCGAATCGCGGCCCAGGAATTGGGCGTCGGTTGCCGCCCGGGCCACCGCCCGGCCGCCCAAGGAGTCCGATGGAACGGTGCGGAAGACGTACTGGGTGTTGAAGGAATCGAGCGCGGTCGTGCCGGCGGTCGGCGAGACCATCGGCACCTTGGCATCGACGATCAACTGCTGGGAACCGGCCAAGGACAGCGAGGTCGGCCCGATGAGCGCCACCACCCCGTCGGCGTTGATGAGCTTCTGGGCGGCCGTGAAGCCGGCATCGACGGTGCCCTCGGTGTCTCCCTGCAGCAAGCGGATCTGTGCTCCGCCGATGCCGCCACTCGCGTTGGCATCGTCGGCGATCATCTGGGCGACGGGTTGAACATTGGCTCCCACCCAGTCGTACTGGCCGGTGAAAGGCAGCAGCAGCCCGATGGAGATGGTGCCCTGAGCCATCACGAGTCCGGAGACGAGCGCCAACAACAGCATCACGATGCGCTTCATGTAATCCCTCCCAATCGTCGGCCATTATGTCTCCCGTTCGCCTGACCGGGCCGGTACGATGACACTTAACGAACAGCTCGCGACGCGGTATGGCCCGCGTATGGCGTCCAGTGCGTCCATCAGGGTTCCCAGCCGCCGTCGCTCGCTGGTCCTTGCCCGGGGCCTCGGGCGGCCGGGCTCCGGCGGCCTGGCCCCGCACGTCCTAGCCAGGCCCCGCTCGCCTGGCTAGGACGTGCGGGTAGCTCCGTCATTCCCTGCCGCACGCCCGCGTTATCCTCCTCGCAGCTTCGAAGGGGGGCCGCCTGCCTTGCTAAGGCGCACCACTTACGTCGTCCCCGGCCGCCTCGGCGGGCGCCGCGTGCAAGACGAGCTGGCCGAGCAGGGCAGCCTCGGCCACCAGGTCTTGTCCATGGCCGGCCTCGCCGGCCGCCTGGTAGGGGGCTTCGCTCGGCCCGTCAGTACCTCCGAGCTCCTGGCAGCGCTGCAGGTGCCGCCGGTGGAGAGGCTGACGGGGCTCCGGGAGCTCGCCGGCATGCCCGGTTTCGCGCGGGCCGCAGCACGGACGCTGCGGGCAGTGTGGGACGCCGACCTGGACTTGCGCGAGCGCGCCGCGGCGGGCGGCCGCTGGGCGGAGCTCGCCGCCCTCGAACAGCACGTGGAGGACGCGTTGGAGGGTGGCGCCCTCCTCCCCCACCGACTGGTGAGCCGCGCGAGGCGCCGGGTAGGCCTTGCCCCCACGCTGCTGGGTCCGACGACTCTCGACCGCGTAGACGACCTGCCGCCCCTGTACCGCGGCCTCCTGACCGACCTGGCGCAGCAGGTCTCCGTCACGTGGCGCGGACTGCAGCCGCGCCCGCCGGCTTGGCTGCCGGCGCAGGTCGCCTGGCTGGCGGCTCCGGCTCTCACACCGAGGACGACGCAGACCAGTTGCGCCAACCCGGAGCACGAGGCCCTCGAGGCCCTTCGCTGGGTGCACGAACTCCTGAGCAGCGGGCGCCGCCCCGAGGAAGTGGCCATCGGGACCACGGAAGTGGGCCCATACGACGAGAGCGTGCGCAGCCTCGCCAAGGGCGCCGGCTTGCCCGTGCACGCCGCTCACGGCACACCGGTCCTGGCGACACCCGTCGGCCAGTTACTTGCCGCCCTCGCGGATGCGCTGGCCAGGGGTCCGTCTCAGCCGCACGTCAGGCGGATCGCGGCCGCGGCGCGGGAAGTGAACACCGGCCCCCTTGCCGTCCTGCCCGAAACGTGGTCGGACGAAGTGCACCAAGATGCCGGGCTCACCAGCCTGGCGCACTGGCGCGGTGCGCTCGGACCCTTGGCGCGGCGCGAGCCGCTGCAGGCGCAGATCCTGGAGCGCCTGGTGGCGGACGTCTCGCTCGGCCTACCGGCGGCGAGCAAGGTGGGCGAGCGGTGGTTGCGCGGGGACGCCCTGGCCCTGTGGCGGCGGGCCCTGAACCAGGGTCCTGCCAACGTCCTCGAGCAGTCGCTGTCGCGCCTTCGGGTCGAGGACGGCAACGACCCGGCGACGTCAGTGATCTGGGGACCTGCCGGCACGCTCGTCGGCTGGCCCAGGCCGTACACGCGCCTGTTGGGCCTGACCGCGCGGGCGTGGCCGCGCCGCGCCCCTGATGAGGACGCGCTCCTTCCGCAGCGCCTCAGGCCCGGCATCGTGCTGAGGGAGCGCGGGGTGGGCCGGCAGGACGCCGATAACTTCCGCGCTCTGGTGGCCGCTACCGGCGAGGAGTTGGTGGCCTCCTGGCCCCGCCGCGGCTCTGACGGCCGCAAGCAGACGAAGAGCCGCCTGCTCGCAACCTTGGACGCCGAACGGGCCACGTCTCGACCCAATGCGGGCGCGCATCACGCCCTGAGCGAACCCGACAGGCTCGCGGGCCGCCCAGACGAGCTGGAGGCGGAGCGGCGCTTCCAACGAGCGCGCAGTGTTCATGGTTCGGCCTACACGGCCGAGCTGACGGCGAGCGACGGCGTGGTGCGCCCGGGCCATCCGGCCATCGAGGCGGCGCTTGCCCGTCACCACTCCGCGACCTCGCTCAAGAGTCTCCTCCTCCACCCCTACGGTTTCGTGGCCAGGTACGCGCTCGGCTGGCAGCGCCCCGAGCCCCGTGGTGAGGTCATGGCGCTCGACCCGGCCGCGCTCGGCTCCCTGCTGCACGAGGTGCTCGAGGCGGCGGTCGGCCACCTGGCCCTCGGGGATGAGCCGGCGCTGGAGGAGGCGGTCACCAGGGCGTGCCAGGAGGTGGGGGCGGCCTGGGAGGCGGAGCGGCCGGTGCCACCGGCTGCCCTCTGGCGGGCGACGCTGGAGACCGTCGCGGACTGGGCCCGCTGGGGCCTGACCTTCGAGGAAGGGCTCGACTTCGGCCAGGAGAGTTACGCCGAGTTGCGCTTCGGCTACACGAACGGAGCGGACCGAGGCGGCAGTGGGCCTTGGAGCACGCGTACCGAGGTGATGCTGCCGGGCACCGACCTGCGCCTGCGAGGCGTCATCGACAGGCTCGACCTCGACCGCGTCGGCTTACGAGTGCGCGTCGTGGATTACAAGTCCGGCAGGCAACTCAGGGACGCCGATGGCCTGGCAGGCGGCGACGAGCTGCAGCGCCCAATCTATACCGCGGCGGTGCGGCAGCTCCTCGGCCCCGAATGGCGGGTGGAGGCGCTGCTCGCGTACCCGCGCCACCGGACCACTCTGCCGCTCACCGACCCCGACGCGGCCCTGAGCGACCTGGCCGAGGCCGCAGAACTGGCCGCGGCGAACCTGCGGGAGGGCAACGCGGTTGCCGGGCCGGGCCTGGCTTCGCCGTACGAAGACACGCGCCTCGCGTTCCCCGCTTACGGGGTGGCGCGTTACTTGAGCCAGAAGAGTGCCGGACTCGAACCCCTGCGCCGCAGGCTGGACGAGCTACTGGGAAGTGCGACGTGAACGGTACCGGCGGCCGGCCGCCCATGGACGCCGCGGCGCGGTTGACGGACGCCGCGGCGCGCAAGATGGCGCTTACGGACCGGCACCGAGGCTTGTTGGTGGAGGCAGGGGCGGGCACGGGCAAGACGGCCATCCTGGCTGGGCGAGTGGCCCTGTTGTTGGCGGACGGCGTGGCGCCTCGCAACGTGGCGGCCATCACGTTCACCGAGCTTGCCGCTGCCGAGATGGCGAGCCGGGTGCGGGAGTACCTCGAGACCTTGGCGAGGGGCGAGGTGGTCCCACCCCTCGCTCCTGCGTTCGACGCTTCCGGACCGACCGAGGAGCAGAGGCGGAACCTCGCCGCGGCGTTCGAGGCACTGGACGAGCTCACCAGCACGACCATCCACGGCTTCGCTCGTGAACTCGCGCTGCCGTATCCGGTCGAGGCACGCGTGGACCCTGGCGCGGCGGTCCTGGACGCCGCGGCGGCGGACCTCCTCTTCGACGACGTGTTCGACGCGTGGTTGCGTCAGCGCCTGAGTGCCGACCCGCTCGCCGCCTCCGAGGACCCCTTCATCGACCTCCTGACGCACCCCGAGTCTCCGAGCTTGGAGAGCCTCAAGTCCCTCGTCGGCATCATGCGCGAGCACCCCGACCTGGTCGTCCCGGAGGCGAACGTACAGGCCGCCCGCGAGGCGGTCGACCGTACGGCCCGGCGCTTCGGCCGCCTGGTCGACCGCGAGCCCGCCGCTACGGAGGCCGTCCAAGACTTCAACGAGGCCCTGGCGGCCTACGTAGCCGGGCTGGCGTGGACCGAGGGCACGACCGACACGGCGTTGGCGGCGCTACGAACGGACGCCGGCCCCCTTTTCACACAGAAGAACAGCGTCAGGAAGCTCAGGGCGAAAACGGCCTGGGTGGCGGCGATCAGGTCTGCCGGCGGCTCCGCCGAGGAAGCGAAGGCGAGCTACGTGGCGTTGCTTGCCGCATACGAGGACGCGGCCGCGGCCATCGCCCACCTGCTCTCGACCTCCGTCGATCACTTGGTCGGCCTCTTGATCGGCTCGCTCCGGGGAGCGCTCGAGGCGTACGCGGAGGCCAAGCGGCAACGCGCCGTCATCGACTTCGACGACCTCATAGCGACGGCCGCTCGGCTGCTGCGCGAACACGAGCACGTGCGCGGCGAGCTGGCGGAGCTCTACCGCTACGTGCTGGTGGACGAGTTCCAGGACACCGACCCCCTGCAAGCCGAAATCGTCTGGCGGCTGACGGGCGTACCGACGGAAGGTGACTGGCGGCGGTGGCCCTCACGGCCGGGCGCGAGGTTCGTAGTGGGCGACCCCAACCAGTCGATCTACAGGTTCCGCGGCGCGGACCCCGCCACCTACCTGGCCCTGCGAGACGGCCTGGCCCGAGACCCGGGCTCGAGCACGCTCCGCCTGACCACCAACTTCCGCTCGGTCCCGGGCGTGCTCGAGAACGCGAACTTAAGCTTCCAGGGACCGCTGTCCGCGCCCGGCCAAGCGGGCCTGGCGCCGCTGGACGGGAGCCGCCGGCCGGGGCCCGGCGCCGCACTGGTGCGGCTCAACGTCGTCAGGCAAGACGCGACCCGCGACCAAGCGGAGACGGAGTCGACGGACCCGAACGAAGAACAGGGCCTCCTCATGGGCGCCAAACGGGAAGCGGAGGCAGCCGCCGTGGCGGCGTTCTGCCTTAGCCTCGTCGAGGGACGCAGCGGCCTGCTAGATGGACCGGTCAGTCCAGGTGAGATCGCGCTGCTGGCACCGAGCTTCGTGGGCCTCGAGCACTACGAACGCGAGCTCGAGGCGGTTGGCCTGAACGTCGCGAGCCAGGCGGGCAAGGGGTTTTACCGCCGCCAGGAAGTGCAGGACATGGTCGCGCTCACGTGCGCTCTGGCGCACCCCGCCAACTCGCTGGCGCTGGGCGCCTTCCTCCACGGTCCGATGGTGGGCATCACCGACGAGGAGCTGCTCGACGTGGCGTACGCGCTCTCGCGGTCCGCGGGCGACCCGCAACTCACGCTTGCGACCGACCCCGCCCTGGTGCCGGTGCCGCGAGTGGCCGAGGTCCTCGAAGTGCTGGCACCGCTCGGTGCACGACGCTTCACGGCCGCCCCCTTCGACCTCCTCACCGAGGCGGTGGACGCTCTGCGGTCGAAGGCCGTGCTCGTCCATCGGCACCGCTTCCGGGCCGACCGGGCACTCGCCAACCTTGAGCGCTTCCTCGAGGCGGCCAAGGCGTACGACCTGCGCGGCATCGCCGCGTTCGCAGACGACGTCTGGACCGCCTGGAGCGAAGGCAGCGCGGAACTCGAAGGCCGTGTGGACGCGGAGGAGGACGCGGTCACGCTCATGACCTTGCACTCGGCCAAGGGCCTCGAGTGGCGGGTGGTCATACCCGTCGGCTCGATGTCGCGCCCCAAGGGGGCCGAAGTCCCGCTCTACGACCGGCAGAACAAGCGCCTCGCCATGAGGTTGCTCGGGCACCAGTGCAGCGCCTTGGATGAGAGCCTGGAGCGGGAGGCCGCGGAGCTGCAAGGAGAGCGAGTGCGCCTCTGGTACGTGTCAGCGACGCGGGCGCGAGACCTGCTGGTGATCCCCCGCTTCGACTTCGAGACCGCCGACGGCGCCTGGTGCAACCTCGTGCCTTGGCAGGAGGAAGTCGCCTGGCACCCGGTCACGCCCGATGTTCAAGACCGGCGGTGGACCGACCTGGCCGCGAAGAACACGACTCAAACCCCTGAGGAGTTCGCGGCGCAAACGGCGGTAGTCCGTGGCGTCATACGCCACGTCGAGAGGCGCGCGCCGAGCCGCAGCGACGAGGGTGATGGCGCCGCTGAGGGGGTCAAGGCCGAGGACTCGGTCCCCCTATTCACCGCAGAGCTTGGCACCTGGATCCTCGATGCCCTCGATTCGGTCGAGGAGGCACCCGCCACTGCCTCGACGCTGACGGTGGGAACGGCCCGCGGCATCCTGCTTCACAAGCTCATGGAGGACGTCATCAACGCAGTGGTGGAGGCCGCACAGGCCGCGCTCGCGGTGCGGGCGGCCGGCCTGCTGGCGGAGCTCTCGCCGGACGACCTCGGCGTGGACCCGGCGGAGGTGGCCGGCATGGCCCTGCGCGCCTGGCACGTGCCCGAGGTGGCTGCGCTGCACGGCAGTCTACTGGCCGAGGTCGCGGTGGCGGGCGCCGAACACGACCACGGTACGGGCGGCGAGGTCATCTGGAGCGGGATCGCGGATGCCATCGCGGTCGACCCCCAAGGCCGACCGGAAGTGGTGCTCGACTGGAAGTCCGACCGGGCACCCACCCCGGAGACCCTGGCACATTACCGGGAGCAGGTCCGCGCCTACCTGCGGCTCACCGGCGCCAGGGAGGGGATCGTCGTACTTGCCGCGCGTGACGAGGTGCTGCGGGTGCTGCTCGGTTGAGGCTTCGCGGGCGCGCCGTGGGGCGGCCGGGGGCGGTGGCCTACACTTGAGGCCATGCGGCGCAGCCCCGTCACCCACCTGGCCGGCGCCCTGGCAACCGCCTTCCTCGCCGCCTTCTTGCTCGTGCCGCTGGCTGTCATCCTGGCGCGGAGCCTGACACCCGCCCACGGCGAGGTGTTCGCCGCGGGCTTCCTCGCCGCCCTCACCGATCCCTACAACCTCGGTCGCATCGGCTTCACGCTCGCACAGGCCCTACTTTCCACCCTGCTCACGGTCGCGCTTGGCCTGCCCACGGCGCTGCTGCTGGCGCGCTACCGCTTCCGTGGCAAGCGCGCCCTCACCGCGGCGTTCTCCGTCCCCTTCGTCATGCCCACCGTGGTGGCCGGCATCGGGTTCCTCACGCTGGTGGGCCCGCGCGGCGTCCTCGGCGTCGACCTGCGCAACACCCTGGTCATCTTGCTCATCGCGCATGTCTTCTACAACTTCGCCGTGGTGGCGCGCGTGGTCGGCGGGTTCCTGGAGGGCGTCGCGCCCCGGCTCGAGGAGGCGGCGACCACCCTAGGGGCCACTCCGTGGCGCGCGCTGTGGCGCGTGACGATCCCCCTGGCGCTCCCCGCCACCCTCGCCTCGGCGCTGCTCGTGTTCCTCTTCTGCTTCACCAGCTTCGGGGTGGTGCTTATCCTCGCCCCGGCCGCCAGGTTCGCCACGCTGGAGGTCGAGATCTACCGCCTGACCGTGCGCCTGCTGGAGCTGGACTCGGCCGCGGCCCTGGCCCTGGTGCAGCTCGTCCTCATGATCGGCGTGGGGTTCTTGTACACGAGGCTCCAGGAGCGGCTCTCGGTGAGCGTGGCCCCCGGGGACGCCACGCGGCGACCGACCGGCGCGGGCCACCTGCTACTGGGCGGCATCCTGCTGGTGACGAGCGTCCTGGTGCTCGCACCGTTGGTGACCCTCGCGTCGCAGTCGCTCGCGGCGCCCGGCGCCGGCTGGCCTTCACTGAAGAACTTCTCGAGCCTCCTCACGCCTTCGGACACCATCGGGTTCACCGGCCTGTGGCACGCGCTGCGCAACTCGCTGGCGTTCGCGTTCAGCAGCGCCGCCCTGGCGCTGTTGGTCGGCTTCTTGTTCGCGTACGCGGTGGCGCGTGGCGGCTGGCGCTGGCTGGACCAGGCGAGCCTCCTGCCGCTAGCGACCAGCCCCGTGACGCTCGCGTTCGGCTACCTGCTGACCTACCCCGTGCTCGTTGGCTCCGCGTGGGGCGTGCCCCTGGCACACGCCCTCCTCGCGTTCCCGTTCGTGACGCGCACGCTGCTGCCGGCCTATCGATCGCAACCACCGGCGCTGGCGGGCGCGGCCGCCAGCCTGGGCGCCGGACCGCTGAGAACGCTGTGGCGCGTCGAGTTGCCCCTCCTCAGGCCGGCCTTCCTCACGGCGGCGGCCTTCGCCTTCGCCGTGTCCATGGGCGAGTTCGGGGCCACGCTCTTGCTCGTCAGGCCCGAGTACGCCACCCTCCCGGTGGCCATCTTCGACCGCCTGGGGCGGCCGGGCCAGGCCAACTACGGGGAGGCCCTGGCGCTGGGCGTGGTGCTGATGCTCCTGACTGCCGCCGTCATGCTGTTCCTGCAGCGGCGCGGCCCGAGCGAGTTCTGAACGCATGGCCGGCGCCGGTATGATGCCGCTGAACATGCCGACAATCCCCCTCAGCACTGCAACGGCCCCAGCGTGAACCTGCGCCTGACCGGGCTCGTAAAGCGTTATGGGCCCGTCACGGCGGTCGGCGGGGTCTCCCTCGAGTTGGAGGAGGGCACGACGCTCGCACTGCTCGGACCCAGCGGTTGCGGCAAGAGCACCCTCCTCAGGCTGGTTGCCGGACTGGAGGTCCCCGACGCGGGCAGCGTGCGCCTCGAGGACCAAGACCTTACGCAGACGCCCCCCGCGAAGCGCGGTTTCGGCATGGTCTTCCAGGACTATGCCCTGTTCCCCCACCTCGACGTCGCGGGCAACGTGGGCTTCGGGCTCGTGGAGGCCCGGGTCGCCCCGGCCGAGCGCAGCTCCAGGGTGGCTGACCTGCTCGAACTGGTGGGCCTGGCCGGCATGGGGCGACGCAGGGTTCACCAGCTGAGCGGCGGGCAGCAGCAGCGAGTTGCGCTCGCCAGGGCCCTGGCGCCCTCACCCCGCCTGCTCCTGCTCGACGAGCCCCTCTCGAACCTCGACGCCAACTTGCGCGAGTCCTTGAAGCTCGAACTGCGCGGCATCCTGCAGGGCCTAAGGACGGGGGCCATCTACGTGACCCACGACCAGGGAGAGGCGTTCACGGTTTCCGACCGGGTGGCGCTCATGCGCGAGGGCGTCATCGTTCAGACGGGCGCGGGTGAGGAACTGCTGGACCAACCCGGAGATCCGTGGGCGGCGCGCTTCCTGGGCCACGACAACGTCTTCGAGGGGGAAAGCGCCGCCCTACTGCCGGTCGCGTCCCGCGCGGTGCTCCTACGCGCCGACCTCACGCGCCTCCTCGAAACCGGCGAGGGCACGACGCCGGTTACCGTCCTGGCGGCCGCGCGCGACGGCCTCGCGTGGCGACTCACCCTCGACGCCCCGGCCTGGAACGTACAGCTGACGTGGCGCGGCTTCGACCGCGAACTGCCGTCTCACCCGGCGCCCGGCTCGACGTTCGGACTGCTGGTGCCAGGGGACGCCTGGCGTGACCTGGAGAGGAGACCATGAAAGGCGAGCGACTACCGCATAAGACGGCCCTCGTGCTAGCCGGCGGCACCCTGCCGGCGACCGGGCTTTGGCCCCTGCTGCTCGAGGGGCGAGACCTGGTGATAGCCGCCGACGGCGGGCTGGCTCACGCCCGCGTCCTCGGCGTCGAGCCCGACCTCATCGTGGGCGACTTCGACAGCGTGGAAGCGGGCGACCTGAGGCGCTATGAGCACGTACCCGTCGAGAGGCACCCGCCGGAGAAGGACGACCTCGACCTCGAGCTCGCACTGAGCGCGGCCTGGGAGCGCGGCGCGGACCACGCGAACGTGGCCGGGGCGTTCGGCGATCGCCTCGACCAGAGCTTCGGCGCCCTGCTCATCGCTGCGCGGCTGGTGGCCTCGGGGCGGAGCTTGGCGCTGTTCGCCGCCAACCACGAGGCACGGGTCGTGGCGGCGGGAGGGTCACTCACCCGCGAGTTGCACCCTGGCACCACCGTCAGCCTCCTGGCCCTGGCGGAGGACTGCGTGGTGTCGACGTCCGGCGTCCGCTACCCGCTGCGCGAGGCCGCGTTGCCGATGGGCACCGGCCTCGGCTTGTCGAACGCCGCCACCGGGGGGCCGGTAGAGCTCGCGGTTCACGCGGGCGTCGTCGCCCTGCTGGTGGAGCACCCGCCCGACGAGCCGAAGCAGGCCATCTGGGGCGCCCAGGCGGAGCGCATAAGCGCGGCGCTGGCCGCGGCGGACCCGGACCTCGGCGCCCTGGTGGAGCGTGTTGCCTACGGCGACGTGTTCGCGCGGTCCGGGCTGGACCTGGCCGCGCGCGAACTGATCGCCTTGGCGCTGCTCTTGGCGGAGGGTGACGTGCAAGACCTTCCCACGCACCTGCGGGGCGCACTGCGCGTAGGCGCGAGCGAGCGTCAGATCCGAGAGACGATCATCCACGCGGCCATGTTCGTCGGCTTCCCGAAGGCGCTGGCCGCCATGCGGGCACTGGAGCGGTTCCTGGGCGACCGCTGACCTCAGGAGCCCGCGTGCCCGCCGGGGGCCACGATTACTGCCTCGTGCCGGCGTCCCCCTCGAGGAGCCGACCAAGCACGCCTAGTGGCTTGCTTCTGCCCGCTCGGCGGAAGCGATCTTGCCCGCGAGCACTTCCTCCGCGGTGCCGGCGCGGTTCTCCACCGAGCTCGTCCACTTCCCCCACCGCTTGGGATCGATCACGTCACCGTTCTCGCCAAGCTTCTGACGACGGCGTTCGTCCTCCTCGGTAAGGATCTGGCCGGGCAGCAACTCGAGGTGCTTCACGTCGGCGGCCGACATGTTCAGGCCCTGGCTCACGCGCTTGCCGTAGTCGTCGTGGATCAGGAAGAAGTGCCACAACATGCGCTCCTGCACGTCGCGCTCGCACTGGGAGAGGTTGTCGATCATGTTGTGCACCAGGTCGTCGCGCTCCCACTGCAGCATGGTGTCGTAGCGCCCGCGCGCCTGCACGTAGTCGTTGCGGCGCTCGATGATGGCGCGCGTCACCTTGCCGCGCACCTCGGGTTGGTCGTCGGGCCCCGCCTCTTGCGCCTCGTGCAGGCCCCCGTGAATCGACGGTTCGTAGTTCACGTGGGGATTCTGCCCCGGCGCCAGATCACGGCCGTAGGACATGGGTCCACCCGTCAGATGCGTATGCACCCGGCCGTTAACGCCCTTTGGCTGGTTAACGGGCAACTGCAGGTAGTTGCTACCCACCCGGTAGCGCTGCGTGTCCGAGTAGGAGAACGTGCGGCCCACCAGCATCTTGTCGTCGGAGAAGTCGAGGCCGTCGACCAGCACACCCGTACCCATGGCGATCTGTTCGTTCTCGTCATGGAAGTCCTCGACGTTGCGGTTGAGGGTCATGACCCCCACGTGGCGCAGCGGGAACTGATCCTCCGGCCAGATCTTCGTGTCGTCCAAGGGGTCCCAGTCGAGCTCCGGGTGGTCGTGGTCGTCCATTATCTGGACGAAGAAGTCCCACTGCGGGTAGTGCCCCAGCTCGATCGCCTCGTACAGGTCCTTCGAGGCCGAGCCGAGTTCCTTGCCCTGGACCTTCTCCGCCTCGGCCTGGGTGAGGCTCACGACGCCCTGACGCGGGTGCCAGTGGTACTTGACCAGCACGGTCTGCCCCTGGGCGTTCACCAGCTTGTAGGTGTTCACCCCGAAGCCCTCCATGTGACGGTAGCCGGCGGGGATGCCCCGCGGGCTGAACAGGTGCGTCAGCATGTGCATCGACTCGGGCGACTGGCTCATGAAGTCGAAGATGCGGTTCGGCTCCTGGCGGAAGGTCACCGGATCGGGCTTGAGGGAGTGGATGACGTCGGGGAACTTGATGGCGTCGCGGATGAAGAAGATCGCGAGGTTGTTCCCGACGAGGTCCCAGTTCCCGTCCTCGGTATAGAACTTGACGGCGAAGCCCCGGGGGTCGCGCGCGACCTCGGACGAGTCGCGGCCGCCGATGACCGTCGAGAAGCGGACGGCCAGCGGCGTCTTCTTCCCCTGCTCCTGGAACAGCTTGGCGCGGGTGTACTTGGCCGCAGGTTCGTCACCGATCTTGCCGGTGGCCTCGAACTCGCCGTAAGCGACGAAGCCGCGGGCGTGCACCACGCGTTCGGGCACGCGCTCCCGGTCGAAGTGGCTGATCTTCTCGAGGAACTGGTAGTTCTCCAACGTCGCCGGTCCCCGGCTGCCAATCGTGCGTTGAGCTTGATTGTTGGTGACCGGATGCCCTTGACGCGTGGTCAACGTGGAGTCGGTGCTTGCTTCACCGCTCGAACGTAGCCTGTCGTGACCTTTGACCGACGCCTTGTGCTTCTTGTTGTCGTCCATGGCTCTCGATTGCCTCCCTTGACGTTCATCGACCTTCGCTCTGCAGACGTCCATTCTCCCAGAAGGCAGGGCGCACGGCAGTTGCACCGGCGACTGGTTGCACTTAGAAATGTCCGCGGCTAGCGATAGGCATTGCAATAGGCATTAGTGGTTGGACCATGAACTGAACTTTGGCGTTCCGTAGTAACCACGGCTGCTACTGGGCTCATACGCGAACAACTGCGCAGACTGCTCGGAGCGCTCGGCATGGGCGAGGTTCCCCGCCTCCCGCCGGACTCTTGCGACGGCGCCCACGCTACGGATGCCCCCATGCCCGCCCTCCCCTTATACTCGCCGCGTGAAAGCGGCGGAGATCTTACCCAGGTTGGCGGAGCTCTCCCTCCCCAACGGCGATTACGCCCTGCACTCGAGCGCGTCGCTCGTCTTGCGCGGCATCCTGGAAGAAGCCAGTGACCTGGACATCGTCGCGCGCGGGGCCGCCTGGGACCAGGCGTTGAGCCTCGTAGCGGCCGGGAAGGCCGTGCTGGATGAAGGGCGCCAGGATTCACGGGTCAGCGTCGGCGAAGACGTCGAGATCTATGATGGTTGGCTGGGAGAAAACGCCGATACGCTGGTGGACCGCGCCGAATCGGTGCTAGGCGTGCCGTGCGTCCCACTCGAGGACGTCATCGCCATGAAAGAGAAACTGGACCGGCCCAAGGACCGGGAGCACCTGGCGCGCATCCAAGAGCACCTGATGCGCACACGCGAGCACCGCGGGTAGGGAACGCCACGGATGGCTTGCGGCGGCGTCATGCTCGATCAGGTCATGCTCGATCGGGGGGAACTACTGTCCCCCGCCGAGGATCTCGTCGACCTTGGCGGCTGCCAGGGCGAAGTCGGCCGGCAACTCATCTCCGAACGCGCGTAGTCTCTCTGCGCCGGCCGCGGCACCCCCGAACGACACGCTCGTAGCGGTCACCGCCGCCCTTAAGGCGCCGGCCACTCTCGAGGCGGGGATCACGTCGGCCTCGAGCGCCACCCCGACGAGCACGAGTCGTGCGCCCGTGTTGCTCGTCGCAGTTATCCAGTCCTCCACCGGCAGGTTCTTCCCCAGGTACAGAACATCCAGCCCGTGACGCCTCAGTGCAACGGCGTGGGCAAGGGCGCCGAGCTCGTGGTGAGACCCGGGCGGAAGCCCGACGAGGACCCGGGGCCGGGGCGAGTCTCGCGCTGCGGCCTCGTACTGAAGGCCGAGCCAGCGCAACGCCGCCGCGGCGGCCATGTGCTCGCCCGCGACCGAGACGGTGCCGTCCGCCCACGCCTCTCCCAGGGCGCGCAAGGCCGGAAACAGCCGGGCGGTCACTGCGGCTTCGAACGACCCAAGCGCGCCCAGCCCGTCGAAGAACTCCCGAAGGGCTGCAGGGTCCAAGGCTGCGGCCGCATCCACGAGCGCTCTATCTGCCCCCGGTGTGGCCTCGGTGGCGTGGGTCTTCACGGTTGCCGCTCCGCCTCCGCCGTCCACTGCCCGGGAGGCCGGCCCTGGATCATGTGAGTCGAGGTGGAGCGCCGCCTCCAGGGGCCTGTAGCCGCCGGCGACGAGTCGCCGCATGCGCGCCAGTCGCTCGATGTCGGTGGCGCTATAGAGGCGGTAGCCGCTCGCGGAGCGCGTTGGGCTCACCACGCCGTAGCGCCGCTCCCACGCCCTGAGCAGGTCGGGGCTGAGTTTCGCTCGCTCGGCTGCTTCCTTGATAGTGAACATGTCCTGAGCCTATGCCTTAGACGCGCCCTTGACAAGCCCTAGTCATCTCTGTATAGTCTAGACAAACCTTGGACAGACGGTCCGGGGTTACCCATAGGAGGAAACACCATGCGTACCGTCAAGCTGATCTCGCTGCTGCTCGTGATAATAGGCGCCCTCAACTGGCTGCTCGTCGGCCTCTTCGGCTTCGACCTCGTAGCCGCCGTCACCGGCGACTCGTTCGGTCAGAAGAACGCCATCTCGTCCATCATCTACACCCTCGTCGGGCTCGCCGGGATCGTCATGCTCCCGAGCCTCTTCGGCGGCGCCGAGACCTCGTCCGGCACGGGTGTGCACGCTCGCTCGCGCGTCTGAGGGTTCGGCCCGCGCGCCGCGTTGACTACGGGCGACCCTCCTGCTAACGTAGCGCGCATGACGTGTGCCTACGCCCTCGCCACCCAGGCCAATCCGGATCCAAGGCGGCTCAGGGCCTAGGCGCGATCAGGGCACCCCATAAGGACCCCCGAGGCGCGGCCCTCGGGGGTCCTCTCGTTTGACGCACAACAAGCGGCGGCACTCGAGCCCCAGCCAGGAGGCAGGCGATGACCAGCAACGAGTTGGAAGCAGGTTCGGAAGCGTTCTCGGGCGCGGCCCCCGGGAACGCCGTGTCACGGGTGCTGGTCCGTGACCTGGCGGCGCACGACGGCGAACGGGTTGGCCTCCAGGGTTGGATCCTCACGCGCCGCGACCTGGGCGGGATCCGCTTTCTCCTGCTTCGCGACCGCAGTGGCGTCGTGCAGTGCGTGCTCGAGGGCATCGACGTGCCGCTCCACGAGAGCTGCGTGCGCCTGACCGGCAAGGTGGTGGCCCACGCGAAGGCCCCGGGCGGCTACGAGGTGCAGGCCGACTCCCTCGAGACCCTGAGCGCGGCGACGCTGCCGCCCCCCGTCGAGCTTTCCAAGGAGGAGTGGCACGCCAACCCTGAAACGCTGCTCCAGTACCGCCACGTCACGGTCCGCAGCCCCAAGAGCCGCGCGGTCCTCAAGGTGCAGGCCGAGCTGGTACGCGGCTTCCGCGCCTACCTGGACGGCCAGGACTTCACCGAGATCTTCACTCCCAAGCTCGTCTCGGCCGGCGCCGAGGGGGGCGCCAACCTCTTCGAGGTCGACTATTACGGCCGGCGCGCGTACCTGGCGCAGTCGCCGCAGCTCTACAAGCAGATCATGGTGGCGGTGTTCGAACGGGTCTACGAGACGGCGCCCGTTTACCGCGCGGAGAAGAGCCACACGCATCGCCACCTCTCCGAGTACCTGTCGCTCGACGTCGAGCTGGGCTTCATACAGGACGAGAACGACGTGATGGAGCTGGAGGAGGCCCTCCTCAAGAGGATGCTGGCGGGCGTGGCCGAGCGTTGCGGCCCGGAACTCGCCACCCTAGGCGCGGAACTACCGGACTACGAGGTGGCCTTCCCGCGCATCGAACTCCTCGTGGCCCGCGACCTGGTGGCCGACCGTTACGGGCACGTCTCCGGCGGCAAGGACCTCGATCCAGAGGCGGAACGCCTGCTGGGCCGTTGGGCCAAGGAGGAACACGGCTCCGACTTCGTGTTCGTGACCAAGTACCCGCAGGCGGCCAGGCCGTTCTACACCTACCCCCTCGAGAACGGCCTCACCCGCGGGCTGGACCTCATCTTCCGGGGCGTCGAGATCACCTCCGGCGGGCAGCGCGCCCACCGGCCCGAGGTGCTGGAGGAGGAACTCCGCAAGCGCAACATGGACCCCCAGGCCTTCGCCGATTACCTCGAGGTGTTCAAGCACGGCATGCCACCTCACGGGGGCTTCGCCATAGGCGCCGAGAGGCTTACGGCGCTGCTGCTCGGAATCCACAACATCCGCTTCGCGAGGGCCTTCCCGCGAGACGCGCAGCGGCTCACGCCCTGAGCGGCGCCCTGAGCCGCGCCCCGGGCGGCGCTCGTAGCGCTGCGCCATCTCGGCCGGCGGCGCCCTCATTGATGGGTCTTTGACGCCTTTCTGGTAGCGTTGGTCACGGAAATCACCCCGATCGTCCAGCGACGTTCGTTGCGGAAGAGGAGCCACAATGTTGCGTAGACCCATAGTCGCCCTGATCGCCGTTGCCACCGCCTTGCTCGGTGCTTGCGCCCCCACGACCGAGGTCACCGCCGGACCCGCCGCCTGCGTCTCGGATCCGATACCGACCGTGGCGGTCGTCGACTTCCAGAACACGTCCGGCCAGGGTGGCGGCGTGAGCGTAGTGGGCGTCGAGGAGGCCGCCACCGCGCGCCTCATCACGCTGCTCAAGGAGTCCGGCTGCTACGTGATCGTCGAGCGCAGCGAGCTGCAGACCATCATCGAGAAGCAGGGCATGGAGTCGCTCGACCCCGTCGCCCTGGCCAAGGCGGCCGGCGCAGGTTACGTGGTAACAGGCACCGTCACCCGCGCCACCGTTGCCCGGCCCGGTGGCAGCCTGTTCGGCGTCACCCTGGGCGAGACGAAGGCCCAGATCGAGGTCGACGTGCGCGCCACCGACATCGTGACCGGCGAGGTCGTCGTGTCGAAGAAGGGGTCGGGCGAGGCCATGAGCCCGAACATCAGCGTGAGCAACGTCCCGGTCGCTGGGAACGTCAGCTACAACGACCCGACGGTCGGTCCCCTGTTCGCCGAGGCGGCGAACTCCGCCATCAACCAGGTGGTGGCGGCGCTGCGCGCCAAGTTCTAAGAGCCCGGGTAACCATGCCTGGAGCGGGCCCCATCTCACGGTGGGGCCCGTCACTCGTGGCTATGAGGAGCGCGCTTCCGGGCTAGTCGCCGCCCATCAGGTCGGCCACGCCCGAGGCCAGCAGCGCCACCGCCACCTCGAGCCCGCGCTCGTCCACGTCGAAGCGCGGATGGTGGTGCGCCCAGGACGTGTCGGGACCAGAGCTCGTACCCACGAAGAAGTAGCAGCCGCGCGCCTGCGAAAGCCACAGCGCCATGTCGTCGCCGCCCATGATGGGCGCTTGTAGCGTCACGTTCTCGTCTCCCACTACCTGGGCGGCAACCTTGCGGAACCGCTCAACGGACGTGGGGTCGTTCACGACGGCTGGCGTGCCCTCGGACCACTCCTGCTCCAGTGAGCAGCGGAGCAGCTTGGCGGTCGCCTCGGCCACCTCGAGGATGCGGGCGCGGAGCCTCGCGCGCGTGCCTGCATCGAACGTGCGCAGCGTGCCCTTCAACTCCACCTCCTCCGGGATGATGTTGAAGGCCGTGCCGCCATGGAAGCTCGTGATGCTGATGACCGACTGGTCGATCGGGTCGGTCTCGCGGCTCACCAGCGTCTGCAACGACAGCACGACCTGCGAGGCCGCGACGATCGGGTCGATGCAGGCGTGCGGATAGGCGGCGTGCCCACCGCGTCCCTTGACGACCAGGCGGAACGAGTCGGTGGCGGCCATGGCCGGCCCTTCGCGCACGGCAACGGTTCCCACCTCGTGGTTGCTCGAGAGGTGAAGGCCGATCACGTGATCGACGTCGAGGCCGTCGAGCGCCCCGTCTTCGAGCATGGCCCGCGCGCCGCGCACGATCTCCTCCGCGGGTTGGAACACAAACACCACGCGGCCGGCAAGCTGTGCGGCGCGCGCCAGCACGATCTCAACCACGCTGAGTAGCACCGCCACATGCCCGTCGTGGCCGCAAGCGTGCATCTTGCCAGGTGCCCGGGACCGGTACTCCACGTCGTTCTCTTCGGTCACCGGCAGCGCGTCCATGTCGGCGCGCGCCATGACGGTGACGCCCGGTCTGCCCGTATCGAACACGGCCACCACGCCGGTGCCGCCGACGGCCTCCCGCGGCTCCAGGCCGAGTTCGCGAAGCCGCGCCGCAATGATCCCCATGGTGCGGCGCTCCTCGAAGGCCGTCTCCGGGTGCCGGTGAAGGTCACGGCGGGTCGCTACCGTCTTGGGCTGAAGCTCGCTCGCGAGGTCGACGATCGTTCTCATGCCCGTCAGTCTAACGGAGCGGCCGGCCGGAGCCGGCGGGCCGGTGGGGGACGATTAGGCCCGCTACCGTCAGGCTGACCAACGGCTCAGGCTGTAGCCGCGTCGCCCTCCAGCGCCGGGCCGGCGTCCCTCTGGTCCTCCTCCGCCTCGACCTCCGCGGGGGCGCGACCGACCGACCCCACCGCGGCCGCGGCCTTGCGCCCGAGTTCACGGAACTTGTCGCTCGCCCCGTCGAGCTTGGCCACCCACTCCGGGTTCGGTTCCATGGTGGCGGTGGCGCCATGGTAGGCGAGGAGCGTGGCGGCGAGCGAGATGGCGTCCGAGAGCGCGAGCTTCAGCATCCAAGCGCCTATCAGGACGCCGATGCCCAGGGCCGGCCCGAGGTTGGGCGCAGCGGCGCCGATGGCCAGCGCCGGTAAGCCGAGGATCAGGAGGAAGATGACGAACTCGGCGTAGCTGAGTAGCGCCAAGACGACGGCGTTGGCCAAGATGGGCTTCCACGCCTGGGCGTAGAGCACGACGCCGTCCTTGGCCACCGCCCACACGTTCTGTTCGCGCTTGGCGTAAGCGCGCGACAAGATCGCCTCGTCGACGTAGGTGGTGCTGAGGATGGCAACGCGCTCGAGGAACTTGCCCAACGAGTCGACTCCGGGCACCGGCAGGATGGACACGATACGGGTGAACGTTCGAACGACGAACTTCGTGATGCCCCCAACCAGCAGGCCGACGCCGAAGAGGATGGAGGTGTCTGCGAAGCGGCTCATGACCTGCTTGCGTCCATACTCGAGCTGGCCCGTGACCGGACCGTTACCGGTGGTGATGAACTCGGTCATGACCGCCGTATGCGCCGCCCGCAACAGGTGGAACCAGTACTTGCCGGCCAGGTCGACGATCCAGAAAGCGCCACCGACGGCAGCGATGAAGATGATGACACCGAGCGGCGCCCAGAGCTTCGCCAAGAGCAAACCGATGCCGATGAACAGCCCCGCATAGATACCGAGCCCAAGGCCCAACACCAAGTAGCTGGCAAGCCTCACCCAAACGATCGGCAGGGTCTTGAGGACCAGTCGAATGGCCTCACCTAAGTAGATCTTCGGCATCCGCGCCTTCCCTTCCTGGTCGTCACGGCACCGTTGCGGTTCGAGAAGCGCCGCGTCCAAGGTAATGGACCGGCAACCCCGCGACCTAGGGCGGTGCAGTCACGCTAATAGTGACTTCTGCTGCCAAAGTTACACGAAGGGGCGTCAACGCGCCGTCAACGTCCGGCCGTAGGTGAGTCGGGTCCCGACCGGTGGGGAGTCAGACCCCTACCGTTGGTGAGCCGGGCCCCGACTGGTAGCCGGGCCCACTCCCGGCCACCAAAACCTCTCGACTCAGCGCCTAAGTCAAGGCTCACGAAGCGTGAGCCTCACGTCCCTCTCCCCCGGCACCCTCACGGCCCGGAACTCCTGCACGGGCGAGACGAGCACGCGCACGTCGTACACCCCCATCTCGAGTGACACCGGGTCCGCCCCGACCCGGCCCCGCGCTACGAGCTCTCCCGACTTGGCATCGAACACCTCGAAGGCCGGGTTGAGCGCCTCGGCCACGGCCTCGCTCAGCGCCTCGAACGAGCCGACGTCGACGTAGGTCGCTCCCACGTCGGCGGCTAGGGCCTGGAACACCGCCAGGGCTTCCGGCTCGAGCCCCAGGGAGACGATGGCGAAGTCCACGGGCCCGGAGGCGCGCAGCTCCCGCACGGCGGCGGCGGGATCGCCGCCGCACGATTCCTCGCCGTCGGTTATCAGGATGACCGTCCTCGCGCCGCCGGCCTGCGCGAGGTCATCCTTGACGGCCAGCAGCGAATCCGCGATAGGCGTCTGCGACAGGAGTTTCGGCTCTATCGCCTGAACCACCGCAGCCGCCTTGGCGCGGTCCAGCGGCGCCAGCGGCAGGTCCAGTCGCGTCTCGCAGGACGACGGCTTGATGTGCCCGAAGGCGCGCAAGGCGAACGGGGTCTCCTCAGGGAGCACCTCGTTCACGAGTTGGGTCAGCGCCCGCTTCGCGGCCGTGATGCGCTGTTCGCCACTCGGCAGCTCCTTGCCCATCGACCCAGAGGCGTCGAAGACGATCTCCACGGCGGCCCTGGCAGCGCCCGGGGCCGCCTGCACGGAGAGGCTCCCGGGTCCGGGAAGTGGGGCGGCTCGCGTGTTGAGCATCAGAACGTAGCGCTTGGGGCGACGCAAGACGCACGAGGCGCGGGAGAAGCCTGCGTCGAAGTCGCCTATGCCGGCCGCCAACGAGTAGATGCCGGAGTTGACGTCCGCCCAGTCCTGCATGAGGTCTTGAGCGTAGTCGCTGCCTCCCGAGCTGATCTCGAAGGTGAAGATGCGGGGTCGTACCCGTTCGAAAGCCGCCCACAGGTCGGAGGTGATGGCCTGGCTGGGTGACTCGGCGTCCGTCATGAGCAAGATGGCGCGGGTGCCCTCTCGGTCCTCCAGCGCCTTGGTGGCCGTGAGCAGTGCCGTCTCGGAGTTGCTCGAGTCGGCCTCGCGGTCGAACTCGACGATCGAGCGCTGCACGCGCTGTGGATCGCTGGACCAGAAGGGCAACAGCCACTTCGGGGCAGGGTCGTCGAAGGCGAGGAGCTGAACGGCCTCGCGTTCGCCGTTCACGCCGGCGGCGAAGCTCGCGAGCGAGTTGTAGGTGATGGCCTGGTAAGGGCTCACGGAGCCGCTCGTGTCCCAGCTGAACACCACCGTCCGCTTGGGCTCCCACAGGTGGAGGTAGTAATCGCCGGGGTCGGCGAAAAGCGACAGCACGACGTCGTCGCCCTCGAAGCGCTCGTCGAAGCCCACCTGGTTGCCGCTGGCATCCACCAGCTCGTACAGGTAGAAGATCTGCGGGTCACCTGCGAGGGTGAGCTCCAGGAAGTTCTGGCCGGCGGGGATGGTGAGCCGGTACCAGTCCTCGTCGACGGCCACTTCCACGGCCCCGCTTACCTGCTCGCCGCTCCTGAGCGGGGTCGCCGACTGAAGGGTGTCGTTGCCCGCATCGGGAAGCTCGCGGCCGACCGTGACCGGGTTCAGGTACTCGTAGATCGCGTCCCGCGACATGGCGCCCCACTCGCCGAGGGCGGAACGGTACTCGTCGTCCGGCGCCCGCTCGAACACCCGCAGGACGTCGGGCGGGCTGAAGTAGCGGCCCGGCTCACCGTCGTCCCCGTCTACCTTGGCCGCCGTGAACTTCAGGTAGCGGGCCCACACGGGCTCGGCAAATTGCAGGGTGGCGACACCGTTTGCATCGCGGCGCAACGTCCAGTCGGCCAGCGGCGCCCATGGCCCGGCCCCGCCCGTGAGGCTCACCTCGACGGTGGCACCGAGGAACGGTGCCCCGTTGCGCGAGCCCGTGTCCAATTTGTCCTGCCACTCGATGCGCGTCACCTGGGCGGCGCGACCGTCGTGGAAGCCGACGACGAACGTGAACGCCTCCTTGCTCCTGAGATCGACGGCGCTGGCGCTGCCGTCGTCCCCGGTGATCAGCGAGGCTCCGTGGCTACCGATATACGGGTCACTGGTCACGACGTGACCGCCCGCCTCAGGGGCCGCAAGGTTGACCTCTCCGAAGGTTGCGTCCGGGGCGGCGATGAGCTTCCATTCGCCCAGGTAGGCGTTGCTCGAGTTCCGTTGTGAGCTGACGAAGACGAGGCGCGCGTAGCTGGCCGTCACCGGCGCGTCGAAGACGAAAGCCTGCTCGACCGCCGACGCTTCCAGGACGCCGTCGAAGGCGGGCGTGAACTGCCGGCCGTCGAGCGAGGTCTCGATCCGGAAGGCCTTCAAGTAGTCTCCGGCGCGGGCGTCCGAGCGGGGGTCGAGCGTGGCCCCCAACAGGGTCACGGGCCCGTCCCCGGCGAGGCGGTAGGTGGGAGAGTGGGAGAGGTGCAGGTAGCCGCCGCCGCTCGGTCCGACGCGCCCGTCTATCAACTGCCGGTCGCGCCGCTCGTAATCGGATGCGCCGAAGAGGGCGGCGCCGAAGTCCGGCCGCAGCGCGTCGAACCTACCCAGCAGTGAGTCCGGCAGGGGCCAGGCGGCGCGCGGGTCCACGGGTTGCGCCTCGCACCTGGCTGCCGCCACGACGTCTGCCGCCGCGGAACCCTCGGCACTGACCGCGGAAACCTCGACCCTGAGGGGCAGGTCGTCACGCAGGTCGCGGGGAACGAGGACTTCCACCGGCACGGCGCGGCTCTCGCCCGCGGCCAGGGTCAGCCCGGCTTCGTAGGAGAGGCCCACCAACGGGTTGTTGCTCGCGGCCTCGAGGCGAACCTCCTGCGGCGAATCGGTGCGGTTCTCGACGGTGGCGGTCGCGACGAACGCCTGACCCTCGTGCCAGAAGGCGGCCAGCTCGTCGGCCGAGGACTCCAGCGTGACGTTCAGGGCCCCGGAGGCGCGCGGCGCCAGCAGCTGCGCCGGGTCAGGCACTCCGTCGAAGCTCAGACGCGCCTCGTAGCGGGAGTTGACGTAGAGGCGCAACCAGGTGCTCTCGCCGGCCGGGATCGTGCCGCTCCAAGCGCCTCCCTCTTTATCCGACTTGCTCTCACTGAGTTGTAGGCGGCCGCCCTCGTTCGTGAACATGACGTCGGGCCGTTGCGAGGTCCCCTCGAGCGTCAGCCGGAACACCGTGTCCTTATCGAAGACCGGTAGGCGGTAGAAGTCGGGGTCCCCACCGAACTCACCCGCCTGGCCCGTCCACTCGAGCTCCGCGGGAAGCGTGGAGGCGGTGCGGATATCGTCGTTGGGCTCGGCGTCGACGGGCGGCAACAGGTTGTTGGGGAATGTCAATCGTAGTTGGTAGTACCCGTCCGATTCGACCTCGGGGCTCCGCAGGAACAGGCCATGGTTCCCCGCCAGGAACTTCCGCTCGTACACGGCGGGGCCTCCCTCGTCACCGTCAAGCACCAAGAGCCACCCGACATCGTCCAACCTTATGCCGATGGGTAGGCCGCCTTCGGGTGGCTGAAGTTCCAGGCGCACGTACTGGTCTCTCGCTAGGAAGAAGCGGTAGTAGTCGTCGCTGCCGCCGGTGAGGCGCCCGACGTGAACCTGGTCCGGGATGAGCCTCATCGCCCGGCTGGCGTCGTCGTTCGGCTCGAGCTCCAAGATCCCGGGTGGCGGCGGCGGGCCGGCCACCAGCGGCGCCGCCTCCGGCGCGGCGGCGGCCTCCTCGGCGGGCTCGGTGGGGGTACCGGGCGCTGCCGGGGAGAGCGGCTCGTCGGGCGCGGGACCGGCTGCTGCTCCTTGCGTGGCCACTGGGGCGGGCCCGAGCGCCAGGACCCTCAGGGCATACTCGCCGCCTTCGCCCAGCACCTCGAAGTAGTGAGTCCCGGGCAATAGCACGAGGTCGTCCAGGCGTAGTCGGTTCGTGCCCGAGGCCCTGGCCAGCTCCTGGCCCCTGGCCGTCTGCTGCGTGAGGCGGGTGGCGGTGGGTCCGACCAGTTGCACTCGGTAGAGCTGCGCCTCGCCCGTCACCTCAAGGCGGTAGACGTCGGCCTCGTAACCGTCGAACTGGCCGCGCACCTTGCCGTTCTCCGGGATGGGGCTGGCGCCCGCCGGGGTGTCGTTGGGCTCGAGCTCGTCTCCAATGGCCGCCGCCGGCCTCAGCGCCATCCGGTACTGCACGCCGTCTGTGCCCTCGACTAATAACCTGTACGTTCCCTCGACCAGCGAGAGCCCATGACGAGTGCCGCCCACGCTGCCCCGCCCGGACATCATGAGCTTGGTGCCCGCGGCGTCCATGAACGTGTAACTCAGCTCCGAGTCAGGGTCGAAGTCGAAATCGTAGATCCCCGCGCCGTCCTCGGGGACGTCGATGCGGAAGTAGTCACGCCCGTGAAGCGTCGCCCGCATCTCTCCCGCCACCGGGAACACGGTGGCGGTCTGCCAATCGTCGTTCGGTTCGACGGCCACGCCGTCGCCGCGGATGCCCTGCGACTCCAGGCGCAGGCGGATCATGCCGCTGGCGCCGACCACCCGCGCCACGTAATCACCGACCCCCAGGCCGAGGCCAGGAAGCCGCACGCGGCCGTCCGCACCGGCCTTCCCTTCGGCGATGACGCCGCCGGGGCCCTCCAGCCGGAGGCTCGGCGCGGTGCCCAACGCGGCCCACAGCTCGAGCCCCCAGACGCGGCCGGCCTCGGCCTCGCCCAGGCTGAACTTCTGCTCGAGCTCGCCGTCCACCGGGCCGTACAGGCCGAACTCGCCGGTGTAGCTCCTGGAGCGGGAAAGCTCGTCGTAACGCTCATCTGCGTCGCCGTACCGCAGCACGCTCACGGGTCGGACGTTGGCTACGTACTCGCCGCCGTTGCCGCTGTTGGATAGGCCCAGGAAGTAGGCCCCGGGCTCGACCAGGAACTGCTCGGAGACGGCCGCGGCGCCCCCCTGCGTGCCGATGTCGAGGAGCTTGTCCACCGCCGTCACGTCCGAGCCGTTCTCAGCGAACGTCACGCGGAACAGGTCCAGCTTGGTGAGGCTTCCGCCCGGGCCCACCAGCTCGATCTCCCAGCGATGAGCTGCCTGCTCCTCGGAGACGTCCCAGCGGAAGGCGTCCTGGTCGCTGGCGCTGACGTCCCCGGTAAGGCACAACCCACCGACCGAGTTGCCCCTCGCGGGCCCGAGCATCTGCGGTCCGGCGCCCGTGAGACGAGTGGCGGTGGCGGGCGTCTCGTTGGGTTCGAGCTCGTAGGTGCACTGCTGGGCGTAAGCGGCGCCCGCAGCCAGCGCCAGGGAGAGCAGCAGCATCGACGCCGCCCGGCGCCACGGCCTGGTAACCAGCCCGAACCTTGCCGACTTCGTTCTTGGGGCCAGACTCGTAGCGACCACTATGTTCTCCTCAACTGAAGGTTCGGCCGCTTCCTCGCGGCACGGGTGAGACTCGAACGCGCAGCCGTTCGGCGTCCCCGGACCCTGGACGACCGGCGACGTCGCGCGGGTAGGGGCACGCGTTCATCAGGCCAGGATGCAACTACGCGGCCCGCTGTCGCCGATAAGCTTATCGACCCACGTGCAAGGCCCACCGAGGAAGAGCGACGGAACGCCCACCCCTAGGTCCAGGGCCAGGAACGAGCCTACGGCGACTCCTTGTTGCACCAAGACGGTGGCGCCTCCGAAAGCGGCAGCGATGCCCACGCCGATGCCCGTGAAGATGGCGATCCCCGTGACCATGTCACAGATGCAAAGTATGAGGTCGTCACCCTTCTGGGTGGCGCACAGGGCGGCGCCCGGCACGGCCAGCGCGGCCGCCAGCGCGAGGCTCGGCGACAACTCGACGAGGAACTCGGTCAACGCGCTGCCGTGACCGCCGGTTCCCATTCCGAGCGTCACGCCCGTCAGTGGATCCACCCGCCAGTAACCGAAGGCTTCGTCCGCGCCCGGTTGGGCAGCGGCGTAGACCAGGACGTTGCCGGCGCTCAGGTCCCGCTGCATGGCCGGAAGCGCTGCGGTCGGCGCGCCGGAGGCCGCGAGTTCGTCCTCGCTCTTCACCACCTCGAGAGGCGCCCCGGCTCCGAAGACCGAGTACGCGCTGGCGACCGCAGGATCGAACCTCTGCATGTAGAGCCTCTCGACCATGGTGTCCCAGGCGCCGGCCAGGACCGCGGCGTCCGGATCCTCCGTAACGCCGGACGGCCCGTCCACGAGGAACCTGCGGCCGCTGAACATGATGTCTACGCCTATCTCGACCCCGACCGAGTCGCCGACGGTAAGCGCCTGCCGTATCGACACCACCGTCGGTTCTGCCCGGTAGGCGACACCGCCCGCGCCCGACGCCGAGGCCTCGAAGAGCGCCATCAGCAGCAACTGATCGCGGCCCCTCACGTCCGCGAAGGCCGTTTCCAGGGCCGACGCGTCGGGCTGCCGGACGAGGCGCTCCATCGCTTCGACGTAGAGCATGCCCTGTGCGGTCGTGTCGAGCGCCAGGAAGTCCAGCGGCAGCGAGCCTCCCGTGACCATGATCTCCATGTTCGACAGGATGCCGTTCAGCAGCACGCTCTCGTCCAGCAGGGCCGTACCTCCCAAGGCGCGGGCGTCGCCGGCGCGCCGGTCGAAGATGTAGCGTCTCTGGCGGCTCTCTTCGCCTCCCGGCGCGACGTGGACGACGTCCACGAACTGTGCCGTGAGCGCGAAAGGCTCGTCGTCCGCCGGGCCGTCGTTCCCGAGGCCCCCCAACGCCCCCGTCGCCTGGTTGAGCTTGCCCGCCCCCGTCTGGAACACGCCCGCCATGGGGCTGGCGGCGTCCTCAGGCGACAAGAGGTTGCCCATCGTGTCGAAGGCGCGCGCTCCCGGCGCCATGGTCCCGTTCAGCAGGGGAACGAAGAACATGGTGTCGCCGATGCTGCCGGCGATCTCCTGCAGGCTCGCGCCGGCACCCTGCCCTAGCGGCGAGTTGGCCACCGACAGGTTCACGCCGAGCATGTTCGCCACGGGTCGCTCCCACGGGGTCATGAGCGGCTCCTCGGTGAAGACCTCGCCCCGCTTCCTCTCGATCCCGACCTCGATCCGAAGCCGGTGCTGGAAGCGGTCTGGGACGGAGCCCTCGAGGTACTCCTCGGCCACGACCGCGGACGGGCTCGGCTGAGCGCCGAACGCGGGGTGTAACGCGCCCCACTCGTCCGTGGCGCCGAGCCGGTACTCGACCCAGGCGTACTCCCCTGCCTCGTCCACCAGGTCTGCATGAGTAGCGCCCCGCAGATCGAAGCCGGCGCCGGCGAGCGCCTGGATGAGGGCGCCGCTCGCCGCGACCGACTCCTGATAGCGGTCGCTGGACGTGACGTCGACGGCGGTCAGCGCGCGGCCGTACTCCACGAGTCCGGCCTCGCTCACGCCGCCCGCCTGCGCCAGTTCCGCTAGGCGGTCACCGCCGATGGCGGTGGCGCCGGGCGCCTCCACCGGCTCCAGGACGCGAGCGAGCAGCCGCTCGGCGTCCTCGGCCTCGAGCGTGCCGACGGCGATGCGCGAATCGTAGCCGGCATCTTGCAGCAGTGTGGCCAACAGCAACGACAGGTCGAAGGCGTTGCCGGCGCCCGACACGAGGGTCCCCTCGGGCCCCCGCAGCACGCCCCGGTAGAGTTCGAAGCCGTAGCCCGTTGCCACGGCGTCGCCGATCTCCGTGGCGTCCATGAACGCGGCGTCCAGCCGCAGGGCGTCGAGATCGAAGCGAGACCCGTCGACTCCTTCCCGCACGACCTCGAGCAGGCGCCGCTGACGCGCCAACTCTTCGAGGGCGGCGTCCGTTCCGCTGCCCTGTGCCAGCGCGCTGGGCGCCCAGGCGAAGGCGAGGAAGCTCGCGAGGACTACGCCGAGAGGCCCCCTGAAGCGGCCGGGCGGCCGGGCGGCGCGCGCAGGGCGGTCTGGCGTGAGGGCGCCTTTCACAGACCGAACACGGCCAGCGGCATGTACTCGTCGAGTTCGTCGACGTAAGGCGCCACCAGCTCCACGTTCTTGGGAGGGGCTTCCTGCAGGCCGGCGTTCTGCGTCTCGTCTACTTCGCCCTCGGACAGGGCCGTCAGGTCGAGTGCGTGGTAGCCGATGCCGGCGGCCTGATACACCTCACGGCGCACCCAGGAGTACTCGGCCAGCGAGAAGCCCTCGGCGTTGAGCGCCTTGACCTGCAACTCCTTCGCCTGAACCACGAGGCGGATGATGTCGCCGTAGGCGTTGATGACCTGGCGGACGCTCGGGTTGCTGTCGTCATCTACGAGTTGCGAGTACTTGCTCTCCAACTCCGCCGCCTTGCCCTTGAGGCCGGCCGACACCGCGCGCGTGACGTTGAGGTAGCGCTCCACGTCGCTCGCCTTCAGTTCTCCGTCCGTGGGGGCCGTGAACGACCGCTTGTTGCTCACTCGGCCTTCGATCTCGGTGATGCGGCCGAGTTCAGTGGCGGCTTTGACCGTGTTGGTCAGGGGCCTGATGATGTAGAAGTAGGCGGCGCCGCCACCCACGACGATGATTGCGATCGCCACGATGAGGCAACCGAGAGCGAACTTCTTCTTCATTCGACTTCCTCCTCGAGCTGTGCGGTGCCGGCCATCCCGTCGAGGCTGGTCAGGTACTTGACCAACGCCTCCGTAGCCGTGAACTCGTGCAACGTCCCGTCGACGACGTCCCTAAGAACCGCGTGCCATCCCGGCCTTTCTCCCGACTCGCACCAGACCTTCAACAAGAACCTGTGACTGCTGTCCTTCACACTACTCCCTCGTTGCGCCACGGCTTGAGTGGCAGAGCCGGAACCAGCGTGCTCGCGCTGGCACCTGGCGCGTTAACGGTCGAGAAGAGCGTAGTCGAAAGGGTGTCAACGGGGTGTCAAAAGTACGGCGGATGGGGCCAACTCAAAGCTGCGGCAACCGCGGCTACTACACGGCGGTGCGCACGGCGAGTCATGCAACCACACGTCATCGTCACGGTTCCTGGCGTTCGGCGGCCGGCAGGGACAGGAGGCCGGAGTGCCACCTCAGGGGTGCCTGGAGCAGCGTGCGCCTGAGTCTCGCCGGGAGGCCCGCGGCTTGCTCTTCCAGCTGGACCGCGACGGCCGCGTCAACCGGTGCCGGCGTGGCGCCGGTCGCCCGGCCCTCGAGCACTGCCTCGAGCGCTCGCGCCAGGAACAGCGCGAGGGGCTGCTCGACGATCGTCACACGCTCGGGCCGTGAGGTGACCTCGGTGCCGCACACCTTCGTGGGTGGTATCAGCCCGGCCCCCACGAGACGCCAAAGTGCCTCCTCCGAGGCCGCGAGGACCGCCGCGTCGGCTCCACGCAGCAGGCCCAACCGCAGCCTCACGATCTCCCCCACGAGTTCTTGGTGAACGCCGGTGGTGCCGGCGGCCCCTACCAGTGCGAGCTGGTCCGCGCTGAACGAGAGGTCGGCGGCGAACAGCGCGAGTTCGAGCCTGAGCCAGGAGACCATGCCGTGAAGCCGCGCTCGTTCGAGTTCGGTGGCCGCGGCGGCCGCCTCGGGCATCAGCGTCGGCTCCAGCCTGGCCCTTACGAGCAGCTGCTGAGCCCCGAGGGCGAGCAGCTTGCGCTCGTCGCCCAGCTCCCCAGCCACCGCCAGGGCGGAGTCGAATCCGGCTACGGCCGCCTCGAGGTCACCACACTGCGTCAGGATCTCGGCACGCTGTTCGGCGACGCGCATGGCCAGCCGCTCGTCGCCGAGTTCCGCCGCCAACAGCCCGACCTCCTCGGTCGTGTTCCAGGCAGGCCCGAGCTGCCCCTGGCGGGCGTAGACCACCGCCAAGTTGACCAGCATCTCCGCCTCGTGGCGCCCTCCTCCCTTGTGCCTGGCCAGCGCGAGCCCCTCGCGCAAGTGCTTCTCGGCCCTTGGGTAGTCGCCCAGGCGCTCGGCGCTGGCGGCGAGGTTGTTGAGGGTCGCGCTCACGTCGAGGTGGTTGGCGTTACGGCGGGCAAGCGTGAGCGCCTCGTCGAAGTGGCGGTGCGACGCGTCCAGGTCGCCGCGTAAGGCGTGGATGCTGCCCAGGTTGTTGTGGGCGCGGTAGCGCTCGACCTCGTCAACCGCTTCCAGGTTGTAGGTGAACGACTGGGCGGCGCCGTCCAAGTCACCCGCGAAGAAGTGCGCGGCTCCGACCACGTTCCTGGAACGCGCCACCAGGCCCGTATCGCCGATCCGCAACGCGACCCTTAGCGCCGTGAGCGCGCATTCGACGGCAGCTCCGACGTTGCGTTGCGCCAGCAGCAGTCGTGCGCGCCTGACGTTGGCCTCGGCCAGCGCCGAGTCGCTCTGGGACTCCCAGGCCAGTCGCTCCACCTCCGCCAGCAGCGCCTCCTGCAACCCGAAATCGGCGCGGCCGGCGGCGATGCCCTCCAGGGAGAGGCACGCCTCAAGCCTCAACCCGGGCTCGTTCGCCGACGCCCAGAGCGTCAGGTAGAGGAGGTCGACGGCGTCGGTCTGTCGGCCCCGCTCCAGCGCCTCATGCGCGGCCTTCAGGCCCCTGCGCGCCGCCTCGACGTGCTCGCCCGCGGCCAGCAGATGACGCGCCAGGGCACCCTGGTCCGCGGCGTTCTCGGCCAGCATGACGGTAGCGATGCGCTCGTGCAGCAGGCGCCCGAGCGCCGCCGGCAGGCCCTTCAGGACCTCGTCTCTCAACCCGGGGCTCACGCTCAAGTGGCCGTCGACGCAACCGCGGCTCTCCAGCTTGGCAAGGTCGGCGGCGAGGTCGAACGCCGGCCGCTCGAGCACGCGGGCCAGGCCGTCCACCTTCAGGGCCCCGCGGGCCAGGGCCAAGGCTTGGACGATCCGCCGCTCCGCGTCGCTGAGCGCCGCCGGCGTCAACGTCGGCGCCAGCGCTTCGCCGCGCTCGATCTTGCGCGCCAACGCCTTGGTCTGCGGATCCGGCTCGCTGCCGAGTTCCCCCTTCAGGCGCGCCGCGAACCGGGCGTAACCGGCCAGAGCCTTGTCGGCCTCGCCGGCCAGGTAGGTGAGCCTCATGGCCGACCTCTCGGCCGACCCATCGTAAGGGTCGAGGTCTCGTAGCCTGTTGACGAGTGCTAGGGCGCTCTGAACGTCACCTGCGCCTTCCAGTGCCGCCGCGGACACCGACAACGCGCCGCGAACCAGGTCGGCGGTCCGCGCACGCTCCCCTTCCAACCAGTCGAGGTAGGGGTCGGGCAGGCCGTCGCCCACTCCGGCGAGGAACTCCTCCCCCTCGAGGGCGCCGACCGTCTCGAGCGGCGCGTCATCGGCCGCTACCTCCAGCCCCTCGATGTCGCTGACCGCGAGGACGGTTATCTTGGGTCCGCCGTCCACCAGCCACTCCCTGGCGCCCGGCAGGGTGCGCAACTGGTAGAGGGCCTGCCGCACGTTGGCGAGCCTCCCGGGCCCCCACAGGAGTGTCGCCAGCTCGTCGCGCGCCACGGGCCGCTCCTGCGTCACCAGGTACGCCAGCAGGGCCAGGGCCTTGGCCGAGGCGGGCCGGACCTTCACGCCACGGTGCAAGAAGCGGGGTTCTCCCCATAAACGCGCCTCGAGCGGCGCCTTGGCGGCGTCGTCCGTGCCGTCGCTCAACCGCTTGCCTCGCGCGGCCGTTCCTCGAACAGCGGCACTTCACGCACGTTGCGCATGACCACGTGGCACGACCGGCACCGCGGTTCGTAGCTCTCCGAGGCGCCCACCAGCACGGTCGGGTCGTCGAAGTGGGCAGGTTTGCCCAGGATGAGCCGCTGCGTGCGGGTGGCGGCCATGCCGCAGCGGCAGATGGCCGTGAGCTTCTCCACTACCTCGGCGCGGGCGATCAGTTCGGGCATCGGGCCGAAGGGCTCGCCGCGGAAGTCGAGGTCCAGGCCGGCCACGATCACGCGAACGCCGCTATCGGCCAGGCGCTCCGCTACGGTCACCACGCCCGCGTCGAGGAACTGCGCCTCGTCGATCGCAACTACCTGCGTGCCCTCGAGCAGCCGTGCGCGCAGCTCGGCCGACCCCGAGACCAGCTCGGCTTCCAGTGTGCGCCCGTCATGAGACGCCACCGCCAGCCGTGCGTAACGGTCGTCCATTGCGTGCTTGAAGACCTGCACGCGCTGCCGGGCGATCATCGCGCGCTTCACGCGGCGGATCAGCTCCTCGCTCTTGCCCGAGAACATCGGCCCGGCGATCACCTCGACCCAACCACTGGAGTAAGTGTGGCCCAACGACATGGACGCCATGCTATCGCTTGGGGGCTCCTTGGCGACCGTGTGCCAGGCCCTCGGTGGCGGTGGGCGGCGGCGTTCGCCGGCCGAGGCACCAGGTCGGCCGTTGCTCCCGGACGGTGACGACGCAGGTGCTACGCTCACCGGGTGAACCGAATGCACGGAACTACCATCGTCGCCGTCAGCCGAGACGGCGTCACGGCGATCGCAGGAGACGGCCAGGTGACCATGGGCGAGACCATCGTCAAGCGGGGCGCCGTGAAGGTCAGGCCGCTGGCGGACGGCGCCGTGGTTGCCGGGTTCGCCGGGGCGGTCAGCGACGCCTTCACGCTGCTCGAGAAGTTCGAGGGTTACCTGGACCTAAGCAAGGGGAACCTCGTGAAGGCCGCGGTCGAGACGGTCAAAGAGTGGCGCACGGACCGCGCCTTGCGCAACTTGGAAGCGCTCCTCATCGTGGCCGACGACCAGCAGATCCTCACCCTCTCGGGCGTGGGCGACGTCATCGCCCCGGACGAACCGGTGGCCGCAGTGGGGTCCGGCGGGCCCTACGCTCAAGCTGCCGCCATCGCCCTCCTGCGCCATAGCGACCTCCCGGCCCCCGACATCGCTCGGACCGCCCTGCTCATCGCCGCCGAGATCGACATCTACACGAGCGGCAACGCGACTGTCCTCACCGTCGGCGAAACCGAGGCGGAGCCGATCGAGGGCGCCGACCCCGTGTCGTTCCCCTATCCGGAGGAGCCGCGATGACGACGGAGCTGGTCAAGCGGAACGCCGACCTCACGCCCATCGAGATAGTCGCCGAACTCGACCGCCACATCATCGGTCAGGAGAAGGCCAAGCGCATGGTGGCGGTGGCGCTGCGCAACCATTACCGCCGCCGGCGCCTGCCCCTCGAGGTGCAGACCGAGGTCACCCCCAAGAACATCATGCTCATCGGCCCCACGGGCGTGGGCAAGACCGAGATTGCCCGCCGGCTCGCCAAGCTGGCGGGCGCGCCCTTCCTCAAGGTCGAGGCCACGAAGTACACGGAGGTGGGCTACGTCGGGCGGGACGTCGACGGGATAGTGAGGGACCTGGTCCACGCCGCCGCCGCCATGGTGGAACGAGAGCAGAAGGAGGCGGTCATGGGCCGCGCCAGGCAGGCCGCCGAGGAGCGCCTCCTGGACGCCCTCATCCCCGGCGGGTCGAGCGACAGCCGCGAGCGCATGCGGGTGCTGCTGAAGGACGGCAAGCTGGCGGACCGCACCATCGAGATCGAGGTGAAAGACGAGCCAACCGCCACCATGCCCATGCCGGGGATGGAAGAGGCCGGCATCAACCTGCAGGAGATGTTCAAGCGCTTCATGCCAGAGCGCAAGACCCGCCGCAAGACCACGGTGCGCGAGGCCGCGAGGATCTTGGAGAACGAGGAGGCGGACAAGCTCATAGACCACGACTCGGTGGCGAGCGAGGCCGTCGACCGGGCGGAGAACCTCGGCATCGTGTTCATCGACGAGATCGACAAGGTAGCCGGCGGCGAACGCGCCGGCGGGGCCGATATCTCGGGCGAGGGCGTCCAACGCGACCTCCTGCCGATCGTCGAGGGCACGCAGGTGAACACGCGCTACGGGCCGGTGAACACCGACCACATGCTGTTCATCGCCGCCGGCGCCTTCTCCGTCGCGAAGCCCAGCGACCTCATCCCCGAACTGCAGGGCCGCTTCCCCATCCGGGTGGAGCTCGAGGAACTCAGTGCGCTGGACCTGCAGCGCATACTCACGCAACCGCGCTTCGCCCTCACCAAGCAGTACACCGAGCTGCTCGCCGTGGACGGCACCCACCTGCGCTTCGAGGAGAGCGGGATCGTGGCGCTGGCGGAGTTCGCCGAGCGCGTGAACCGGGACGTCGAGGACATCGGCGCGCGCCGCCTGCACACGGTCATCGAGAACGTGCTGGAGGACATCGCCTTCGGTACGGAGCTGGGCGAGGTGGTCATCGATCGGGCCTTGGTCGAGAGGAAGCTCGCCGACATCGTGGAGAACGAGGACCTGAGCCGCTACGTGCTGTAGGCGCACGAACCGGGCATGCAGCGCGCCGGGCGGCTACACGTCCCAGTAGCGCAGCTCCTCCGGGCTCGTGCCCGGCGCGCTGAGCGCTGCGAAGGCGGCAAGTCCATCGCGGTCGGGTGCCTCGAGGTAGTAGCGGAAGTTCGCCAGGTAGCGCTGCACGACGCCGGGCTCGAGCCCGAGCTTGCGCGCCTCTTCGGCCGCCACTTCCGCCAGCCTGCCCAGGCCCAGTTCGCGCGCCGAGCGGAACTCCGCGACCAGCCGCTGGGAGGGGCGGTGGTCGGCGCGCGACGCCCACACTGCGAAGGTGAAAGGCAAGCGCGTCAGGCGGTACCACTCCTCGCCCAGGTCGGTGACCAGCGGCACGGACCCGTTCACGGGCCGCCGCAGGACGGCCTCCCGCAGCGCCGCGTCGCCGATCAACAGCGCGGCGTCGCAGACGGCCAGCATGGCGTCCAGGTCGGGCGCCATGGGCACCAGCCTGGCGCGCATGCCCGCGCCCTCGAGCAGGACGCGCAGGAGCTCCACGCTAGTGGCCGAGTCGGTGGAGACGGCGATGCTCGCGCCGCCGAGTTCCGCGTAGGGTAGTTCGTGGAAGAGCATCACGCTGCGCACGCTGCCCAGCGTGGCGATGGAGAAGTCGGGGAGCGCGCGGAGCTCCTTGCGGCGCCTGATGAACTCGATCGACGAGATGAGCGTCAGGTCGATCCGGCCGTCGGCCAGCGCCGCGTTCAGCTCGCTCGGGACGCCGTAGACGAACTCGACTTCGCACCCTGACTCGTTCCAGGGCTCGAGGCTCCAGTGCAGCGGGGCGACGTTCGTGTAGGAGACGATGCCGAGGCGCTCGGGTCTCACCCCCGCGGCTCCGGCCACCCGTTCACGCGAAGACCTTGAGCTCGTTGTAGAGGGCGTCACGCCTGACCGGCACGCGGCCGGCGGTCCGCACCAGTTGCACCAGGTCCTGCTCGCTCATGCCCAGCTCGGTCACGGCGCCGCTGGCGTGCGCGATCTTCTCGTCCTTGATGGTGCCGTCGATGTCCGAGACTCCCGCCGACAGCGACACCTGTGTGAGTTCGGGCGTGATCATGATCCAGTAGCCCTTGATGTGCGGGAAGTTGTCGAGCATGAGCCGCGCCACCGCGAGGTTGCGCAGGTCGTCCACGCCGGTCGTGTGGCGCGTGCCCAGCTCCTCGGCCAACGGGTTGTTGTCGGGCTGGAACGCCAGCGGCACGAACGAGCGGAAGCCGCCGGTCTCGTCTTGTTGCTGCCTCAGCCGCAACATGTGATCCAGCCGCTCTTCGAGCGTCTCGATGTGCCCGTAGAGCATGGTGGCGTTCGTGGGCAGGCCCAGTTCGTGCGCCGTGCGGTGCACTTCGAGCCAGCCGTCGGCCGAGACCTTGGCGCGCGCTATGCGCTTGCGCACCCGCTCGGCGAAGATCTCCGCCCCCCCGCCCGGCATGGCCACCAGGCCGGCGTCCTTGAGCTGTGACAACACCTCGCGGTAATCGAGCCGCGGGCGCGTGATCTTCGTGAAGTGGTGGATCTCCGCCGCGGTCCAGGCCTTGACCTGCGCGCCCGGGTAACGCTCCGTGAGGCCGCTCACGAGGTCGAGGTAGTAGTCCCACGGCCGCTTGGGGTGGTGGCCCGACGAGATGTGGATCTCGGTCAGGTCCGGGTGCCAGAAGCGGTCGACGTACTCCCATACCTGGGGCAGGTCGTAGTCCCAGACGCCCTCCTCGCCGAGCTTGCGCTGGAAGCCGCAGAACGTGCAGCCCACGTAGCAGACGTTCGTCTGCGACAGGCGCAGGGAGTGAACGAAGTAGGCCTTCTCGCCCACCTTGCGGCGCCTGACCAAGTCGGCGAGGCGCATGAGGCCGGGGACGTCGCGAGTGCGGTAGAGGGCGAGTCCGTCCTCCATGCCGAGGCGACCGCCCGACAGCACGATGTCGTGGATCCGCTCCAGTGCCGGGTCGCGGTAGAGGTCGCTGGTCGCGACCTCCGTGAGTTCCGTGGTGAGGGTTCGACCCGTCATGCCGCGAGTGTAACTCCGCTCGGCCACCGGCTCAGATGTGCAGGGCGCGGCCGTCGACCGCCAGGGCGGCTTCCTTGACGGCCTCGGAGAGTGTCGGGTGGGCGTGGATGGTGCGGGCGATGTCCTCGCTGCTGGCGCCGAAGGTCATGGCGGCCACGGCCTCCGCGATGAGGTCCCCGGCCCTTGGGCCGATTATGTGAACCCCGAGGACGCGGTCGGTGGTGGCGTCGGCCAGGATCTTCACTCGGCCCTGGGTGTACCCGAGGGCCCTGGCGCGCCCGTTGGCCGTGAACGGGAAGGTGCCCTTGCGGTACTCCACGCCGGTCTCCTCGAGTTGCTCCTCGGTCATGCCCACGCTGGCTATCTCCGGCTCGGTGTAGGCCACGCCGGGAACGAGGCCGTAATCGACCTCGGACACGCCCCCCGCCAGTCGTTCCATGAGGGCCACGCCGTCCTCCTCAGCCTTGTGAGCGAGCATGGGGCCCTGGATGAGGTCGCCGATGGCGTAGACCCCCTGGACGTTCGTGCGGAAGCCGCCGTCGACCTTCACGCGGCCGCGCTCGTCGAGCTCGACGCCGAGCCCCTCGAGCCCGAGGTCGGCGGTGGAGGGTTTGCGGCCGACGGCCACCAGCACCTTGTCGGCCTCGACGTCCTCGCGACCCTCGATGCTCACCCTCGCCTTGCGGCCCTTGCCTTTCCCGGTAACGGTTACACCGGTCACGCGGGCGCCCAGTTCGAACGTCATGCCCTGCTGCTTGAAGACCTTCAGGGCCTCGCGGGCGATCTCCGCGTCCATGCCCGGCAGGACGCGGTCCAAGTACTCGATGACCGTCACCTTGGAACCCAACCGCAACCAGACCGAGCCGAGCTCCAGGCCGATGTAGCCGGCGCCGATCACCGCCAGGTGCTCTGGCACGCTGCCCCACTCGAGCGCCTCGGTGCTGCTCACGACCACCTCGCCGTCCACCTCGACGCCAGGCAGGCTCGCACTGATCGAGCCGGTGGCCAGGACCACGTTCTCGGCAACCAGCTCAGTGACCTTCCCGTCACCGTCGGTAACGCTCACCGTGCGGTCGCCGGCCAGCCGGCCCTCGCCCTGGTAGCGCGTGATCCGGTTCTTCTTGAAGAGGTACGCCACGCCGTCGGTGTTCTGCTTGACGACCTTGGCGCGCCGCGCCTGCATGGCGGCGAGATCCAGGCGCACCCCCTCGACGATCACGCCGTGTTCGCTCAGGCTCTCCTGCGCCTCCCGGTAGCGGTGGGTCGACTCCAGGAGCACCTTGCTCGGGATGCAACCCACCCGCACGCAAGTGCCGCCCAGGGCGGCGTCACGCTCGATAACCGCCACGTCGAGGCCCAGTTGCGCGCCGCGGAGGGCGGCCACGTAGCCACCCGGTCCGGCGCCGATGATGACGACGTCGTGCTGCGCCTGGTCGCTCATCTCAGATCTCCAGCAGGATGCGCGCGGGGTTCTCGATGACGTCCTTGATGCGCTTGAGGAACGTGACGGACTCGCGCCCGTCCACCATGCGGTGGTCGTAAGTGAGCGCGACGTACATCATGGGCCTGATCACGACCTGCCCGTCTCGCGCCACGGGGCGCTGCTGGATGGCGTGCATGCCCAGCACGCCCGACTGCGGCGGGTTGACGATCGGGGTCGACATCAGCGACCCGAACACGCCGCCGTTGCTGATGGTGAACGTGCCGCCCTGCAACTCGTCGGGCGTGATCTTGTTGGTGGCGGCGCGCTTGCCGAAATCGGCTATCGCCATCTCCACCTCCGCGAACGACATGCGCTCGGCGTCGCGGAGCACCGGGACGATCAGGCCGCGCGGCGTGGACACCGCCACGCCGATGTCGTAGAAGTTCTTGTAGACGACGTCGGTGCCGCGTATCTCGGCGTTGAGCTGCGGTATGAGGCTCAGCGCGTCGATGGTCGCCTTGACGAAGAACGACATGAACCCGAGGCGCGTGTCGTAGCGCTTCTCGAACGCTTCCTTGTATTCGCTGCGCAGGTTCATGACGCCGGTCATGTCGATCTCGTTGAAGGTGGTGAGCAACGCGGCGTTCTGCTGCGCGGCCACGAGGCGCTCCGCGACGCGGCGGCGCAGGAGGCTCATGGGCCTGATCTCTTCCTGGCGCTCATAGCTGCTCGCGCTCAGAAGTTGCTCGGGTTCGGCGGCCGCTCGCTCGCGCTGCGCCAGGTGTGCCTGGACGTCCTCCTTGAGGAGGCGCCCGCCGGGGCCCGTGGCCGGCACCTCGTCGGCGCTCAGGTCGTTCTCGTCGAGCAGGCGCTGGGCGGCCGGCATGACGCTGGTCGCCTTGACGCCGGCCGGCGCCGCGGGTGCAGGGGCGGCGGCGGTAGGGGCGGCGGCTGGTGGCGCCGGGGCCGTTGGGGCCGGGGCCTGGGCCGGGCCGGACACCGGCTTCGGGGGCACGGTCGGCTGAGCAGCCGCCTTGGCGGCGGTGGCGCCAGCGGCGGCCGTCGTGGGCGCCGCACCGGCCGGCGCGGGTGCGGCTGCCGGCTCGGGCGCCGGCTCGGACGCTGCGGCCGGCGGGTCCGCCTCCTCGCCCGCAGACTCGTCGATGCGGGCGATCACCTCGCCGATGGCGGCGGCATCGCCCTCGTTCTTCAGGGTCTCGATGAGCACGCCGGCCACCGGGGCCGGCAGGTCGAGGGTCGCCTTGTCGGTCTCCAGCTCGACCACCGGCTCGTCAGCGGCCACGTAGTCTCCGGGCTTCTTCAGCCACGAGCCGATGTAGACCTCGCTGATGGACTCGCCAGCCGCGGGCACTTTAACGTCGGTTGCCATTCACGTCTCCTCTGCCGGCGACCGCGGCCGCCCCGTTCTTACTTAGCGTCATCCCTCGAAGGCCTGGCGCAGGAGTTCCGCCTGCTCCAGCTTATGGGCCTCGCCCGAGCCGGTCGCCGGGCTGGCCGACGCGGCGCGGTAGACGCCGCTCAGGGGCCGCGCTCCGATCTTGCCGCCGAACCTGATCGACAGGTAATGCCAGGCGCCGTTGTTCTCGGGCTCTTCTTGTACCCAGACGACCGGCGCCGCCTCGGGAAAGCCGTTCAACGCCGCCGTCAGGTGCTCGCTCTGGAGTGGGTAGAGCTGCTCCAGGCGCACGATGGCGACGTCTTCGGCGCCCCTCTCCTCGCGCTCGGCGAGGAGATCGTAATAGATCTTGCCGCTCGTCAACAGGATCTTGCTGACTGCGCCAGGGTCGACCCGGTCGTCGCCGATCACGCGCTGGAACCGCCCCGTCTCGAACTCCGCCAGGTCGCTGGTGGCGTGCGGGTGGCGCAGCAGGCTCTTCGGGGCCATCACGATCAGGGGCTTGCGGTAAGGCCTCAGCACCTGACGCCGCAGCAAGTGGAAGATCTGTGCCGGGGTCGTGGGGTAGACGACCTGCATGTTGTCCTCGGCGCAGAGCTGCAAGAAGCGCTCGAGCCGGGCGCTGGAGTGTTCCGGCCCCTGACCCTCGAAGCCGTGCGGCAGCAGCATCACCAGGCCCGACAGGCGCGACCACTTCTCCTCGGCGCTGGCGATGAACTGGTCGATGATCACCTGAGCGGCGTTCACGAAGTCACCGAACTGAGCCTCCCAGAGCACGAGCCCATCCGGCGCGTCGAGGCTATAGCCGTACTCGAAGCCCAACACGCCGGCTTCCGAGAGGGGCGAGTTATGGATCTCGAACAGTCCGGGCGCCGATTCCACGCTCGACATGGGCACGTACTCGTGGCCGTCCCCCGTATCGTGGAACACGGCGTGGCGGTGGCTGAAGGTCCCGCGCTCGACGTCCTGACCGCTGAACCGCACCTTGACGCCGTTGGCCACGAGGCTCGCGAAGGCCAGGGCTTCGCCCGCTGCCCAGTCGAGGGGCGTCTCGCCCTCGGCCATGGACGCCCGCACCTTAAGCTGCCGGGCGATCTTGGAGTTGAGGTTGAACTCCTCCGGCACGACGGTGAGAGCGGCAAGCCAGCGCTTGGCGTCGGAGGCAGCGATACCGGTCTCGGCCTCCGGGGTGCCCTGGTCGTCGCCGCCCCGGTACTCGCTCCACACGCCCTGAAGCGTCGAGTACTCGAGTTTGAAGTCGTCGCTACGAGCGGCCGACAGCTCGTTCTCGAGGTGGGCGCGGCGGTCGTCGGCGATCTGCTCGGCGTCGCCCTCCGTCACCTCGCCCAACTCCAGCAGGTGGCTCAAGTACGACTCGCGCACACCCTGACGGCGGCGGATCTTCTCGTACATCACGGGCTGCGTGAAGGCCGGCTCGTCCGCCTCGTTGTGACCGAAGCGCCGGTAGGCGTACATGTCCACGACCACGTCTCGCCTGAACTCGTGACGGAAGTCCATGGCGAGCTCGATGACCTGCGCCACGGCCTCGGGGTCCTCGCCGTTGACGTGGAAGATGGGGCTCTGGAGCATCTTGGCTACGTCCGAGGCGTAGGTCGTGCTGCGGCCCTGCCGCGGCCCGGTCGTGAACCCGACCTGATTGTTGGTGATCACGTGGAGCGTGCCGCCCACGCGGTAGCCCAACAGGCCACTGAGGTTGAGCGTCTCCTGGACGATGCCCTCCCCCATGAAGGCGGCGTCGCCGTGGATCAGGATGGGGAGCACGCTCTCGCGCTTGGCGTCGCCCAGGCGGTCCTGCTTGGCGCGAGTGCGCCCGAGCACGACCGTGTTGACGAACTCGAGGTGCGACGGGTTGAAGGTCAGCGACAGGTGCAGGCTCTTGCCCCCCGAGGTCATCCTGTCGTTGGAGAACCCGAGGTGATACTTCACGTCGCCCTTCCCCAGATAGAGTTCGGGGTCCGCGTCGTCGAACTCGCGGAAGATGGTGCGCGGGTTCTTCCCGAGCACGTTGGCCAGCACGTTGAGGCGCCCTCGGTGTGCCATTCCCAGCACCACCTCGCGCACGCCTTGCTCGCCGGCCTTCTCCAACGCAAGATCGAGCAGCGGGATGAGGGTCTCGCTGCCCTCTAGGGAGAAGCTCTTGGCGCCCACGTACTTCTTCTGGAGGAACTCCTCGAAGATCGTGGCGTCCGTCAGCTTGGTGAGGATGCGCAGCTGCTCGTCTCGCGACAGGGCGAGGCGGTTGCGACTCGCTTCCATGCGGCGCTGCAGCCACACGCGGACCTCGAGCGAGTCGATGTGCATGAACTGCGCCCCGATGCTGCGGCAGTAGGTGGCCTGAAGGCCGTCGATCACCTCGCGCACCGTCGAGGCGCCCGGGAAGGTGTTGGCGAGGACCGGGCGCTCCATGTCGGCGTCGGTCAGGCCGTAGTAGGTGGGATCGAGTTCCGGGGCCTCGAACGGTTCGCGGCCCAGTGGGCTGAGGTTGGCGAAGCGGTGGCCACGAACGCGGTAGTTCCGCACCAGACGATCGAGCTTCTGCTGCAGCAGGGCGGCGGCCATCTCGGCCTCGCCCAGCCGGGCCGTCGAGTGGCCGCTGGGTGGGTTGAACAGGCTGTGAGGCTCGAAGCTGGGCCCGAGGGCGGGCCGTGCGCCCGGCGTGGGGGCGGGTTGGGCTGCGAAGTACTCACGCCACTCGTCCGGCACGGCAGACGGCTCCTCGAGGTAACGGAGGTAGAGTTCCTCCAGGTACTCGAGGCTGGAACTGTTGAAGGGCTCGGTTACGGTGCTGGCATCCATTAAGCTAGACCTCACGACCTGAATCGTTCCCGGCGCAAGCGGCCGCACGCCACGATCCGAGCTCCTCTGCGGCTGACTCGTGCAGGCTCCGAGGAGAAAGGGCGAACGGCCTCGATTGCGGTGGGCGCGCCGGGGGCGCCACCGTCGTCAGCCTCAAGTTGTATCACGAGGGCGGCCGGTATTTGGCCTCGGGGTGCACCTTCGAGGCCGTGTGCACGCTCGGGCGGAACGGGCTAGATTCTTGGGCATGGCCGAGCGCAGGAACGTCGACATGATCTGCTTGGGAGAGGCGCTCATCGACCTCGTCGCAGAGGGGCACGGCGTGCCACTCTCGGACGCCGAACGCTTCTTGAGGGCGGCCGGCGGCGCGCCGGCGAACGTGGCCGTCGGCGCCGCTCGCTTGGGGGCTTCCGTGGGCTTCGTCGGCAAGGTCGGAGCCGATCCGTTCGGCGACCACCTGGTCGCCACCCTGGCGGGTGCGGGCGTCGACACCAGCCACACGCTTCAGGACCCCGAACACCTTACGGGCCTCGCCTTCGTAAGCCTGCTGACCGGCGGAGAGCGCGAGTTCCTCTTCTACCGCAACCCCTCGGCCGATCAACGCCTCGAGGCCTCGGAACTCGACGAGGGCTACATCGCGAGCGCCAGGCTGCTTCACATAGGCACCCTCACGCTCGCCGTGGAGCCTGCTCGGGAAGCGACGCTACACGCAGTGAGCGTGGCCGGCGCAGCCGGCGTGCTGCGCTCGTTGGACGTGAACCTACGTCAGGCCGCCTGGCCGACGGCGGAGGCGGCGCGTGCCTCCGCACTTGCCGCGATCGCCGCTGCTGAGATCGTCAAGGTGAGCGAGGAAGAGCTCGAGTTCCTGACGGGCGGCACTGGGCGCAAGGCGGCTTCCAAGCTCTTGCACGACGCGCTCGAGTTGCTGGTCGTGACGCTCGGGTCCGCAGGCGTCACCTATTACCTCAGGGGCGCTTCCGGGAAGGTGTCGGGGACGGTGCCCGGGTTCGAGGTGGCGGCGGTCGATGCAACGGGCGCCGGTGACGCGTTCGTGGCCGGCATGCTCACGGGCCTGCTGGAAGCTCCGGCCGCCTTGAAGGATCCCCTCGCCCTCGAACCCGTGCTCCGCCGGGCGAACGCCTGCGGCGCCATCGCGACCACGCGCCTAGGGGCCATCCCGGCCCTGCCCGATGCCCTCGAGGTCGACGCATTCATGTCCGTGCGCGGCCGCTGACCTCGGGCGGGGCGCTCATGGTAGATAGAGGACGTGACCGACGTCCCCATGGAATCACCGTCTCTCGGCGAGCCGCAGCTCGAGGACCTGGAGGCCGCCAGGGTCCGGCTGGCGGACGCAGTGCGCCACACGCCACTCCTGCCGCTCGTCCTGGAGGGCAGCGCTTTCCCCGTCTTCGTCAAACCGGAGAACCTGCAGGCGGTGGGGTCGTTCAAGATCCGCGGGGCCACGAACTTCTTGGCCTCGTTACCCGAGGAGGTCAGGGCCCGCGGGGTCGTTGCGCAGTCGAGCGGCAACCACGCGCAGGGGGTGGCGGCCGCGGCCAAGCATTTCGGTGTGAAAGCCACCATCGTGATCCCCGAGGGCGCGCCGGCCGTCAAGGTGGGCAACACCCGCGAACTCGGTGCGACCGTGGTTCGTTGCGAGAACACGCAGGAAGCGCGCGAATCCACGGCGGCCGCCATTGCGGAGAGAGATGGCTCCACCATCGTCCCGCCGTACGATCATCCCTGGATAGTCGCGGGCCAGGGCACGGTGGGGCTCGAGATAGTCGCCGACCTGCCCGAAGTGAAGAACGTAATCGTGCCCATTGGTGGCGGTGGCCTGGCGTCGGGAGTGTCGCTGGCGATCAGGTCGTTGGCGCCCGGGGCGCAGGTCATTGGGGTGGAACCGGCTCTTGCCGCCGACGCCAAGGAGTCGTTGGAGGCGGGGGAACTGCGCGGCTGGAGCGCGGAGAAGGTCACACGCACCATCGCGGACGGCGTGCGCACGCAGCGCATAGGCGAACTGAACTTCACGATGCTGTCTCGCTACCTCGCCGGCGTGGTCACGGTGGACGAGACCGCAATCGCCGACGAGGTGCGCTTCTACGCGACCAAGGCGCACCTGGTGGTCGAGCCGACGGGAGCCATCTCGCTCGCAGCGCTGAGGCGGCTGCTCGTCGAGGGTGCCGTCGACGGCATCGCGCTCGTCCCCGGCCCCACCGTGGTCATCGCATCGGGAGGCAACGTCGACCCCGGCAAGCTGGGCGACTACCTCGCCGCCAAGGTCGAGTGACCACCGGCACGGTGCGGCCGCTTTGCTAGCGGCGCCGCGGCGGACTATCCTCTTCTCGTGACCGCGCTCGCCGTTCTGGTACTACTACTGTTCTTCATCTTGCTGGCCCTGTCGTTGACGGCGTGGGCGGCTCTCAGCATGAGCACCAAGCGCAGGCGCGCGCTGGCGGAATCGACCACCGAGCCCCATGCCAACGCGGGCCGCCGCGTTCCGGCGGCGACAGTCAAGGACGTCCGGACAGGCGCCACGAGGGTTGCCCGAACGGCCGCTCCCGGGCCCCAGGTACCCGAGGCGCCCAGCACGCAGCCACGGGTGCGGGTGGTGGCCAGCTCCGGCGCCGGCGGTCGGGACGCACAGGGCACAGCGGTAAGCCCCGAGCAGAGGCGCATCATCAGGGACCCCGCCGAGTTGCCGTGGCTCAAGCCGCCCGGCGGCCACGAGCCCGCCTCCGACGAACCGGGCCGGGCCAAGGCGGCGAAGGCGGACCGCGGCGAGACGGACCGCGGCCAGCGCAAGGGACGCTCACCGCGCGTAGTGGCAACAGACGCCGAGCCGCAACGCGAAAACGGGAGCGGGCAGGCGGCGGAGCAGGGGCGAGCGACGGTCAGCTTGGGTAGCGTCGAGAGGGACGCGTTCGACCGCTTCCTGGACGCCGAGCGGCGGCGCGACTAGGCCGCCGGACGGCAGCTCCTTCGACGGCGCCGAGAAAGGGCGCGGCGGCCCCATCGGCCTGCCGCGCCCCCTAAGTTCCAGTGAGCTCCGTGACCTACGAGCGGCCTGGCGTCACGTCACCCGATCAGGCGCGGGCCCCCGCCATCTCCTTCAGCCTGTCGTAGGCGGCCTGCGCGCGCTGGCGGAGCTGGGAGTTGTCGGCCTTGCCCTGCATCATCAGATGCATGTTCATGTGCTGGTCGACGTCGCCGAAGATCGAGTTGAGCACGTCCACCTCGTCACCCGGCCGCAACGTGGAATCGCCACGGAACATGTGCGTGTATGTGTGCTCGAACTGGGAATCGTCGATAGTTCCGGCGAGGTAGCTCTCGAGCACTTCGAAATAGGGGCGCAGGTCGGAGCCCTGCGCGGCACTGGGGGGCGCCACGGGCCGGCCCACCGCCACCTTCTCGAAGCCGCTGGCTATGGCCTCCGGCGTGATGTCCCAGTTGTCGGCATCGAACACGGGGCGCCCATCCTCGAAGAGGATCACCTGCGGCGACTCGTGCACGATGCCCGTGCGCTCGGCCACGAGGTTGCTGGCGGCCCTGGCCTCGACCACCCGGATGACGCCGCACATGAGGTCCTCGCGGTCCTCGAGTCGTTCCTGTACGAACCCGAAGCCCTGCATGGTCTTGTGGCACGTGCCGGCCTTGTAGATCACGCTCGTGGGGTAGCGGTCGATGAAGGCCTCGACGGCCTCCGGAGTGTTGAGTAGAACGATCCTGTCTTTCAGCATCTCGCCTCCAAGGTTGGTGGTTACGAGTCTATCCAAGCCGGGGCGCGAGGCGGTGTCTCGTAGGTACCCAACCGCCGTGTCGTGGGTACCCGACCGTTCGGAGCCCCCGCGCTCCTTGGCCACCCGAAGAACCGCATCGAACTGATCACCGGCGGCGTTCGGAGCCCCCGCGCGCCTTGGCCACCCCGCTCGCTCGTTGACAGCCTTCCCGCTCGTCGACCACCTGCCTGCTCGCGCGAGTCATCTCATAAGTAGATCGTACCGGGGTTGGGGTCGCGTTGACCGCCCCGTGAGCGCCTGATAGACTCCTTGTTGCCCTGACGCCCCGCCAGTGCCGGGTCGTCTTCGCTTCCTTGGAGAGGTGTCCGAGTGGTTTAAGGAGCGCGCCTGGAAAGCGCGTGTGTGGGGCAACTTGCACCGAGAGTTCGAATCTCTCCCTCTCCGCCAACGGTTCCCAGCCTTGCCCGAGCCCGGCGCCCGCCGCGGCTCCAGCCCGTGGCGCCCGGTGGTAAGCTCGCCGCGTGCCCGCCCAGAACTCCGCCCCCATCGGTGTGTTCGACTCGGGCGTCGGCGGCCTGACGGTGCTACGCGCCTTGCGGCAAGCCCTACCCAACGAGTCCTTCGTCTACCTGGGCGACACGGCCCGCCTGCCGTACGGCTCCAAGCCGCTAGAGATGGTCAGGGGCTTCGCCGAAGGGGTCGTCGCCGAACTCGTGAGCCGCGGTGTCAAGGGCGTGGTGGTGGCGTGCAACACCGCGTCGGCCGCCGCCTTACCGGCCCTGGGGGACCGGTCGCCGGTGCCCCTTTGGGGCGTCGTCGAACCCGGGGTGAGCGCGGCGTTGCGCGTTGCCGGGAGCGGCAGGGTCGGCGTGCTGGGCACCGTCGCCACGGTGGGGGCGCGCGTGTACCAGGACCGCCTCGAGGCGGCCGGCGCCAGCACCTGGTCGCGGGCCTGTCCACTGTTCGTTCCCATCGTCGAGGAGGGTCTGGCGGACGGGCCGGGCTCGGAGATCGCGCAGCTCGTGGCGTCTCACTACCTGCGAGACCGCCCGGAGCTGGACGCCATCATCCTCGGCTGCACCCATTATCCGGCCCTGAAGAACGTGCTTCGGCGCGTGGTGGGCGCCGCTCTTCCCCTGATCGACTCGGCGGACGAGGTGGCGGCCGTGGTGGCCCGTGACGTGGCCACGTTCGGCCTCGGGGCAACGGGAGCCCTGCCGGGCAGCGTGCACTACCTGGTCACGGGTGACGTGGGCACGTTCTTGCACGGGGCGCAGGCGTTCGGTGTTCCCGTAGGAACGTCGGAGCAACTCGACGTCACGCGCCTCACCGGCTTGCGGGCGGCGGCGAGTCGAGCGGGCGGATGAGGGGGCCGACATGGCCGCCGTGAGGCGAGAGGGGCGCGCCGCCGATGAGTTGCGCCCCGTCAAGGTCGAGCTGGGCTTCAACCCGCACGCGGAGGGTTCCTCCCTCGTCACGTGGGGCAAGACCGTGGTGTTGGCGACGGTCACCATCGAGTCCAAACTGCCTCCTCACATGCGCGGCGGCGGCAACAAGTCGGGCTGGCTGACCGCCGAATACGCGCTCCTCCCGCGCAGCACCACCGAACGCGTGCCACGTGAGCGGCTCTACGCCTCCGGCCGCACGCAGGAGATCCAGCGCCTGATGGGGCGGGCGCTGCGCAGCACGGTGGACCTCGAACTGTTCCGCGGCAAGACCATCACCGTCGACGCCGACGTCCTGGTGGCCGACGGCGGCACGCGCTGCGCGGCCATCCTGGCGGGTTACGCGGCGCTGCACCAAGCGGCCGACAGGCTCGTGTACAAGGGCGACCTTGCAGAGTGGCCCCTTAAACACGAGCTTGCCGCCGTGAGCGTCGGCGTGGTCGACGGCGAGGCCCGCGTGGACCTCGATTACGCCGAGGACGCGGCCGCCGTCCTCGACCTGAACGTCGTGGCCAGTGGGACTGGCGACGTCCTAGAGGTGCAGGGCGGCAGCGAGGGTACCCCCGTGTCGGCGGAACGCTACGTGGGGCTCGTCGGGGCCGGGGTGGCCGCGGTAGAGACGCTGCTTGCCCAGGTGCGAGGGCAGCTCAAGTGACGCATAGGCTGGTGGTCGCGACCCTCAACCCAGGGAAGTTGCGGGAGTTCCAGGACGCGCTGGCCGGCGCCGACTTCGAACTCGTGTCCGCGCCCGACGTGGGGGTCACCAGCTTTCCGCCCGAGACGGGCGCGAGTTACGAGGAGAACGCGCTGATCAAGGCCGGGCACGTGGCCGTGGCCTCCGGCCTGCCGGCACTGGCCGATGATTCCGGGCTCGAGGTCGATGCCCTAGGCGGCGCGCCCGGCGTCTACACGGCCCGCTTCGGCGGCCCGGGGTTGACGGACGGCGAGCGGATGGCGCACCTCCTGAGGAAGCTGCGGAACACCCCAGCCGAGCAGCGCACCGCGCACTTCATTGCCGTCATCGTCCTGGCCACCCCCGCCGGCGCCGTGCAGGCCTTTCAGGGCGAGAGCATGGGCACCATCTTGCAGGGGCCTCGCGGGATGGACGGTTTCGGCTACGACCCCATCTTCTTCAGCCCCGAGCTGGGCAAGAGCTTCGCCGAGGCCTCGACCGCGGAGAAGCGCCGGGTGAGCCACCGCGGGCGGGCGCTGGCGGCCTTCGCCGCATGGGCAGCCAGCGACGGCGGCAACGAGGTGCTGAGCGACACCGTGGTGCGCTCGGTCGAGACGGACTGACGAACCTCAGACCTGGACGGTCACCCTGGCGCCGTCGCCCAGCAGGTGGACGGAGTCGGTGAAGCGGATCAGGCGGGAGCGGTAACCCATGGTGATGCTGTGGGTGCGCGCGCCGTTCTTGAAGAACTTGACTCCTCGCAGGAGGTCCCCGTCGGTGATGCCGCTGGCGCTGAACACGATGTCGTGCCCTGGCGCCAGGTCCTCGGTGCGGTAGACGCGCTCCTCGTTCGCCCCCGCGGCCTCGAGGCGGCGGCGCTCGTCGTCGTTGCGCGGCCTGAACCGGCCGTGGATCTCTCCCCCGAGGCACTTCAGCGCCGCTGCCGCCAGCACACCCTCGGGCGCGCCGCCCGTGCCCATCACGGCGTGCACGCCGGTCCCGCGCACCGCGGCCGCGAGTGCCGCGATCACGTCGCCGTCACCGATCAGTTTTACTCGCGCTCCGGCTTCGCGGACCTCGCGCACCAACTGCTCGTGGCGCGGCCGGTCGAGGATGACTACCGTGAGGTCGTCGACCGCCCGGTCGAGGGAGAGCGCCACCCCGCGCAGGTTGGCCGCGACCGGCCAGGTCAGGTCGACCTTGCCCTTCGCCGGTGGGCCGACGATCAACTTCTCCATGTAGGTGTCCGGCGCCTGGAACAACCCGCCGCGCTCCGACATCGCGATCACCGCTACGGAGTTGTTGATCATGCGCGCCGTGATGTTCGTACCCTCGACGGGGTCCACGGCGATGTCGACGGGCCAGTCGCCCTCGCCGGCCCTGCCGACCCTCTCACCGATGTAGAGCATGGGCGCCTCGTCACGCTCGCCCTCGCCGATGACTATCTTCCCGTCTATCGGTAACTCGTTCAGCACTTCGCGCATGGCGTCTACGCCGGCCTGGTCCACCAGGTCGGGGTCGCCCTTGCCGGCCACGCGGCTGGCGGCGATGGCCGCCTGCTCCGTCACCCTGACCGCATCGAACACGAGGACCGCCTCGAGCCCGCCCGACCGGACGCCCGACAGCTCCTTGGGCCTGGACTCCTCGCTCCCACGGGTGTTGGCGGCGGACTTGGCGGCGGCGTTACCGGGACTGGACTTGGGCATGTTCTTACTATGCAACCATCCGCGCCTCTCGGTGCCCCGTTGTACCGCCCAGGCGGTGTAACGACGGCCGGTTCGCGGAGCGCAGGGGGCAGCCGGTGCGGGAAACGCAGGGGCAGCCGGTTCGCGGAGTTCAGGGGGCGACCGGTGCGGGGAACGCAGGGGGAAGCCGGATCGCGGAGATCAGGGGGCGGCCGGGGTCAGGTCGCCCGAGCGGTACTCGAAGCCCTCCGGTGCGGGTGGCAGCACGAACTTGGACATCGGGTTGGCGTCGTGGTCGGGCACGCCGAGGGCCTGGAGCATGGTCGAGACCCAGCTTACCGAGCGGTTGTAGTGGCGCCCCAGGTCGGAGTGCGACTCCTGCGCCGTGATGCCCCAGAGGTTCGTGTAAGTCCCGTTTATCCGGACGTTCACGTCGTCATCGGCCAGAACGTTAGGGTCCAAGGAGAAGAGCCTGAACGCGGTCCGAACCTCCAGCCCGTAGATGACGTTGGCGGGCACCACGTCGTTGATGTTCGCCCTGTCCTTCTGGCCCGGAATACTCAGGGTGCCGCACGGGTCGCCCTGATCGAGGGGGAACGGGATGGTCCAGGGGCCGTCCACGAACGCCTCCTTCACGTACTGCTTGTGCTTGTTCCACCACATCCAGCAGATGCCGTCGAGGGCCACGAACGAGTCGAACGTCACGTCAAGGTTGTTCGTGGCGAGCAGCGACGCCCACACGGTGCCGTGGGAGTGGCCCACCAGCACGACGCGCGTCGGGTCTTCCGTGCCGTCGATCCATTCGGACTTGACCTCGTCCAGGTACGCCTGTGCCTGCAGGTAACCGGGTTCGACCTTCTTGCTGATGGAACTGTAGTGGCTGGTGACGAACGACGACACGCCGAAGACCTCGATGTGCTCGAAGCCCAACCGTTCGTATGCCCTCTTGATACCGTCCACCACCGCAACGCCGCCGGTGGCGTCGCTAGCGTGGTCGAGGTACGACCAGGTGCTGCGCGTGTCGCAGACGAGGCCGCAGTGGCCCGAGAACGCGATTATCACCAGGTCGGGGGCGTCGGCCGGCCGCTTATGCAGCGCCGTCGGCTGCGCGCTGCTCGGCGCGTAGTCGGGGTCCGCTGCTTGCCGGCCGCTCAGGCTGGAGCGCGCCGCACCGGCCCGGGCCAGTTCGTCTCCGCTGGCAGCGGGCGCGCAGCCGGCAAGCAAGGCGGCGGCTACCAAGAGGACGACCGAGGTGATGGTCTTGAGCATGAGACTCAGAGGTTACTTCGTCCGGAGCCCCGCCTGGTGCCCGGCCGCTACGAGCTCACCGCCGCCGCTCGGCGAGCTTGTCCGCGACGCTGCCCAGGCTCACGCCGCGCTCCGTCAGGAGCACGCACAGGTGGAACAGCAGGTCGGCGCTCTCCGCCACCAGGTCGTGGTCATCCGCCTGCAGGGCCGCCACCACCGTCTCGCCGGCCTCCTCGACCACCTTCTGCGCCACGTAACCGAGCCCGCGCTCGTGAAGCCTTCGCACGTAGGAACCCTCGGGGAGCGTCTCGAGGCGTTCCTGGATCACGAGTTGTAGGGCCTCCAGCGCAGCACCGAGCTCGGCGCCTTGCCCGCCGCCCGCCCAAGCGGGCGAGCCGTCGACGACCCGGTAGAAGCAGCTGCGCTCGCCCGTGTGACAGGCCGGTCCCCGCTCGTCGACGAGGTATAGGAGCGCGTCGGCGTCGCAGTCGTAGCGCACTTCGAGGACGCTCTGCGTGTTACCGCTCGTGGCGCCCTTGCGCCACACCTCGGCCCGGGAGCGGCTGAAGTAATGCGCCTCGCCCGTCTCGAGGGTGAGCCTCACGGCCTCGCGATCAGCGTAGGCGAGCATGAGAACGGCCCGGTCCTTCGAAGACTGCGCCACCACGGGCACCAGCCCGTTGGCGTCGAACGCGATCTCGGTCACGCCGCCACCTCGCGCATGGGCAGCCCTGCTGCTGCGCACACGCGCTTCACCTGGGCCACGCTCACCTCGCCGCGGTGGAAGATGCCCGCGGCCAACGCGGCGTCGACCCCAGTCAACAGCGCGTCCCGCATGTCCTCGGCACTGCCGGCGCCGCCGGAAGCCACTACCGGCACGTCCACGGCCGCTCGCAGGGCCCTCAGGGCACCCAGGTCGTAGCCCGACTTCATGCCGTCCCCGTCTATGCTGTTGAGCACGATCTCTCCCGCGCCCAGCTCCTGGCCACGTTCGGCCCACGCCAGCAAGTCGAGGCCCGTCGCGTGACGTCCACCTGCAACGTAGACCTCCCAGGCCCCCTCGCCACGCTGTTTTACGTCTATCGACAGCACGACGGCCTGCGCCCCGAAGTGGTCCGAGGCCTCGCGGATGAGTTCCGGCCGCGCCACGGCAGCCGAGTTGATGGAGACCTTGTCGGCGCCGGCGAGGGTGAGCGCCCGCGCGCCCGCCAGGTCGCGCACCCCGCCGCCTATGGTGAGCGGCATGAAGCAGCGCTCCGCCACCTTTACCGCCACGTCCAGGATGGCGCCCCGGCCCTCGCTGGTTGCCGTGATGTCGTACATGACGAGTTCATCCGCGCCCTGGTCGTTGTAGTGCATGGCGAGAGCGACCGGGTCGCCGACGTCGGCGAGTTCACCTAGCTCCGCGCGGCCGAACTGTCGTCCGCGGGTGACGCGGCCGGCGTGCACGTCGAGGCAGGGGATGATCCGTTTGGCGAGCATGTGGACGAGTGTAGCCTCCCGGGGCCTCAGGTGCGCGTCAGCTCGGAGAGGAGTTCGACGTGGTGCGTTTGCGGGTAGAAGTCGAAGGGCACGAAGCGCGTGAGGGTGAAGCCGAGGCCCTCCAACTCCACCACGTCGCGGGCCCAGGTGGCCGCGTCGCAACTGACGTAGAGCAGCCGGCTGGCACCGGAGACCGCCACGGCGGAACGGACGCCTTTCGAGAGCCCGGCCCGCGGTGGGTCGACCACTACTAGTTCCGCGGTTTCCGGGATGACCGCCTCCCGCGCGTCGAGGCGCACGAACTCGACGTTGCCCAGACCCAGACGCTCGGCGTCACGTTTGCCGCGCTCCACGGCGCTCCTGTCGATCTCGATCGCCGTAACCAGCGAGAAGCCGGGCGCCAGGTGGAACGCGATCGCGCCCGAGCCGGCGTAAAGCTCGGCCGCGCGTCCGCCGCTTCCGGCCCAGCGTGCCAGCTCCTGGTAGAGCCTGCCGGCCGCGGCCGGGTTGGGCTGTGCGAAGCTCGTGGCGTTCACCGTCAGGGAAACGTTCCCGTACTCTTGGAGGATGGTTCGGGCGCCGGCCAGGCGCTCGGCGCCCGAACGGAAGCGACCGCGCGGGTCGAAGGGCGCGTACATCACGCCGGTCACGCCGCCCTTCACCAAGGCGTGAGCGAGGTCGAGTAGGGCGCGAGACGCCGCGCTGGAGACTATCGCCACCAGCGCCTCGCCCGCGTCGTTGGCCCTGATCACCAGCTCGTGCGCGCCCGCCACACGGTTGGCGCCCGACCCCAGGGCAAGCTGCCATGCTGCCCGCACGGCCGGCGTGGCCACCGGGTCCTCGCCGAGGACGACCACTTCCCTGGTAGCGGGCAGGCGATACCCGAGGCCCTCCGGCGAGGCGGCCGGCTGAACGCTGCTCCGGTAGCTCCACTCGTTCGGGGCCGGCACCACGCCCGTCACGTCCTCGGGCGCGAGGCGCGGCGAGGCGCGGTCTCCGGCCAGCGCCCGCGCGCGGGAGAGGGCGTCGGCGACTACAGCGCGCTTCTCCGCCAACTGCCGCTCGTACGTCATGAACGAGTAGTCGAGGCCGGGGTGCTCACTGGCCGGCACTCGGTCGGGGCTCGCAACCAGCACCTCGACGGCCTCGCCGAGCAGCACCCCCCGCTCGGTGCGCACGTCGGCGCGCACCGTCTCGCCCGGTACCGCGGCCCTGACGAGGGCCACAGCCCCCGACTCGGTGCGGCACAGGGCCGCCCCGCCGTGCACCATCCGCTCCGCGCTCACCACCATGCTGGTCGCTTGCCTGTTCGTCGTGGGTCTCGCGCGCGCCGTGGCCACGTGTGGCAGCTTACCTGCACGAACCTCGCAAAGGACCGGCTGTTATACTGCCGCCATGAGGCGCTCGCTACAAGAAGTCGTGGAGTTGGTCGTGTTCGGCCTGGTCGCGCTGTTGATCGGTACCGGGCTGCTGTGGCTGGTCGGTTGGATCTTGTCACTCGGTGGCCTGCTGCTCAAGGCCATCGCCGGGCTCCTCTGGCTCCTGCTCCGCTTCGTCGTTCCCGTCGCCATCGTCGCGGGCCTCGTTTACTTCATCGTCAAGGCCCTACAGGACCGTGAGTCCGGCAAGGCCGGTGCCGCGCCCGCGAGCAGCGCCCAATCCGCAACTTCGGCCGCTCCGGCTAAGGCCCCGGCGCCGGCGCCCGTGACCGGCGCCGCAATGGCCGGAACGGCCGCTGCCGGCACTTCTGCTCCCGCTACGCCCGTGGCGACTCCTCCCGCTGCCTCCCCGGCTTCGACCGAGCCGGCCGCGGCCGTCGACGACGAGGCGGAGCGGCCCAGTGCCGCCGCGCCCGACGCATCTGAATCAGAGGCTCCCGAAGCCGCGTCGGAGCCGGGCGACGAGCCCGCAGAAGACGACGCCTGAGGCAATACTCCGCCAAACCCCGTCGGCTGCTGCTAGCTGCTCCCATCGCATTACTGCTTTTCAGCGTGGTCCTGACCGTCTACGCCACCGATTCTGTGCACCCTGACACCGCCGCCGTACCGCCCGAGAACTATGCCGAGGCCATAGCGGACGGCAGTCGCCTTTACGCCCAGAACTGCGCCGTTTGCCACGGCAAGACCGGTGGCGGCATCGAGGAGGCGCGCCTTTCCTTCCCGCCGGGCGAGAGGCGCTGCACCCGCTGCCACCGGCCGTCGAACCGTGTCGTCCAACCGTTATCGGAACCGCTGGTAGACAACGACATGTTCTCGCTGGGCACACCGCCTGCGCTCCACGCTTCGCCTGAGCGGCCTCAGCCGCTTGCGAGCACCGCCTCGGCCATCGCCCTGTGGGCGTACCTGAGCGCGACCATGCCTCGCTACGAGCCCGGCAGGCAGTCGCAGGAGGAGTACTGGCTCCTCACGGCATTCCTGCTCGACATGAACGGCAGGACGGCCGAGGCACAAGTGGCTTTAGCGCACTTGGGCGCCTCCGGCCTACCCTAGGCGCCTGAGGCCGGAGCGCTCACTGCGAGCGCGGGTCGAGCACGTCGCGGAAGGCGTCGCCTAGCAAGTTCCAGGCGAGCACGAACAGCAAGATGATGATCCCGGGCCAGAACGAGACGTACCAGAAGTAGAAGGGCTTGCCCGGCGGGCCCAAGATCCAGTCGCGCGCGAACGAGATCATCTGGCCCCAATCGGCGTAACCGATCTCGGCGCCCAGGCCCAGGAACGACAGCGCCGCGGCGGTCAGCACCACCGAACCGATGTCGAGGCTGGCCACGATGACTATGGGCCCGACGGCGTTCGGCAGCACGTGGCGCCCGATGATACCGAACGTGCGGCGGCCGAGCGCGCGAGCGGCAGCCACGTACTCCTCCTCCTTCACGCGCAGCACCTCGCCGCGCATGAGCCGCGCGTAGGAGGGCCAGGCGGTCACGGCGATGGCGAGCATGATGTTCTCGATCGACTTGCCGAGCACCATGACGACCACGAGCGCGACCACCAGGCTGGGCAGCGAGATGACCACGTCGGTGAAGCGCATGACGATGTTGTCGAAGAGTCCGCCGAGGTAACCCGACAGGGCCCCGACGATCATGCCCACGAGGAAGGCGATGCCAACGACGATGAGGCCGACCTTGAACGCCGTCCTGGTGCCCCACACGAGCCCGTAGAAGATGTCGTAGCCGCCACTCGTAGTGCCGAGCACGGTCCCCGTCGAGGCCGCGTCGGCCGGCTGGGTGCTGTAGCCCACGCGCGCGATGGTGAAACAGGACTTGGGCGGGTTGAAGATCGCTTTCCAGAACGCCCCTTTCGTGGGGTTCCGGTAATCGTGCTGCGTGCTGGCGGTCAGTTCGAGGTCGCGCAAACAGCTTCGCGGCAACTCCGTGAGGACGGGCGCGAAAACGGCCAGGAGCACGAACATGGAGAGCAGTACCAGCCCCACTATGGCGAGGGGGTTACGGCGGAAGCGCTTCCAGGACTTGCCGCGCCTCCCGGCTTCCGCAGACTGTACGGCCGCTTCGGCGGCCTCGATGTCGGCGTTGGTTCTGTCGCTCACGTCACTCGTACCTGATGCGCGGGTCGACGATGCCGTAGAGGATGTCGACGAGAAGGTTGGCGAAAACTACCATCATCGCCGTGAAGACCGCAAACCCGAGGACGGAGGCGTAATCGAGGTTGACTGCGGCCGCGGCGGCCCACTGACCAAGCCCGGGATAGTTGAAGATGGTTTCGGTGATGACCACGCCGTTGATGAGGCCTATGAGCACGAAGCCCGAGAGCGTGATTACCGGTATGAGGGCGTTGCGCCTGGCATGCTTGCGCGTCACGACGCGTTCGGGCAGCCCTTTCGCGCGCGCGGTCCGCACGTAGTCGCGCCCCAGGGCGTCGAGCAAGGAAGAGCGCATGACGCGCATTATCTGGGCGCTCTGAACCACCGACAGCGTCACGATGGGCAAGACCATGTGCCTGAGCGCGTCCCAGAAGACGTCCCACCGCCAGTTCAGGATGGCGTCGAGCAGCATCATGCGCGTGTAAACGGTGAAACCGGAGTTGACGCCGGCCAACGACACCTGCGTGGCCGTAGACACCCTGCCGGGTTGGAACCACCCCAACCAACCGTAGAAGATCACCAGCAGCCAGATACCCAGCACGAACGTCGGCAACGACCAACCCACGATCGACATTACACGCGTGAGTTGGTCGATAGGTTTGTCGCGGTTGAGCGCAGCGGCAGTGCCCATCACTATGCCCACGCCCAGCACGGGGATGATGGCGAAGATCGCCAGCTCGAGGGTGACGGGGAAGCGCTTCTTCAAGGTCGTGAGCACGGGCTCGCGAGCGGTGCGGGAATAGCCCAGGTTACCTTTGAATACTTGACCGATCCAGCGCCCGTACTGCATGTACCAAGGGTCCTTTAGTCCGTACTGAACGATGATGGAGTCGATGTTCTTTATCTGCTGTTCCGACTGCACATAGGCCGCGGCCCGCTGGTAGGGCGTCAGGAGTTGCATGAGCAGCACGATGGCGAGCGTGACGCCGACGAACACTACCGGCAGTAGCAGCAAGCGTCTAACGATGAATACGAACAAGATAGGGTTCTCTCTTCGCGCTTCGAGATCGCCGTGAATCGGCCGCCGGCACCGCGAACCTAGGGCAGTACATCCGGGCCAAAGCGAAAGGCGTCAAGGCCTCGGGGGCCGGAACCTTGACTGGTTCCGGCCCCCGAAACAGGCGACTCAGTTCTTGGAAAGGGCCTTCCAGAGGAACTTGTCGGAGTACATGGTGTTGTAGTACACGCCGTCGAGGTTCGAACGGACGACCAAGAACGCGTTCTGGATCGGCACCGCGATGAGCGGGGCCTCGTCGTAATGCAGCGGCCCGATGCCGCGGTAGAGGAAGCCGCGCGCCTCGGGGTCCACCAGCTTGTCGGCCTGGTCGATGATGGCCTGGATCTCGGGCACGTTGATGCTCGTGCGGGCCGAGTAGAAGCCGTCGTTATCGTAGAAGGTGTTGATGAAGTTGCTCGGGTCGGCGTAGTCAGCGGCCCAGCCGAGTGCGAACATGGGCGCCTTCTTCTCGGCGGTGCGGGAGAGGTAGTCGGCCCACGGCAGACCGCGAACGTTCATCTTGAACTTCGGGTTGATGAACTCGAGGTTGTCCTTGATGAGTTCCAACGCAGTCTGGCGGATGGTGTTGCCGGAGTTGTAGAGCGCGGTGAACTCGAAGCCCTTGTCCCAGACGGCGCCATCGAACGCTGCGCGGAAGAACTGCGCCGCGGCCTCGAGGTCGAGGGTGCGAACGGCCACGTTCGGGTTGTAGCCGAGGAAGCTGGGGGGCAGGCCCATGGTGATGACGACGCCATTACCCTGGTAGACCTGGTCGACGAACCCCTGCTGGTCGAACAGTTGGGCGAAGCCACGGCGCACGTTCAAGTCGGCGAAGAAGTCGCTGGGGATGCCCTTGCCGTCGAGCTGGCCGGTACCAACGTCTTCGTTGGCGTCGGTATTGATGTCGAAGTTGAAGAAGACGGACGTCACGCTGGCCGGTACCCAGTTCGGATCGCGCAGGACGGACACGCCGGGCGCGCCTTCGACTTGCGTGACGGCGGAGTTCTCGTTGAGCGTGATGCGGTCGGCGTCGCCCTGCTGGATGGCGAGGATACGCGTCGACTGCTCGTCTACGTAGCGGTACACGACGTGCGCGAGGGCGGGTGCGCCACCCCAGTAGTCCTCGAAGGCGTCGGCGATGACGCTGTCATCGTTCCACTCGACCAGCTTGTAAGCGCCGGTGCCGCTGGTGTGCTTGTGGAGGAACTCGGCGGTCAGGTCACGGCCGACCCAGCTCTCCCAGGTGGCCTGCGTGCCGTCCCAGGCGCCGCCCGCGATGGCGTACTGCGAGTCGATGATGCTGAAGGCGGTGTAGGTGAGGATGGGGATGAGCGCCGGGGTCTGGTTGACCAGGTTGACGGTGGCCGTGAGGCCCTCGGGGCCGTCGGGGCACGTGACGATGTTGTCGATCATGTCCCAGGTGACTTCTTTGAGGAAGGCCTCGGGGTCGGAGCCGTCGGTGGAGGTCCCTAGCCAG